>CAMAWO010000041.1 GCA_945861925.1 Bifidobacterium breve | reverse complement strand
TCTGCCGCAATCGTGATGGAATGACTTTGGGCGAGGACGGCGGACCTTCCAGATCGGGCGTCATTAAGCGTCTGCCCCCGTTCCTGCGGAATACCTCAGGTGGGGGTGGAGATGATTTGCTGGCACTGCGGCAAGAAGCCCACCGAGGTTGCTCAGGTTCGTAAATGCGCCGCCAGACGAAACCACGGGGAAGGCTCGAGTCAGGGGCGAGTAAGCGATCGAACAGGGCGTCGGCCTCAACAGCACTAACTCGAGCAACGCAAACATTCCTCCCACACCCGCGTCGAACGACCGAGTCAAGTCAACGAAGGATGTACTAGGGGCTGGTGTTTGAAGTCTTTTTACGGTTCGACTTGGCGAGGACTTGGCGAGGACTTGGCGAGGACTTGGTCGGAGGTCTTGGTCCAGGTGAATGGGTGATAGCGCTCGTTCCAGCCGCCTGTGAATGCGCAGATCTTGGTGGAGAGGTCGGTGACGGAGGTGAAGGTGCCTCGGCCGAGGGCCCGGCTCTGGATGATGCCGAACCAGACCTCGACCAGGTTCAGCCATGATCCGGATGTCGGGGTGAAGTGGACGTGGATGCAGGGGTTGTCGGCGAGCCAGTCACGGACCTCGCGGTTCTTGTGGGTTGCGTAGTTGTCCATGACGAGGTGCAGTTCCCGGCCTGGGTAGTCCTTGGCGACGAGTTCGGGGTCGGTGGAGAACTTGAAGGTCTCCGAGTGCCATGGCTGGACGCTGCACTCGCGCCAGCACCGGGCGATGGTCGCGTTGCGGAGGCCGAGCCTCGCGGTGACGATGCACTCGTGGCTCACCTGCCGGGGACGGCCCGCACGGGCCTCGTCGTGCAGCCCGTCGATGCCGTGCTCGTCGAACCGGTCGCGCCACAGGAGCACCGTCGGACGGGATACGCGCACGAGCTCCGCGATCCGCGTGTTCGACGTGCTATCGCCGGCGAAGAGGACGATCCTGGCGCGCTTCGCCAGCCCCGTCCTCATGCTCGATCTACCCGGCGTCGCGCTCGCAGGACGCCATGACCGCTGCCGCAACCGCCGGGGCCACGGTCGCGTCGAACACGCTCGGCACGATGTATGCGGCGGAGAGTGCCTCATCGGTCACGGCGTCGGCTATCGCTCGCGCGGCGGACATGAGCAGGTCATCGGTGATTCGGTAGGCGCCGGCATCGAGCAGGCCCCGGAAGATCCCGGGGAAGGCGAGCACGTTGTTGATCTGGTTCGGGTAATCGCTACGACCCGTTGCGACGACGGCCGCGACCTTTGCCGCTTCGACCGGGTTGATCTCGGGGTCTGGGTTGGCGAGTGCGAACACGATCGGCTGGTCGGCCATGGCCGAGATGTCATCAGCGGTGATCATGTTCGGTTGCGAGAGGCCGATGAAGACATCGGCGCCGACCATTGCCTCCGGAAGGCTCCCCGAGTGAAGACGCGGGTTGGTGCGGGTCGAGAGGACGGTGCGGTCGGCATCGAGGTTGGGGCGTCCCTCATAGATGGCGCCCTTGGAGTCGAAGAGAACAATGTCGGTCGCTCCGGCGTTGAGGAGCAGGTGGGCGACTGCGGCGCCAGCTGCCCCAGCGCCGGTCATGACGATGCGAAGATCGGCTATCTCCTTGCCGACGAGTCGAGTGGCGTTGTACAGCGCGGCGAGGACGACGACCGCGGTGCCGTGCTGATCGTCGTGGAAGACGGGGATCTTCAGCTTCTCGCGCAGGCGCCGTTCTACCTCGAAGCAGCGTGGGGCGGCTATGTCTTCGAGGTTGATACCGCCAAACCCGGGGGCAATGAGCTCGACGGTGCGGACGATCTCATCGACATCCTTCGTGTCGAGGGCGATAGGCCAGGCGTCGACATCGGCGAAGCGCTTGAAGAGGGCGGCCTTACCTTCCATCACCGGCATCGCGGCCTCTGGCCCGATATCGCCGAGGCCGAGGACTGCGGTGCCATCTGTGACGACGGCGACCGAGTTGCGCTTGATGGTGAGGTTTCGGGCTGACTCGGGGTTCTCATAGATCGCCATGCAGATCCGCGCCACCCCCGGGGTGTAGGCCCGAGCAAGGTCGGATCTGTTGCGCAGCGGCACCTTGGAGGCGATCTCGAGCTTGCCGCCGAGGTGAATGAGGAAGGTCGCATCACTCACCTGATCGACCGTGCAGCCGGCGATGGCCTCGAGGGCCGCCTTGACGGCGTCGCCATTATCGGGAGAACCGGTCGTGCAGGTGAGATCGATGGTGACGCTGTCGTGTCCGGGATCGACGACGTCGAGGCCGGTGATCACAGCCCCGGTGCCGCTGACAGCGCTCACAAGTGCTCCGGAAGCGTGCACCTCCGGGGTGGCTCGCAGTCGCACGGTGATCGTGTATCCAGATGGACTCATGCTCGATATCCTACCAATCGTTATCGCGTGATATTTGCGGCCGACGATAATGCGTATTGCCGTCGGATGAGGGTTACCGGCTCGCCACTTCCTCGACGAACTGCATCGATGGTCGGGCAAGGCGGTCGTGGAGGGCGAAGAAGGTCTCGGTCGCCTTATCGCCGGCCCATGCCTTTGGCAGGTACTCGCGCGGCAGGCCTGGATCGATATACGGCAGGGGCCGCCATGAGGTGAGTGCGCGCGTGTAGTCGGAGAAGGCGCGGACCGGATCAGGCGTCACGCGCGTGCGCGCCCATGAGGAGGCGAGTGGGGCGTACTCGGCGGTGAACTCTTCGTAGGCGGCGCCGATCTCCTCGAGGTTCCACCATTGGCCTATTGCCTCTCGCGTGGCCCGGAACCCCGAATGTTCGGCGAGGAATAGGTCGACATGGGCCCGGATATCGAGAAGTTCGACGATGTACCGGACATCTGATTCAAGTTGCCGGGGTGCGATCCACAGGCCGCCACCGACCTGTGCGAAGCCGACCCGCGCGAGCCGTGACCTGAGCCGGTAGCGGACATCGCGGGCGCTCTCCGGGATCGAGAAGGCGGCGAGCACCCAACCCCGGTTCGGCGGCGGAAAGCGCCGCTCAAGGACCCGGGAGTCGCCGATGTCGAACGTTCGCCGGGCCGATTCGCCGAGTGCGTAGCCCGCCACGCCGTCACGCCGCTCGCTGGTGAGGACTCCCCGCCGCTTGAATCGCGAGAGAGCGCTTCGAACCGATGGATCGTCGATGCCGACCTCGGCGAGGAGGGCAAGGAGTGACGATACGGAGAACCAGCCACCGATTGGGCGGCTATAGGCCCCATAGGTCGTGATGATGAGGGACTGGGGCCGGGCCGTTCGTGCCAACGCCTCGTCAGCGTCGTGGTTGCTCCCAGCCATGCCTCGAAGAATAGTAGGAGTTGGCATCCGCGCTATTCGGATACGATCCCGCGCGATCTGGATAGACGACTGACCGGCTTCGGAGCACCCTTACGGTGTCCCGTTTGCTCAGGCTCGCATGTTCGGAGGAACCATGACCAAGGCACTGCTCGATGGCTTGGACTTTAAGCTCGGTCTCTTCTCGGCCAACTGCTCGTCAGGCCTTGCCGTGACGAAGGCGCCCGATCGTTGGAGCGGCAGCTGGGATGACAACGTGCGAATGGCCAAGATCGCCGACGAGGTGGGGATCGACTTCCTCCTGCCAATCGCTCGCTGGATCGGCTACGGCGGCGAAACGAACTTCCACGAGGGTGTCCTCGATCCGGTCACCTGGGCCGCGGGCCTCCTGGCAAACACCAGTCGAATCTCTCTTATTGCAACGATTCACACGGCATTCAATCATCCGATCGTCGCGGCAAAGCAGATGGCGACCGTTGACCAGATCGGCAAGGGCCGGGCTGGCATCAACATCGTGGCGGGCTGGAACAAGCCCGAGTACGACACGTTCGGGATCGACCTTCCGCAAGATCATGACGCCCGCTATGCATTCGCTCAGGAGTGGTGGGACATCGTGCGCAAGATCTGGTCCACCCCGGGCAAGTTCGACTGGGATGGTCAGTTCTTCAAGCTCCAGCATGTTGAGGGCATGCCCAAGCCCCATGACGGGCTCCTCCCGGTGCTCAATGCCGGGTCATCGAAGCAGGGCCGGGAGTTCGCCGCACGCAACGCCGACTTCGCCTTCACGATCGTGGGCGGGCCGGATGACGGTGCCGAGATCGTCAAGCAGGTTACGAGTCAGGCCCGAAGCGAGTACGACCGGAAGATGGGCGTGTTCACGCTCGGCCACTGCGTCGTGAGGCCCACCCACGCGGAAGCCGTCGATTTCCGCAACTACTACGCGGAGGAAATGGCCGACTGGGATGCAGTCGATAACCTCATGGCCCTCCAAGGGGTACATGCCCAGTCATTCACGCCCGAGATGCTCCTCATGTTCCGTGACCGATTCGCGGCCGGTCATGGCACGGTGCCCATCATCGGAACGCCCGACGAGGTTGCCGATGAGATCGCTCGGTACCACGCTGCCGGCTTCGCGGGCATGACGGTCGCCTTCCTCGACTACGCCGGAGAGTTGCCCTACTTCGGCCAGGAGGTTCTGCCCCGGCTCGAGGCGAAGGGCGTGCGACTGCCCCGCTAAGGCGCGTACATCGGCCCACCGGACAACCTAAGATGCCTATCGCACCTCCTTCGACTCTGTATCGAGAACGGAGAAGCACGATGGGCCATCTCGGGCGACCGGAAACGGTCCGGCACCCCGTGGAATGTCTCGTGCGTAGCAGCCAAGCCTCGGTCCTGCGCGACGAGGTCGCGGCGGTAACCCCCCATGAAGTGACGGCTCTCGGATCACGCCTTGACGGGGCCGTCGGCATGGTGCGATTGGAGAGCTCGATGCTCGTATTCGTCAGGTATGGCGGCGACGTCATCGTCGAGTCGCCTCCGACAGCAAGTCGTGTCGTGGCGACTGTGCCGCTGGGACCGATGCACGTGACCTTCGGTTCAGCCCCCAGCGGTGAGGTGAAGAGCAACGGGTTCCTGTTGTCCCCTCAGGATCGAACGCTCATGAGGCCTGATCCGTGGGCCGGTGCCCTGGTGTTCGCAGCTGATGAGGAGCGCGTTTCAGACCATCGGTCGATGGTTTTCGGTGACGAGTCCGTGCCGAGTCCCAGTTCAGAGGGGTATTCGCCGATGCTCACCCATGCATGTCGAAGGGCCTGGTCGGCGACGAAGGCACTGGCAAGCCAGGCTCCTGGACCGTTGCTCGACCAATTCCTTGGCACCGTCGAGGATCAGTTGCTCACCGCACTCGTCTTGGCTTCTGGAGCCCCTGCCCGCCCGCTGGCAAGTGGCGGGCGACGTCATCTCGATGCCCTGCACGAGTGGCTCACCAACCATCATGGGCCAGGGGTGACTGCCACAGATATGGCGAGAGGGATCGGACTGAGCATTCGTCAACTCCAAGCGATCACTCGCGATGGCCTCGGCGTCACACCCCTCGACTTGCTTTGCGAGGTGCGCCTTGACCGCGCCCGAGAACTTCTGAGGGCCGCGGACCCTGAGGTCGTGACAGTTGCGCACGTAGCGCACGAATGCGGGTTCGCACACCTCGGCAGGTTCAGCGCCTCCTATCGCCGGCGATTCGGAGAGCCCCCGTCCTGGAGCCTGCGATCAAGGCGGCCATCCGCTTGAGCGTCCCGCGCATCGCCGTCATCTACTACTCCGCCACCGGGAATGTCGCGTCGATGGCGCATGCTCTCGCGCGCGGGGCTGGTGAGTCGGGAGCCGAGGTGATCGTCCGGAGCGTCGTAGAGACTGCGTCACGCGAGGCAATCGCCGCGAACCCGAGGTGGCAGCAGTTCGTGGAGTCGAGTGCAGATGAGATCGCGACGCTCGATGACCTTGCGTGGGCCGACGGCCTCGCCTTCGGAACCCCGACCCGATTCGGCGGCCCGGCAAGCCAGCTGAAGGCGTTCCTCGACACCACCGGGGGACTGTGGTTCTCTGGCGCTCTGGCATCGAAGGTGTGCACGTCGTTCACCACGGCTTCCACGGCGCACGGCGGACTCGAATCGACGATCCTCGCCTTGAACAATCACTTTTACCACTGGGGTTCGATCATTGTTCCGCTCGGCTATGTCGACCCGCACGTGGCTCGCGTCACCGGCAACCCATATGGCGCGTCATGGGTCTCGCGAAGTGGGGCACCGCCGGACGATTCTTCCCTCGAGGCGTGCAGACTGCAGGGTGTGCGGCTTGCGCAGGTGGCGGGGAGACTGTGCGGCGATGATTGAGTGGGGCTTCAATCCAAGAATTACTGAGAAATGGTGGGGAGCATGGTGAACATCGTGGCGATCGGCGGCAGCACGCGGCCGGGATCGTCAAGTGAGCTTGCGGTTCGCATGGCAGGCAAGGGCGCGGAGGCGGCGGGGGCGACCGTGGTGTACATCACCGGCCGAGATCTCATGCTCCCCATCTACGACACTGAGAGCAGTGATCGAACCGAGGCTGCGTCCGTTTTCGTCGCTGCGCTCCGTGCGGCTGACGGTGTTATCGTGGCCAGCCCTGGCTACCACGGAGGGATCAGCGGAATGATCAAGAACGCCCTCGACTATGCCGAGGACCTCGCAAAGGATGAGCACGCCTATCTCGACGGTCGAGCAGTCGGTTGTATCGCTGTTGCCTATGGCTGGCAGGCGACAGTGTCGACGCTGCACCAGTTGAGGCAGGTCGCTCATGCGCTTCGGGCGTGGCCGACCCCGCTCGGTGGATCGGTGAATGCGGCGGTCGTGTCACTGACCGAGGGCAGTGAGGACGCGGCGACGAAGGCCCAGCTAGAAACCATCGGCAGGCAGGTCACCGAATTCGCGATCATGCGCGAGGCGACTGCGAACAAGACGACGGCGGGGTAGCGTCGCGATGCACATCGTTCTCGGAATCCTGGCGATCGGCTTCCTCGTCGTCATTGCCGTTGCCGGCGTTACGGGGCGACTGACGATGCGTTCATGCTGCTCGCCGGTCCCGGTCGAGATGGACCTTCGACTCAATCCCGCGGTTGATCCGGGCAGACCTGTGTTGCCTGAAGCCGATCGCTGATCTTCTGGCATGCCGAGCCGAGGGCACGAAACTCTTCGGGGGTGAGGGCGTCGACGAGATGCGAGCGAACGCTTGCCACGTGGTCTGGAGCAGCCGCCACGAGGGTCGACCAGCCCTCCTCGGTGAGCGCTGCGAAGGAGCCGCGTCGGTCTTCGGTGCAGACGAAACGGGCGACGAGTCCGGCCCCCTCCATGCGATCGATCTGGTGTGAGAGGCGACTGCGTGACGACAGGGTGCGCTCGGCGAGTTCGCTCATGCGCAGGCGGCGATCCGGTGCCTCAGAAAGCCACACGAGAATCTCGTAGTCGGCGGAGGTCAGGCCCTGCTGATCTTGCAGATCACGGTTGAGTTGATCGCCGAGGAGCCGTGAGGCGCTGAGCCAGGCGCGCCATGACTGCTGCTGCTCAAGGGTAAGCCAGTTCGTCATGTTGCCATGTTACTTGCGTTGATTGAATTGCTAACTATCCTCGGTATGGAGATCCTAGATTCGCACTCCGCCGAGAATCCCGGCGGAGTTTAGAATTAGCCGCCCCTTCGGGCCGACGTCACTTGCGCTCAAGTGCTTTGCGTTACCGCCGCCGACGTAGAGGTGATCGAACCAGAGCATTTCGTGGAAATGATCGATGGACTTGCGCACTCGCTTCGTCCACTTTTCATTCCCGACGGCCTGCCGCGCCGAATTGCCGAGGGCGACGTCGGTGGTCTCACCTCGGCGAAACGGCCCGTGTGAGAGTTCGAGATGCGGGAGCAGCCTTCCCTCGTTGAACAGTGCAGTTCCAACGCCGGTGCCGAGGGTCATGACGAATTCAAGGCCCTGACCTTGGACAACCGCGCACCCTTGCATATCGGCGTCGTTCACTACCTTTGTCGGGACACCGAGCAGTTCGGCGAGTGCCGATCCGAGGTCGAACTCCGACCACGCGAGTGCGAGTTCAGGATCGCGATCACCGGCATACTCTGCCCGCGAGAGCGATGGAACTTCGATGACCCGACCGTGACGGACGAGCCCGGGGAATCCGACTGAGGCTCGGTGGTCATCCGACCCGCTTGATCGAGCACAGAGGCCTTCAGCCCGCTCCCACCGATGTCGATTGCGAGGGTACGAACTTCATGTGGCCACACTGTGCCCGTGCCGGACAGGATCATCGTTGATGTTGAGTCAGGATCCGGCGGGTGCCGGCCAGGTTGTGACCCCGGTGGGCAGGGTGAGGATCTCTGAGCCGGTCTCGGTCACGACGAGCGTGTGCTCGAACTGGGCGGTCCTGCGGAGGTCCTTTGTCACGACCGTCCAGCCATCGCCCCACATGTCATAGTCATGTGTGCCGAGCGTGAGCATCGGTTCGATCGTGAATGTCATGCCGACTTCGAGGATGACGTCGGCGCGAGGGTCGTCATAGTGGGGGACGACAAGTCCGGTGTGGAACGAGGTGCCGATCCCGTGTCCGGTGAAGTCGCGGACGACTCCGTAGTTGAACCGCCGGGCGTAGCTCTCGATGACGCGTCCGATCACATTGAGCGGGCGCCCCGGAGCGACTGCGGCAATACCTCGTCGCGTTGCCTCCTGGGTGCGCTCGACGAGGAGCTGTGATTCCTCATCGACTTCGCCGACGAGGAAGGTTGCGTTCGTGTCACCGTGTACCCCGCCGATGAATGCGGTGATGTCGATGTTGCAGATGTCGCCCTCGAGCAAAACGGTGGAGTCGGGAATCCCGTGGCAGATGACCTCGTTCAGCGAGGAGCACAGCGACTTGGGGAAGCCTCGGTAGCCCAGTGTCGACGGGTATGCGTCGTTGTCGCAGAGGAATTCATGACCAACTCGGTCGAGTTCATCGGTCGTGACGCCTGGCCGCACATTACGTCCGACCTCGACGAGGGCATCGGCTGCGATTCGTCCGGCGATACGCATCGCCTCGATTGTTTCGAGGTCCTTGACCTCGGAGCCCCGATAGGGGGTCGGGGCTGGTCTGCCGACGTACTCCGGTCTGGCGATTGGAGCCGGCACAGTTCGCGTGCCGGTCACCTGCCCGGGTCGTAGTGGCTCGGTTCGAATCGCAGTTGACATGATGCAAAGTCTAGATCCCCCGCTGACGTCGGTAGAGTCGTGGCAACGTCAACGTGCGCAACGGGATGAGCAGGCAAAGGAGATTCCGATGAGTTGGTATTACTGCCTGGTACACAGGGCTGTCGAACCGGAGGGGGGCTGCGCGAATGCCGAGCGGATGGGGCCGTATGCCACGGAAGCCGAGGCTGGGGCCGCGCTCGAAAAGGCTCATGACCGCAATGAGGCGTTTGACGCGGACGAGGATTGAACCAACTGCTCCACTGACGACGAATGGCCCGCACCTGCTGGTGTGGGCCATTCGTCGGTGAGGCGGAATTCGATTACGCCCTCTTTGCTGCTGCCTTCTTGACTGCAGCCCTTTTTGCCGGTGCCTTTTTGGCGGGTGCCTTCTTTACGACGGCCTTCTTCGCCGGTGCCTTTTTGGCGGGTGCCTTCTTGACCGCTGCCTTTTTCACTACTGTCTTACGAACCGTTGCTTTCTTAGCGACCGCCACGTTGCCTCCCGTGTCGTTGGATCTGCACGGTGCAGATGCCTCATGATGAACTTTGACAGAGCATGTCAGATATTTGCTGCAAATACAGGTTGAGCAGTTCGCTCGTGTCGGTCGCTCTTGAGGAATGGAATGTCGCGAAAGCTTCAGGCATTGTCGTCTTGTGATGAGGAATCATCAGCAGTAAATTTTTTAATCATAGATTCCCTTTGCAAATCAACACTTTTTCGCGTGTCATATTTCCAAAGAGTCGGCATCGTGAATGCAGCAAGGGTGACGCCCACGATGCACATCACTCCGCCGCTCACGAAAGACATTCGCAAATTCGTGAGTGATGCGGCTGCGCTGCTTCGCACTTGTCCGAGCTGTGGACCGATTGAGTAACTGAGCATCTCGATGCCGGCCATGCGTCCGCGCATCTCGTCGGGGATAGTCTGATTCCAGATGAGTCCGCGGAAGATGCCGCTCACCATGTCTCCTGCGCCTGCAACGGCGAGGAAGAACAGCACGAACCACAGTGATTGCGTAACGCCAACCAACGCCATTCCAGCACCCCACAGGAGTGCGCCAAAGACGACCGCGCGTCCATGGTGATTGATGCGCGGCACCCAGCCGCTCGTGAACGTCACGATAAGACCGCCGGCAGCGCTCGCAGCGTAGAGAAGTCCAAGCGCCCAAGGAGCACCGAGTTCGACGGCGAGGAATGGGAAGAGCGCATACGGAAACGCGAAAATCATCGCGATGAGATCGACCGCGTAGGTGCCGAGCAGATCCCTTCGACTCGCCGCGTACCGCATGCCTTCGACGATGTGATGGAGCGATGGCTTCTCCGTCGTGTCCGTGAGTGGCCGAAGTGCGCGCAGTCGCCACAGCAGAAGAAAGGACACGGCGAAGCTGACGACGTCGAATGCATATGCCGATGCAGCACCGCCTGCGCTCAGAAGCAGTCCGCCAATCGCCGGGCCAACGATGCTGCCGAGATTCCATTTGATCGTGTTGAGGGCCCCGGCAGCAGCGAGTTGATCGTGCGGCACAAGCCGCGGTGTCATCGCATCAAGTGATGGTCGCTGGAGTCCGTTATTGGCGGCAAGCAGGACGGCGATCACGTAGAGCACCCAGAGTTGGGGCTCTGGCAGCAGGGAGTTCACGAGGAGGACAGCGACGAGTATCAGTGCGCTGAACTCCGTTGCGAGAACCATGATGCGGCGGTCGATCGAATCAGCGAGTGAACCGCCGTAGAGGCCGAAGATGATGAGCGGGGCAATCTCAACCAAGCCGATGAGCCCGACTGCGAGGTATGAATCGGTGAGATGAGCCACCTGGAAGGGGAGAGCGACATAGGTGATCATCGAACCGAGATAGGTGATGACGCCGCTGAAGAAGAGCAGCCGATAATCGCGCGACTGACGCAGTGGTGTGAAGTCCATGCGCAGGCGGGTCACCGCCACAGTGTGGCAGGATGCGCAGTTATGAACTCAACCCCCAATGCTCAGGCTGCAGACCCCCGTGACCTCCCGGATGTGTCCGGACTGAAGGTCGGTGTGCTCGGTGGCACCGGTGAGCAGGGACGTGGCCTTGCGCGACGTCTGGCGATGGCCGGGCATCGGGTCACCCTTGGATCGCGCGACGCATCGCGTGCGCAGACTGCTGCGGATGAACTTGGCGTGGGCGTCGCTGGTGAAGGCACCGTCGATGGTGCGAGCAATGAGGAGTGCGCTACGGGCGCTGACATCGTCATCGTCGCGGTTCCGTGGGATGGCCACGGTGACCTCCTGCGGTCGCTCAGTGCCGCGCTGGTCGGCAAGGTCGTCGTTGACTGCGTCAATCCCCTCGGCTTCGACAAGCAGGGCGCGTTCGCGCTGAAGGTTGACGAGGGATCCGCTGCCGAGCAGGCCGCATCTATTCTCACCGAGAGCAAGGTCGTCGGCGCTTTTCATCACATCTCTGCAGTGCTCCTCCTCGACGAGGCCACGGACTCCATCGACACGGACGTCCTCGTCCTCGGCGATGACCGTGAGGCAACCGACATCGTGCAGGCCCTTGCCAATCGGATCCCCGGGATGCGCGGTGTGTTCGCCGGTCGCCTTCGCAACTGCGGTCAGGTGGAGGCTATGACAGCGAACCTCATCTCGATCAACCGCCGATACAAGTGCCACGCGGGGGTACGCGTCACCGACGTATAGGGAATCGCTGACATTCGCGTTGCGGATCACGTTGGACGGGGTGGGCGGCCCCTCTGATGCATAGTTTTCGCGGAGGCGTCAGTGAGCGTCAATGAGTTGAAGTGTCGCTTGGTCCGGCTCTCCGTCGAAGAATCTGTCGAGCAGGATCTCGAACACGGAGCCCGGAGCCGACACGTGCGCGAAAAGCGTTGCGCACGAGCGAAGCTTCATGTCATCGGGTGCCCCGAAAATCTCAGACGCGGAGAGACCATTCACGTCGATCGCTGCCTGGCAGCATTCCACCAGTCGCGGTCCGAGAGCCGGATGCTGGAGGTATGCCTCGGCCTCGGTGACGCTCTTGATCGCGTACCAGCGTGACGTGGCGCTGAACCCAAGCCCGTCGAACTGCGGGAAGATGAACCACATCCAATGAGACCGCTTGTCGCCGCCGCGGATCTCTGAGAGCGCCTGCAGGTACTGGTTCGTTTGCGCTTGTTCGAAGCGGCTGAGGTCGTAAGGGTCGAATCCGTCCATGTCTGGTAACTCCGTTCTTGAGGATTTCGCCGAGAGCCGAGTGCAGGAATTGAGGAGTCGCGCCGACCACGTGGCTGGCAGGTGGGTTGAGGAAACGATGATGGCGACGATGACGGCATTGAATGATGTCCTGTGGTCCGAGGTGTTTACGGTTTTCGGTGCCGGGGTGACAGTAGTCGAAGTCATCGGCTTCGTGACGGGCGCTTGGTGCGTGCGGCTGGTGGAACTGGCTTCGACGTCGGCCGATGGGCAGTGCGCTGCATGTACGGCGGGCGAACTGGATGGAGTGGGCGCTGACCACCTTCACCGGGAGCACAGTCCCGGCCGCAGATGCGACGACGACCGCGCTGTCGCTGCTCGCCACGTACGGGCAGGGCCGCAAGGTCCTCCAGTCCTGGTGGCTCACGGCCCTGCTGTATTCGATCTTCCTCGGGGCGTGCAGGCCTTGGTCGTGGCGTGACCGAGGCTGCGCTAGTCCTCGGCAAGTTCTACCCCCCTCCCCCCCCCGCACGCGGGGCACCTGAACCTCTTGGGGGCCGCGCTTGCTGCGCGGGCTTTGGTGGTGGTGCTCTGTTTGGGTGGAGGGGGCGACACCCTGCACCCGCAGGCCCGGCTGGCAGCCCTGTTGGAGGATGCTGCGACTGCCGGCTTAAACGCCCATCGAATCGTCGGGCGATCCGGATTCGACGAAGCCCCCTTCGACCTTGACGTCGGAACGGTACGTCGACCAGTTGGCTGAGTACCTCGGCGTCGAGCACCTGCTCGTCGACGTGGACCGCCGTCGCGTCCCCATGTCGTCCACGGTGGTACGAGCCGACTCGATCGCGGCGTGGTCGTCCCTGGGCCCCGACACTCGCCGGATGCTTGCGGCGAGGGTCGTCATCGTGGGCGCGGAGAGCACCGGGACCACGACTATCGCACGCCCCCTCGGTGTCGAGTGGACTGCTGCCGACTTCGTCGAGGTTGTGCAGCGGCAGTGCGCGGCGGAGGAGGATGCGGCTGGGAGCGGCGGGCCGATCCTGGTGTGCGATACCGATGCCTTCGCAACCCCGGTGTGGGAGCGTCGCTACCGGGGTTGCGCCGCACGTCTAGACCCTTCGAGCTTAGGCCGCGGCGCCGTGTACCTGCTGACCCATCACGAGGCCGTGCCGTTCGTGCAGGACGGAACTCGCGATGGCGAGACCGTTCGAACGACGATGACGACGCAATTCGAGGAAGCACTCACCGCGGGACAACGGCCCCGGGCCGCCCCCCTTCACCGAGTCGACAATGGCCAAGATGTCCGACCTAGCAGGCAGCCTGCGTCAGGCGTAGGCGTGCTCCGTCGCCGGGTAGGCACCGGACGCCACATCGGCCGCCCACGAGCCCACAGCATCGGCCATGGTCGACCTGATGTCGGCGTAGCGCTTGACGAATTTCGGCACCGGCCCTGCGGTAAGGCCACAGAGGTCCTGCCAGACGATGACCTGGGCGTCGGTGTCGGGTCCTGCGCCGATCCCGATCGTCGGGATGGTGAGGATCTCGCTCACCCGTGCAGCCAATTCGGCCGGAACGACCTCGAGAACGATTGCCGCGGCGCCAGCAGACTCCATCGCCTTGGCGTCGCGGATGAGCATGTCCCCGCTCTCACCACGACCCTGCACGCGATAGCCGCCGAAGAGGTTCACCGACTGGGGGGTGAGTCCGAGGTGGCCTATCACCGGCACTCCCGCTGCCGCGAGCGCCTCGACCTGCGGCAGTACGAAAGCGCCACCCTCGAGTTTCACCGCGTGGGCTCCACCCTCCTTCATGAAGATCGATGCAGTTCGCAGCGCCTGAGATACCGACTCCTGGTAGGAGCCGAAGGGTAGGTCTGCGATGACAACCGCGCGCTTGGACCCGCGCACCACCGCTCGCACGAGCGGAACGAGTTCATCAACCGTGACCGGCAGGGTGCTGTCATGGCCATAGACGACCATTGCCGCTGAATCGCCGACGAGCAGGGCAGGAATGCCAGCCTCGTCGAAGATCGCAGCGGTCAGGGCGTCATACGCGGTGATCATGGGCCAGCGCTCTCCACGGGCGGTCGCCTGGGCGAGGTCGCGCATCGTGACACGGCGACCAACGGCAGCGCCGTAGAAGGTTTCCTGGGGCGCGCGCAGCTTAAATTCGTCAGACATTTCAGTCTCCACTCTCGAGGCTCCCATGCGGAGTCCCCGGACAGGGATAATGGTGCCACGTCGCCGCATCAATTGGTAGGCGTTTGGGGATTTTTTTGGCGACGAGGGCAGGCACTTCATGGACGATGGACGCTGGATGACATCGGGGGAGGGCCACCCGCGACGCTGGAACATTCTCGGGGTGCTCGTGCTGAGCCTGCTCATCGTTGTCCTCGACAACACTGTGCTGAACATCGCCCTCCCGACGATTCAGCGTGACCTCAACGCATCCCAGGGGCAGCTTGTCTGGGCGGTCGACTCCTACATCCTCGTTTTCGCCTCGCTGCTGTTCACCTGGGGAGTCCTCGGGGATCGCATTGGTCGCAAGAAAGTACTCCTCATCGGACTCATCCTGTTCGGATTGGCGTCGGCGATCTGTGCCTTCTCGGGCTCAGCCCCGATGCTCATCGGCTTCCGTGCGGTCATGGGCGTGGGTGGTGCCGCGGTCCTGCCGACCACGCTCGCGATCATTACCGTGGTGTTTCCGCCGCACGAGCGCGGCAAGGCGATCGGCACTTGGGCCGGTGCGGTAGGCGCGGCGATCGCACTAGGCCCAGTGCTCGGGGGCGTATTGCTTGAGCACCCGCAGTGGTCGAATTGGCTCACGGGCAATGACTGGGGCTCGGTCTTCCTCATCAACGTGCCGATCGTCATCATCGCCGTCATCGCCATTTTCCGGGTGGTACCCGAGACCCGGAATCCGAATGCGCGCAAGCTCGACTTTGCCGGGCTGTCAATCTCAGTGGTCGGCCTCGTCCTCCTCGTTTACGGCATCATTCATGCGTCCGAGACGAAGGACTGGCTCGCCCTCGCCGTCATCCTCCCGATCGTCGGGGGCATTCTCGTCATCGCGCTCTTCCTCTTCCTCGAGGCGCGCAGCGAGCACGCGAGCTTCGACGTGTCACTCTTTCGCAACCGCGGCTATGCGGTGAGCCTCGTCGCGGTGAGCTTGTCTTTCTTTGCCCTTTCCGGGTTGACGTTCTCCCTGCCCTTCTATCTTCAAATCCTTCGCGGCTACAGCACACTCACCGCGGGCCTGTGCTTCCTTCCATTCGCCGTCGGGCAGCTTCTCGCAGCCCCGCGCAGCGCCGCGATGGTGACGCGATTCGGCTACCGCAAGGTCATGACCACGGGACTCGTGCTGGTGACGGTCTCGCTCTTGGGACTTTCACAGTTGCGCATCGACAGCCCCCTCTGGTTCCTGCTCGTGCTGTTCTTCGTGTTCGGATTCGGCTTGGGCAACGTGATCGCGCCAGGCTCGACGGTGATGCAGAACGTGCTGCCGCTGGCCAGGGCGGGGGCCGGCTCCGCGGTGCAGAACACGGTGCGCCAAGTGTTCGGGGCGCTCGGTGTTGCCATTATCGGGACGATCCTTGCTACTCAGTACGCGAGCAACATCGCGCCGGCCCTCGATGGCCTGCCGCCGGAATTCCCTGACGCCGCCAAGGAGGCTGCGAGCGAGTCGATCATCGCGACCGTGTCGGTGCTCGGGCAGGCGTCGGCCGATGGTCTTCCGGCATCGACTGTCGCAACACTCCAAGCGGGGGCGTTCGAGGCATTTCTCGGCGCGACCCACGTCACGTTCATCATTTCCCTCGTGGTCGTCGTCGTTGGGGCCCTCATCGTCGGCTTCTTCCTGCCCCACATCAGCCCGCCCACTGCCGCGATGGAGCGGGGCGTGGCGCCCAAGCCCGTTGACGCGGCGGACGAACTCGTCCAGCGCGAGGCAGCATCGTATGAGGCCGAGGCGGCCACTGAGTACGTCGAGAAGCACCGACCCCCCGAGTCATAGATCGGCGGTCAGCCGGCCGACTCCCGCCAGCCATTGGTGATCGGCAGCCGGCGGTCGCGTCCAAAAGCGCGCAGTGAGATTTTGGTGCCCGGCGCGAACTGGCGCCTCTTGTACTCGGCGGCATCGGTCATGCGGAGCACTCGTTCGACGAGGTCCTGGTCGAAGCCGGCTGCAACGAGTTCGGCCGCCCCCTGATCGCCGGATATGTAGCCTTCGAGGATCGCGTCGAGTACTCCGTAGTCAGGGAGCGAATCGCTGTCGACCTGCCCGGGCCGCAGTTCGGCACTCGGGGGCTTGTCGATGCTGCTGGGTGGGATCGGTGGAATCATGCCCCGGGCTTCGGCGGAGGCGTTTCGCCAGCGGGAGAGCTGCCATACCAAGGTCTTCGAGACATCCTTGATCGGCCCGAACCCACCGGCGCTGTCGCCGTAGAGGGTCGAGTACCCCACCGAGAGCTCGCTCTTGTTCCCCGTGGTGAGGACAAGGTGGCCCTCCTGGTTCGAGATGCCCATGAGCGTGATGCCGCGAACGCGTGCCTGAAGGTTCTCCTCGGCAAGACCCGTCAGGGTGAGCGATTCGTGAAATGCCTCAACCATCGGGGCGATCGCGACGGTGCGGATGGACAGGCCACAGCGATCCGCGAGGTCGTAGGCATCATCCATCGAGTGCTCGGAGGAGTAGACGCTCGGCATTGAGACCCCGAACACTCTGTCGGGTCCGAGGGCATCGCACGCGATCGCCGCGACGAGCGCCGAGTCGATGCCACCCGAGAGTCCGAGAACCACGCTGCTGAAACCGTTTTTGCCGACGTAGTCGGCGAGGCCGAGGACGAGGGCGGAGTAGACCTCTTCATGCTCGGGCATCCGAGCCGCGACGCCCGGGCATTCGACGTTCTTCTTGGGCCGCGACCGCGCCGTCATGGAAATGCACTCGGCGGGTTCGGGTGAGGTGGGCACCTCAATGTCGGCCACCATGAGGACGGGCGTGAACTGGGGTGCCCGCGCGATGACCACGCCGGCGGAGTCGACGATGATGGAGTCGCCGTCGAACACCAACTCATCCTGCGCCCCCACGAGGTTCACGTACGCGAGACTGCACCCCGCTTCCTGCGCTCGCAGCCTGCACAGTGCCAGCCGTGAATCATCTTTGCCACGCTCGTAGGGGGATGCGTTCACGACGAGGAGCAGCCCGGCCTCGGCCTCGCGGGTCCATTCAACCGGCCCGCCCTCTTGCCAGAGGTCCTCGCAGATCGCCACGGAGATAGTGACGTCGTCGATGCGCAACAGGAGTGGTGTGGAACCGCTGCGAAAGTAGCGCGCCTCATCGAAGACCCCGTAATTAGGAAGGTGGTGCTTGACGTAGGTGGCGACGACCGAACCGCGATGCATGACGGCCACGGCGTTCACCGGAGCAGTATCGAAATCGAGGTAGCCGACGACGCAGATCACCTCGCCGTTTCCATCGGCGGCGATATCGCGTGCGAGTTGCTCGGTGGCAGACGCCGATGCGCGCTGGAATGAGGGGCGAAGCGCAAGATCCTCGACCGGGTAGCCGGTGATCATCATCTCGGGGAAGGCGGCGAGTTGGACGCCCCTAGAGGCAGCCTCCGCGACGCTGGCTCGAACCACGCCTGCGTTACCGTCAATGTCGCCGACCTTCGCGTTGACTTGGGCCAGGGCGATTCGCATGATGGGCACGTAGCCGAGGCTACCGAATCACCGAGCCCAGGCCGCCGCATCATCCGCTGTTGCTCTTTCGTCTGAGATGAGGAGTGGCGCGGATGCGATGCTGCAACGTCCTCCTGCTCGGTGTCTTGGGAAGCGCTGATCATCGGGGTGTTTGCCGCGAGGGTTGTTTCCGAGCAAGCGTGGTGAGTCGAGGGAGTGCCGCATCTGACTCAGGTGAGACCCGAGGAGGCCTCGACCGTCGTCACGATGGACGAGGCGAACCCGCGCGCCGAGGCGGTCGACTTCAACATGCCCGGCGTTATCGACGTACACAATCACCCTGGGCTATCCGACGTATGCGAACGTCGCTCCGTTCGTAGCGGCGAGCAACTGACCGGAGTGCCGCAGGTCATGGACGTGAACAAGACCATGACCCATCGACTTGATACGTGGGTCCTTCTACGCGAGTCTGCGGCCTCTTGAGGTCCACATCGCTCCGACGTAATTCCGCCGCCTCGCCGAGCCTGACCGCCTCCCTGAGCCTGACCGCCTCCCCGAGGCCAGCATGACAGTTCGATTGCCATGCCCAACAATGATCACCGTTACGCGGGCATTCCTACGTGAGGCACGGAAGGCATTTCGCGGGCACTTTCATGAGACTGGTCGGCTGCTTAACAGCATTGCTTCAATGCCGCACCATTGTGGGCATGGCGAACGCTCGTGAGACGTACCACGGCTTTCTCAGCATTCAGACGCGTGGGGTGCTGGCGTTGCCGCCTGAGGTGCGCAAGCGCCTGCTCCTTGACTCCCCGGGGGCACAGGTTGAGGTGACTGAGCGTGAGGACGGTGTGATTGAGCTTCGACCTCAGATCCCAGTTCCCGCGAGCCAAGCCTGGTTCTGGACCGACGCTTGGCAGGCACGGGAACGCCAGGTCGATGAGGATCTCGCTGCTGGTCAAGTGACGTCCTACGACGACGGTGAGTCCTTCCTCGCGTCGTTGAGCGACTGAGTTGCGGTTCGATCGCACAGCCAGCTTCGATGCAGACTGGGATCGCCTGAAGCCTGAGCATCGACGAGAGTTCAAGGACGTTGTGCGCGGCAAATTCATCCCTGCCTGCGATGCTTGGATGCGAGCACAAGCCGCTCGTGAGCACTGCGTGTGGCCGAAGTCCCTGCGCGTCTCAGCCATTGTGAACGCCGGAGGCATCATGGAAATGACATGGAGCTTCGCTTCACCTGACGGACGTGCAACCTTCCACCTCGCCCGTGAGGGCGGGAACTGGGTGTGTGTCTGGCGCCGCATCGGCGACCATCGGGTCTTCCGCATCCCGTAGGCAGCCCTTCCAGCCAGACCTCACCGACCGGCCCATGCACTATTGGTCAGGGCAACTGTCGGGCTTGCGATAGATCCAAGGCAAGCAGGAATGCTCCCTGAATCGCAATCGCTGCGCCGTCACCGGCGCTCATCCGCAGGGTCTTGCGACCCCCACGCCCGCGCGCGATCAGGAGAGCTCCACCGGCGATATATCCGACATCTGCAGCGGCATTAACGAGGAGCAAGGTGCGCAGTGACCGGATCTTCTTGTCGGCTTCGTCGCCGGACAATGGGCCACGACGACGCCTGCTGAGCACGCCGGCTCCCGCAATCAGAGCATCGACGACTCCCCACGCGGCGGTCTGTCGGCCAAGGGCTGTCACCTCATCCCTTTTGAGCGAACGACCAGCCACGGCGAGTGTGGCTCCCACCGCCACGCTCGCGGCCGACCAGGCCAGCAATGCCGACGTCAGGGTGCCCTCCACGGATGTGAGGTGCTGCTCGCTCATATTTTTCATGTCACTGACCTCCGTTTATGGGCAGGTGGACTAGGCGCAGGGATTGATCCAGCGCACCCCGTGAAAACGGGCAAAGTCAGCATCCTGTGAGTAGATTGTGCCACCGTTCTCCAGCGCGAGCGCGGCAAGATGTGCGTCCGGCGTGAGGTCACCACCTCGGCCGGCACCTGCCATCAGCGCGTCCATGACGTGCAAATGATCGGGGCCAGGGGTCAACATCACGCTGACCGGTGCGCCCATCCAGGCCCGCACATCATTGATGGCAACGTCAAAGGGCTGAGGGATCGGCATTATTCGAGGGTGCGTAGTGATACGCAGGTATGCGATCATCACAGACCATGCCAAGCCGATGTGTTCAGTGCCGTTCCATGTTGAGGACCACCAGGACCAGGCTCGCTCATGGAGGTCGCTCTCGGCGTTCATCGCATGAACGAGCAGGTTGACGTCAGGAACGATCACGCGACGACCTCACACTGCTCCTGACATCCTCGTCATCCAAACTTTCAATGAGCGACAGTGCCTGCGTGAGATCCACCGTGGGCCTGCCCATCGCTCGCGGTTGGGGGATCGCGACGGACTCCCGAAGCGGCTGTGGAATCAGCCCGCGACGAATCGACTGATTGACCGCATCTCGGAAGGTGAGCCCGGCTTCCTCGCTGAACTTCTTGAGCAGCATTGCCACATCATCGTCAAGAGTGAGCGTTGTACGCATAGGGCCAGCCTACCCTGTGGACATCAACGCATCAGTTCATGATGTATCGATGTCTCTCACGGTTCGTTCGGCTGCCTCAAGCGCTCCTTCGATATGCCCTGCGTAATGCGTAGCGGTCTCCGTGGATGACCAGTGGAGTCGGCCGCCCAATTGTGGTTGCTGGAACATAGCGTGGCCGAACAGCGAGTGGTCAGGCGCGCTCGGGACGTATTCCGCTGCAGATGCAGCAGGATTCGTCCACCGCTCGCGGGACCAATCCTGGATCTGGAGTTTCTGCGGAACTCCCGCACGAGGACCGAAGATGCGTGCCAGTTGCGCGCGCACATCAGTTTCATCCAAACCGTTGGGCTGACTCGCACGCGCGAACCCAAAGATCGCGGCCGGCGATCCATCAGGCCCAGAGAGGTCATGCATCTCATGCATGGGGCCCACACGACTCATCGCTGCACCAGCGAGGCCATCGGCGCGCCAGAAGGGTTCGTCGTACATCGCCACGACCTTGATCGTGTCGCCCATCCACACAGGGGTGCGCAGGGACACGGCCAGGAGATTCGTGGGGAGAGCATGAGGCAACTGGATGGTCGTCGAAGCACCTGCTGGTGGGACCGCGATCACGACATGCTCGGGCTGCCATGAAGCGTCTGCTGTTTTCACGCACAGATTGTCGGAGATCTCGACGACGGGCTGACCCATGAGCACTGTCCCCTCCGGCAGTTGGCCGGCCAGAGCATCAGTCAATGAGGCTGCCCCGTGGGCGAACCGATGCGCTGGCCCATCAATGGGGTTTCCGGGATATCGGTGCACGCTGTCGCGGTCGTCGATCATCGCATCCCCACGGATGTGCTGAGGGAATGTTGCGATGACAAAGCGATCGGTCATGGCACGAACTCTTTGCTCACCATCCCAGAACCACGATGCGCCAAGATCCAGTGGATCGGACAGAAGTC
>CAMAWO010000040.1 GCA_945861925.1 Bifidobacterium breve | reverse complement strand
ACACGGGTGCTCTACGGTCAGCAACACAGTCACGGTCCAATGGAGGGTGTAGGTGATGGCTCAACCACGGGTGAGTCGCACGAGGCGGCATCAACGGCACCGCGAGCGGGTGATGCGCGCGCACAACGGCGTGTGCCACCTCTACGGTCACGATGCGGCCGATGCGATCGACCACATCGTGCCGGTCTCCAGGGGTGGATCGGACGATCCATCGAACCTCGCCCCCGCGCACACGTCGTGCAACACAGCCAAGAGCGATGCCGCGCCTCCGCAGTGGACCTACTCACGGCCGGCGATGTGGTTGCCCGGATACGGACCTCGCGCACCGAATAGTGCCGCCAGCCGCGGAGCTTCGGGTCGACTCGGGTGCTGGAGCATCGGTGGCGGGATTCTGATCGCATTGTTGGTGGGCGGTCTGGTTGGTTCATTGGTGGCCAGTGAATGGGTTGGGCTAGTCGTCACCGCAGGTGTGGCCTGGGCACTGATCAGTTGGCTGCAGAAGCGGTCGAGAGCAGCGAAGTCGGGGACCTCGGTGGGCTCGGTGGGTCCACCAAGTCTGCCCATGCAAGACGAACCGCTGGCATTGACGATGCCCGATGGCAGGCAGATTCGTAACGCCCGCGGAACAGCATCGATGGGCGGCATGGCCGCGGATGTGCCGCTTGAAGGGGAGGACATGGTGTGGCTGGAGATGACGATCCAAGGCGACAACATCGAAACGCTCATCGGTCTGTTGAGGCTATCCCCCGGTGACACCGGCTACCGCGATGCGATGCTGCAGCCCGATGGTGATCGTTTGATCGTCAACGCTATGGCCCGACTTGCTGCGGATGCGGCAGCCAGCGGTGACGACGATGTCACTGCGGCCCCGATCGGCCATCTGTCCGATGTCGTGTGGAGCTCGCATCCGGGGCTGGGACGTGGACTCACCCTCGTGCAGGTGGCCATCACCGTCAATCGCGATGGGAGTCGTGGCGCGCGCGTTGGATTCTCGTCCGACATCAGAAAGTGAACCGTGCTGAACCCACTGAAGGGTGCGCGATCACCTAGCGGACATGACATGTCAGTTCAGCGGAAGAGCGATTATTCAGGAGCCACGTGATGGCTTTGGGTGCGAGCCGCACCCCGTGCAGTCCGCGATGTACCCGCCGTGAGGAGCAGGGCACCGAGAGCGATCGCGATCATGAGGAGGCTGAGGGTCTGCTCATCAATTTCCCAGATGGCCCAGAACAGGAACCCGACGCTGCCGAACGAGGCCGTGGTCAAGGTGAGAATGATGAGTTGTGATCGTGGCCCGGTCGAATTGGCGACAATGATCGTCAGGCCTGCGTAGACGAGCGCAAGAGACCCACCAAGGATCCCTGCGATGACCGGGACGGTCAATGCCTCCTCAAGCGCGAGAGCTACCTCCGTCAGCGCCAACGCGGCAGAGCCCAATCCAAGAACGAGCAGTGCGTGTCCGAGGAGGAAGAACCCAAGGCGCTTGACAGAAGGCGTCACTGGGCGACTCGCGACGTAGGTGAAGTACTGCCACCACACGATGGTGAGGAGCACGAGCACGAGGAGCACGCCGAAGATCCTCGGGTTGCCCCCCTTGGTGAAGAGGACCGACATTTCAAGGAAGGTCTCGCCGAGCATGATGAGGACGAGGCCGCCGAGTCGTTCGACGAGATGGTGCATGTCGATCGAACTGGCGGCACAAAGCCGGGGTACGAAACTCACGAACATGGGGACGAACCCGATGAGTGCGCCAATGATGAAGACTTCGGCGTTCAGCGAATCGGGGAGGAACACGGCCGAGAGCAGGAAGGCGGCACCGATGACGAAGGCGGCGGCCTGCCGACGGTAGGGCTGTGAGATGTCCCTTGACGAGCGATGCCCGGCTTCCCACATGGCCGCAAGAATGAGCATGGCAATGCCCAGGGCGATGATGCCGACATCGTCGTCGACCCGATCGCTGGTCTCCATGGCTGCGACGGCGTACACAACGGTGATCATCTGCACGATGACGAAGAGTCGGCGCCACGTGGTGTCGGCCGGCAACTGGTTGTAGATCAGTGTCGTGCTCAGCCACGCGGCGAAGACGACCAGCGCAATTGCTGAAAGCCAGAAAAACTCAGGCCAGCTCAGGTGCTTCGCGAGTGACCCGTAGATGAGGAGCATGGAGGCCGCGATGACCACGTCGTAGAACAATTCCATCCACGTGACTCGCTGCGTGGGGATCAGGTTTTGCACGCTGCCTCCTCAGTGACCGGACGGAAGCATAGTGTGACGTGTGGCTAGTGTTGCGCCTATGGATGAGCGCGCCGAAATTCTTGCCACCGGATCGAGATGGGTGCGATCCGCGAGGATCATCATCAACGCCCCCGTGGGTCAGATATTCGACGTCGTTGCGAATCCAGCCGAGCATCATCGCTTCGATGGGTCTGGGATGGTGCAAGGCTCCGCGAGTGGCCCTGAGCGCCTTGGGCTCGGATCCCGATTCGGCATGCGTATGCACTTCGGACTGCCGTATCGGACGAGTAACACGGTCGTCGAGTTCGAGGAGGGGCGCCGCATCGCCTGGTGCCACTTCAACCACCACCGCTGGCGCTACGAGTTCGAGCCCATAGACGCTGACACGACGGCTGTCACTGAGACATTTGATGGGTCGACAGCACGTTTCCCCCCGGCGCTTCTTCTCATGAACGCCTATGAAGGAAATCAGGTCGCGGTGGCAAAGTCCCTCGTCAGGCTCAAGGCGTTGATGGAAACGGAAGAGGCTTCTCGCTAGCGAGGGAGTCGGTGCGCACGGACCTCAAGGCGATTGAGTGCCTGTTCGCCATCGCGATGCTTGACCCAGGGGTCCGGTCGCCACCCGGTGATGACAGCCTCCGCAGCGGTCTCGAGCCGCTTGAGTCGCTGGGTCGCGAGAAGCATGCCGATCCCCGCCAGGAGGGCGGTTGCGGCGGCCATGAGTGCCGCGATGGCTGTGTCGCCGACCATCTGCAGGCCTGCGATCCCGCCAACGGTGGCAAGAATGATGAGGAGAATGCCTACAGGAATCACGCGGTGCTCCCTACTCTGGTGCCTGCGGACGGTCAGCCTCACCGGCTGAGTCGTCTACGGTTCCGGGGAAGGACGCAGACACAACTTTTAAGATACGGGCTGCGGGGACCATTCTCCGGGATGACACGCCGTCCCGCCGTGGATCAGACGGGCATTACCTGGGCATCACACGGGCTGACAGCAGTGCGTCGAGTGTTGCGTTCCGGAATTTCCCGTGGGGATCCATGCGGTGGGCGAGCGCACCGAAGTCAGCGAATCGGGGGTAACGATCGATGAGTGACGACGGGCTGGCGGCGTAAAGCTTGCCCCAGTGCGGACGCCCGGCTGCTGCACCGAGCAGAGCATCGATCTCGGGGAGGAGCGCGAGGGCGTCCGGGACCTTCTTCCACGTGAAGTGGATGCCGACGGTGTCACGACCATAGGCCCCGCTGAGCCAGAGATTGTCAGCGCGCATCGTGCGGATCTCTGACACATGGAGGTGCGGGTGGAGTCGTGGGGCGAGCGATTCGAGACTACGGAGCAGGCGGACAGCCTGAGCGCGAGGGACGAGATACTCAGTCTGCAACTCGTCGCCTGAACTCGGCGTGAAGTCGAGTTTGAAGTGGGGCAGCGCCTCATGCCATGGGAGCAATTCGCCCAACTGCTCGGTGCAGTGGATCGCCTCGTGCTCCGGCAGGGGATGCCGCTTCGAGTCAGCGAGATGGCCGCCCATCCGCGCGCCACCAGCTAGCTGCTCGCCTGACAGAGAGGCATCGACGCCCTCGCGGCGCTTCATCCAGATCTTCCCGGTGAGGTCAGGGGCCCAGCAGGTGAAGAAGCTGACGCTGTAGGCACTTGCGAATGCCTCGTCGAATCCGTCGAGGAGCGCGGCGTGCGTCACGCCGTCGAACACGTACTGGCGGACCTCGAAGCGGGGCTGGATCCGCAGGAGCACACGGGTCGTCACCCCGAGGGCTCCGAGCGCCACGACCGAGCCTTCGAAGTCAGGCTCACCTTCGGTGATGGTGATGAGGTCACCAGCCGTGGTCACCATCTCAATACCGGCCACCGATGCGGACAGCGTCTGATTGTGATCACCTGAGCCATGGGTACCGGTCGCGATGGTGCCCGCGATCGAGATGTGGCCGAGCGAAGCCATGTTGGGGATCGCCCACCCCTGGGCATCGAGGAGCCGGGCAACCTCGCCGTAGCGCATGGCGGCCGGCACCCAGGCGACGGACGCCCGGGAGTCGATGTCGATCTGGCTGTCGAGACCCGCCACTGACACATGGATGCCGGTTGTGTCGGCGATCGCATTGAACGAGTGGGCGGTGCCGAGGGCTCTGATGCGCGCGGATGAACCGACGAGCAACTGCAGTTCGCTCAAGTTTGCGGGAACCGTCACCCCAGTGGACGTGAACTCGACATGGCCGGACCAGTTGCGCATAGTCGCCCCCGCTTTCATCGTCCGATCAGGACTCGGCACCGATCGAGAAACCGGCTTCAATGTCCTGGGGACGGTAGGTCTTGAAGGCGATGTGGGTCTCGGTTGAGAGCACGCCCTCGATGCGTCCGATGCCATCGTTCACGACATCGGCGACGCGATCGTGATCGACGACCTCGATGAGTGCGACCATGTCGATCTTGCCGGTGACGGAGTAGACCGAGCGCACGCCCTTGATCTCGGCCATGGCCTGACCGACCTCATTCACCTTGCCGGGAGCGACCTGGACGAAGCACAGCGCGGAGATCATGGAAGCACCCTATCGACGTCTGGGAGGCCGAGGTAACGGACGGCGTTTGTGCCGAGGAGTGCCGTTCGCTCCTCAGCCGAGAGGAATGACGCTCCTCGGACGAGGCTTCCGACGTCCGCCTCGCCGAGCGGATAGGGGTAGTCGCTGCCGAGCATCACCTGCTCGGCTCCCAGCGTGTCGACGAGCAGACGAGGGGCCGGCTCGGAGAAGACCACGGAGTCAACGCTGAACCGCCCGATGTAGTGGGAGGGCGGATGCTCGGAGGTGGCGATCACATCGGGCCTAGTGTGCCAGGCGTTCTCGACGCGGCCGAGCCAGAAGGGGAATGAGCCTCCGCCATGGGCGAAGCAGATGCGCAGGTCATGGCTGAGGGCGTCGAATCCGCCGCCGAGGATGAGCGCGAGAATCGACAGGTGGGTCTCCGCGGGCATCCCGGCCAGCCACTGCCCCATCCAGCGGTCGAGCCGCGGGGAGCTCGGCAGATCCCACGGGTGCACGAACACCGGCATGTCGACCGATGCGCAGTGCTGGAGGAAGGTGACGATGCCGGCATCATCGAGATCGAGATCGCCGACGTGATTGCCGATCTCGACGCCGGCGTGGCCCGCTGCGCGGCAGCGATCGATTTCCGCGCAGGCGGCATCGGTGTCCTGCAGGGGGACCTGGGCGAAGGGGAGG
Source organism: Bifidobacterium breve (assembly GCA_945861925.1). Taxonomy (GTDB): domain Bacteria; phylum Actinomycetota; class Actinomycetes; order S36-B12; family S36-B12; genus WLND01. Next base: position 16,203 of record CAMAWO010000040.1, on the reverse strand, counting down.
AGTCGGCCGGGTGCCGGCGAGCAGATCTCGAGGGCGAGGTCGTTGAAGATTCGGCTCACCTTGATCGCCTCGCCGGCCGGGCGCGCATAGTTGAAGAAGACCGGGGTGGGCGACGCTACCTGTTTGTCGATGCCGTGCGCATCCATGTCGGCCAGCCGGCGGTCGGCGTCCCAGCATTGCGAGCCGATCCGCCGGAACTCCTTGGATCCGAGCATGATCATGGCGTCGTGCTCGGACTCGACGCGCAGCCACGGCCACTCGGCGTCGGCTCCGGTCTGGTTTGCCAGGTCGGGCCAGCCGAGGGGCACGTAGTGGGTGTGCACGTCGATGGTGAGAGCGCTCACGGCACCGGTTTCGTTCATCCCTTGCCGGGGTGCACGGCTCCGCATTGAGCGCAGGTGCGGGCGCCGTCCTCGTCGGAATAGAAGCGCTCGAAGGCGGGCGGAAGGTCGGCGACGATATCGCGAACCTCGAGCTCGACGGAGTAGATCAGGTGATGGCACTGCGGGCAGTACCACTGGAACCGCTCGAGCATGCCCTCCTCGCGGATGCGCTCGATGACGATGCCGATCGAGCCGGCCTCCGGTCGTTGGGGCGAGTGCGGGAGTTCTCGGGGAAGCAGCCACATCTCGCCCTCCTGGATCTGGACGCTCGCCGGCCCGTCTGAAGTCATGATGTCGACGTGCATGGTGCCGCGCACCTGGTAAAACCACTCCTCGTATGGGTCGACGTGGTAGTCGGTTCGGCTGTTCGGCCCGCCCACGACTTGGATGATGAAGTCGCTTGTGCCGAGCAGCATCTGCCGGTTGTTCACGGGTGGCTTGAGGAGGTGCTCGTGCTCCGCGACCCAGTTTTCGAAGTTGATAGGCGGCATCACAGTCGTCATGCCGTCACCCTGCCATGAATCTTCCGCCGTTGACATCGAGAACGGCGCCGGTGATGTACGAGGATTCCTCACTGGCGAGGAAGAGCACCGGGTCGACGCACTCGCGCAGATCGGGCATGCGGTGCAGCGGAATGGCGTCGAGCACCTCGTGGCGATCCTTCTCGGCCATGGCGTCGAACATCCCCTGAAGCCGGCCGGTGAGGAACAGACCGGGCGCAATGGCGTTGACCCTAATGTTGTCGGGCCCTACCTCCCGTGCGAGTCGGCGGGTGAGACCAAGGACTCCGGCCTTGGCTGCTGCGTACGGGATCCCGGTGACGGGGCTCGTTGATCGGCCACCGATAGAGGAGAAGTTGACGATTGCTCCGCCGCCCCTGGACTTCATTGATGGGACGGCGGCCTGCGCGCAGTTGAAGGTCCCCTTGATGTTCACGTCGATGACGAGGTCGAGGTGCTCAGGCTCGATGTCGTCGATGTCGCGAGGGGTTCCGAGGCTTCCGCCGGCGGCGGCGATGAGGATGTCGATCCCGCCGAACGCAGAAACGACCTCGTCGACGCCGCGGGCGACGCTCGCACGGTCGCGAACATCGACGATGGAGCCGAGGAACCCGGCGCCGTCTGCCGGCCCGCCAAGGCTCGAGGTGCCCTTCAGCTCGGCGAGCGCCCGGTCAATGGCCTCCGGCGAGGTGTCGAAGATGGCGACCCGGGCGCCCTCATCTGCGAGGGCGGCGCTGATGGCCTGGCCAAGCCCGCCGGCACCCCCGGTGACGATGGCGATCTTGCCGGTGAAGCGCGGATTGCGGTCTGTCATGTCCGTATCCTCCATGTGCCGGTGGGTGACGGGGCGGCGGCTCTCTGAACCTGGGCTGATGAATCTTCCTCATGGTGTTGCATAGGGCTGACTATTCCGTATTATTTGCGACAGTCAATTATCCGCAACACTTGACAGGATGGAAGCCCATGAAGATCGCGGTTATCGGCGGCGGCCCCGGGGGACTGTACTTCTCGAGCCTCGTCAAACAACTTGATCCTGCGGCGGATATCACCGTGTGGGAGCGCAACGCCCCCGATGACACGTTCGGCTTCGGTGTGGTCTTCAGCGACCAGACCCTGAGCGGCATCAAGGCGTCAGACCGCTCGGCCTTTGAGGACATGGGCCGCTCGTTTGCCTACTGGGACGACATCGACATCACCCTCAACGGAGAGATGATGACGATTGGTGGCAACGGCTTCGCGGCGATGAGCCGCAAGGAGTTGCTCCACGTGCTCCAGCGGCGGGCGATTGACCACGGGGTGAACATCCTGTTCCGGACCGAGGCGCCTCCCGTCGAGGAACTTATGGCCTCACATGACCTCGTGCTCGTATCCGACGGCATCAACTCGCCCATCCGCGACTCCTACGCCGAGTCGTTCGGAACGACGAGCGATCCCCGCCGCTGCAAGTTCATCTGGCTCGGCACGGACACCGTCTTCGACGCGTTCAAGTTCTTCGTCAAGGAGACCGAATGGGGGGTGATGCAGGTGCATGCCTACCCGATGGACGCGAATTCGAGCACCTTCATCGTCGAGATGCCGGAGGACGTTTGGCAGCGTGCTGGCTTTGACACGGTCGATGCCGCCGACCTCCCTCCGGGAGTGAGCGACACCGAGAGCATCGAGCGGATCGGCGAGATTTTCGCAGATGCTCTGGCTGGCGGCAGCCTCATCGCCAACAACAGCAAGTGGGTGACGTTCCGGACGATCCGCAACAAGACCCTCGTTCTTAAGAATATGGCGCTGCTCGGCGACGCTGCGCACACTTCGCATTTCTCTATCGGGTCGGGCACGAAACTCGCAATGGAGGACGCCCTTGCGCTAGCCGCATGTATCTCCGAGCAGCCGACTGTCGACGCCGCGCTCAAGGCCTACGACGAGGAACGGCTGCCGGTCATCAAGAGCACCCAGCGGGCCGCCCAGGCGAGCCTCGTGTGGTTCGAGGAGATTGGTCAGTACGTCCATCAGGACACCATCCAGTTCGTGTTCAACATGATGACCCGCAGCCGTCGCATTACGTACGACAACCTGCTGGAACGCGATCCGGAGTTCGTCCGCAGGGTCGATGAGTGGCTGCTTGAGAGCGAGATCGCCCGGGGTTGTGTGCCGTCAGGGACGTCCACCCGGCCTCCGATGTTCCTGCCCTTCAAGTTAAGGGAACTCGAATTGTCGAACCGGATCGTGGTCTCCGCGATGGACATGTACTCGTCCGTCGAGGGATTCCCCGGCGAGTTCCACCTCGTCCACCTCGGTGCGAGGGCACTTGGCGGGGCAGGGCTCGTCATGACGGAGATGGTTTGCACCTCACGCGATGGTCGGATCACCCCAGGTTGTACTGGGATCTGGACTGATGAGCAGGAGGAGGGCTGGAGGCGCATCGTCGACTTCGGTCATACGACCCAGGCGAAGATGGGAATCCAGATCGGCCATGCGGGGCGCAAGGCCTCGACCCGGGTGATGTGGGAGGGCATCGACCAGCCTCTCGAGTCGGGCAATTGGCCGATCATGGGCCCGTCGCCGATTCCCTATCACGCCGTCTCGCAGGTTCCGCGCGAGATGACGCGCGCCGACATGGATGAGGTGAAGGCGGATTTTGTTCAGGCGACCGCGCGCGCTGCACGCGCCGGCTTCGACCTACTCGAACTCCACTGTGCCCACGGCTACCTCCTGTCGAGCTTCATCACCCCGGTCAGCAACCAGCGCACTGACGAATACGGTGGATCGCTGGAAAACCGGCTCAGGTTCCCCCTTGAGGTGTTCGACGCAGTGCGCGCAGCATGGCCGGCCGAACGCCCGATGAGCGTGCGCATCTCGGCCTCCGATTGGGTGCCGGATGGGCTCACCGAGGAGGAGTCGGTCGCGGTTGCGAGGGCATTCGGCGAGCACGGAGCCGACATCATCGACGTCTCGACGGGACAGACGACCACCGATGCGGTTCCGGAGTACGGACGTTCCTACCAGACGCCATTCTCAGATCGAATCCGCAACCGGGTTGGTGTCGCCACGATGGCCGTTGGTGCGATCAGCAGCTGGGACGACGTCAACACGATCATCGCAGCGGGTCGAGCCGACCTATGCGCAATCGGGCGCCCACACCTGTTTGACCCGGCGTGGACCCTGCACGCTGCAGCTGATCAGGGCTACCGGATCTCCTGGCCGACCCCCTATGTCGGCGGGAGCTGGAAGCCGCCGGCCGGGCGCAATGAGGACCCGAAGCCGCGACTAGAGCTCGTTCCTGAGGATTCGCAGGTTGTCGTCCGGCCGAGCCGGTGGCGACCGAACTCCTGAACTGCACCACCTGCCGCGCCCGATTTCGGTAGCGTTATCCATCACACCCGATGAAAGGAACTGCACATGGCTGATCTTTCCGGCTTGGCCGCCGCCCTCGTCGATGGTTCGGTCGAGGTCATCGACCTGACGTCGCCCCTCCACTCCGGCACGCCGATCCTGGGCCTCCCACCGGAGTTCGGCCAGACCGCCACCTTCCAACTCGAACTCATCAGCGAGTACGACGAGAAGGGCCCGGCCTGGTACTGGAACAACTTCCACACCGGCGAGCACACCGGCACCCACTTCGATGCGCCGAACCACTGGATCACTGGCAAGGACCTCCACGACGTGAGCCAGGTGCCTGCTCAGCGGCTCATCGGCCCGGCTATCGTCATTGACACCACGGCCCAAGTCGCTGCAAACCCGGACTTCTGCCTTGATGTCAGCAACATTAAGGAGTGGGAGGCCGCCAACGGTGGCATCCCCAAGGGCGCGTGGCTGCTCTACCGCACCGGTTGGTCGAAGTACGGCGACGATGCAGCCGCCTACGCAAATGCCGATGAGAATGGCCCGCATACGCCGGGCCTGACCCCGGCCGCGGCACGCTACCTCGCGGAGGAGACCGAGATCCTCGGCATGGGCGTCGAGACCGTCGGCACCGATGCAGGTGGCGCCTTCGGATTCGATCCGCCGTTCCCGTGCCACACGATGCTCATGGGTGCGAACAAGTACGGTGTGACGCAACTGCGCAACCTGCACCGCCTGCCGGTCACCGGAGCGGTCGTCATCGTCGCGCCGCTGCCGATCGTCAAGGGCTCGGGCAGCCCCTGCCGAGTACTGGCCCTAGTAAACAAGTAACCCCCCGTTCATCTGACCCAGATTCCGGGCCGCCTGAACGAATGCGGCTCGAAATCGGGGTGATTCGTTCATCTGGCCCAGTGGGAGGCGCTGACTTGGAGTCAGCGGCGCTTGCGGAGCCGATTCGCCACGAGGTAGCCGGAGCCCCCGCCGAGACCCGGCCCCGGATGTGTCGATGCGCCGATGTGCCACAGGCCCTTGAAGCCGGTGTTGTGTCCGGTGGCCGTCGATAGTGGCCGCCAGGCGGCGTACTGATCGACCCGGCAATCACCGGCGTAGGGGTCGCCGCCAACGAGGTTGATATTCATCGCGTTGAGGTCGGCGGGGCTGAGGGCAAACGTATGTGTCGCGGCGGTGCGGATATTCGTGATGTGGGGTTCGAGTTGGCTGATGACCCGCTCTACGTAGGCGTCGCGGATCTCGGGCGTCCAGTTGCCGTCACCCGGGTCGATCTCGCCGGCGAGGTCCCCCTTGATGTGGCGCGGGTTCTCCTGGAGCTGAATCCACAGGATGGACGATCCCTCAGGGGCACGCGAGGGATCGATGGTGCAGGGCTGCCCGACGACGATGGTCGGCCGTCGCGGCAGGTATCCGCGGTTCGCGGCATTCACCGATTCTGAGAGTGAGTCCATGCTGTCGAGCACATGGACGAGGGCGGTGTCGGCGAGGCGCTCATCGGCAGACCACTGCGGCTTCTCGCTGAGCGTGATGTGGATCTGCATGCCGGCGCGTCCGTATCTGAAGTCGGCCGCTGCCTGTCGGGTCTCGGCGGGCACCGGGGCATCGGCCAGCATGCCGCCGTACAGCGCCTGCGGTGTCACCGAGGCGAGCACTGCACGGCGGGCCGTCAGGGACGTCCCATCGGAGAGGACAACCCCCTTCACCCGATCGCCCGATGTGGTGATCCGGACGACCTCCGCATTCGTCCGCAGTGCACCGCCGGCGTCCGTGATGATCGCGAGCAGGGCATCGACGAGGGTCTGCCCACCACCGCGTGGCACCGGCATGCCCCCCATTGAGATGGCGGCCGCGATGACCTTCGTGATGAATGCGCTCGCCGCATCGTCAGGTCCGAGGCCGTTGTGGAGGGCCCAGGGCGCGAGGAGGGCATGGCTGACGGGGGAGGTGAACGTGCGGTCGAGCCAGGGCGCCGCCGGCTCGAGGAGCTCGGCCCCGCTGGCAACGAGCTTCCTGCTTCCGAGTTGCCGGAATGCACCCCACCCGAACTTCAGCGAGGTGCGCCGCCAGAAGTCGGTACCGAGGAGGCCGAAGGCGAGGTTGGCCTTGGCGCCGAAGTCACTCATTGTTCGGTTCCATGCATCGAGGTCGCCGAGGGCCTCGAACTGCGCAGCGGTGATCGCCGGATCGGTCGAGAGCACGGCCGTGCCAGACGAGCAGACCACGCCAGTCGGCAAGGGAGTGTTGAGGTACTCGACGCCACGGGAGGCAAGGTCGTCGGCGAGCTCCCCGTAGGCGGGCCCGCCGACGAACAGCGGGTGCCAGCTCGAGAGGAGTTCGAGAGTGAAGCCGGGAACTTGATCGGTGCTCGTCCAGATCGCGCCGCCGGGATGATCATTGCGCTCACATAGGAGGACCTGCCAGCCGTCCTTGGCGAGGAGGGCGCCGCCGACGAGCGCGTTGATCCCGGAGCCGACGATGATGGCGTCGTACCGTGCTGCGGACATTGGTCCTCCCGGGACTTGTGCTGTTCTCGGGCCGCGATCGGCCGCCGAGGCTATATCGTAAAGATTCCGGCCGTCATATTTGCACAGTGCCGAAACCTTGGGAGGGCCAACGATGGAAACGCGCACGGATGTTGTCGTGATAGGCGCAGGAGTCAACGGACTCTCGGCGGCTGCGATGCTCGCATCGAAGGGTCGCTCGGTTGTTGTTGTGGAGTCGGCTGACGTTCCCGGCGGAGCAGTGCGCACCGCGGAGGTGACGCTCCCAGGGTTTCGACATGACCTCTTTGCGATGAACCTCGGGCTCTTTGCGGGAGGGCCGGTGAATGCGGCACTTGGCGCGGACCTGGCCCGTCATGGCTTTGCACTTGTTCCGTCGGCAAAGCCGTTCTGCTCGGTCTTTCCTGACGGGACGATGCTGGGCGTCGAGGCGGACCCTGCGGCGACCCGCGCGAATGTCGAGCGAGTATCCCCTCAGGACGTCGCGGAATGGGAGGCACTGACCAAGCAGGTGCAGGACCTCGCGCCGTACCTCTTCGGCATCCTCGGATCGGATCTGCCCTCGTGGAAGGCGATCAGGACCCTGTGGAAGGCGCACCGCGCGCTTGGAACCGACGGGGTGTACGAGATCGTGAAGCTCGCCCTCGCGTCGACCCGCGCGTTCACCGACGAGCACTTCACCTCCCCGAAGGTCAAGGCGCTCATGGCGTCATGGGGCATGCACCTGGACTTCGCTCCCGATATCTCCGGTGGCGCACTCTTCTCGTTCCTCGAGACCATGGGCGGGCAGCTCTTCGGCATGGTCATCGGCAAGGGTGGAGCCTCGACGATGATCGACGGGCTCGTGGGCGTCATCGCGGAGAAGGGTGGCGAGGTGCGCTGTGGTTCCCGGGTCGTCGAGATCATGGTGTCTCGTGGCAAGGCTGTCGGGGTGCGGCTTGAGAACGGCGACACGATCAGGGCGTCGCGCGCGGTCATCTCGAATGTGAACCCAAAGCTGATGCCGGATCTGTTGCCTCAGGATCAGTCCGAGCGGCCTGCGGTTGCTCGCGCCAGGGCGTTCCGGCCGGGCCTTGGCACGATGATGATCCACCTAGCGCTTGACGACCTGCCGGAGTGGACCGCGATCGAGGCGAAGGACTACAACTACGTCCACATCGGCCCCTATGTCGATGACATGGCTCTCGCCTACACCGACGCCGCGGCAGGCAGACTGCCATCGACTCCCACGCTCGTCGTCGGGCAGCCCACGGTGACCGACCCGAGCCGGGCCCCCGAGGGGGGGCATGTGCTGTGGGTGCAGGTGCGGGTGCTGCCGCTCGAGATCGCGGACGGGCGCACTTGGGACGAGGCGGGCGAGGCATACGCCGATCAGGTGATGGGCATCCTCGAGCAGTACGCCCCGGGGCTTGCGGAAAAGGTCCTCGGGCGGGCAGTGCTCACCCCATCCGACCTCGAGCGGTACAACGCGAACCTTGTGCTCGGCGACTCACTTGGGGGGAGTCATCATCCGGCGCAGTTCTTCTTCCTACGCCCGGTCCCCGGCTGGGGTCGGCACCGCACCCCGGTGGAGTCGCTGTTCATCTGCGGCGCTGGCACGTGGCCGGGGGGTGGGGTCGGCGGGGCAAGCGGGGCCATCGTGGCGGGCATCGTCGGATAACGACGGCTTGGGCCACGGCAGACCCGGGACAAACAGCAGAATAAGCACGCTTTGGTCCGTTATTCCTCCGTTTGTCCCAGCTCATGGGACAAACGGGGGAATCGGGGTGGTTTTGGCTGAAATTCCTCAGTTCGTCCCATGAAGTGGGACAAACGGTTAGGTGCGGTAGGGGGAGAAGTCCGGGGCGCGCTTCTCGCTGAAGGCGAGCCCGCCCTCCTTGGCCTCGTCGGACTTCACGAACTGGTCGAGGACGTCGAAGGCGAGCGACTGGATTCCGACGATGTGATCGGTGTCGGCGTTGAAGCTGTGCTTGAGGGTTTTCAGCGCGGTCGGCGAGAGGGCGCAGGCCTTGCGGCCCCACTCCTTGGCCAGTGGCAGCAGCTCATCCGGCTCGACAACCCGGTTCACTAGGCCCCATCGCTCGGCCGTCGCGGCGTCGTACTGGTCGCAGAAGAACCAGATCTCACGGGCGCGCTTCTCGCCGACGACCCGCGCAAGATAGGCCGTGCCGAAGCCGGCATCAAAGCTGCCGACCCTTGGGCCCACCTGCCCGAACTTCGCGGTCGAGGAGGCGAGGGAGACGTCGCAGAGGACATGCAGGACGTGGCCGCCGCCGATCGCGAAGCCATTGACGGCCGCGATGACGGGCTTGGGCACCTCGCGGATGAGCCGGTGCAGGCGCTCGATCTCGAACATGCCCATCTCGGTCTCGCCGTAGCCGCCGGTGAGCGCCCGTTCCTTCTGGTCGCCTCCAGTACAGAAGGCTCGGTCGCCGGCGCCGGTGAGGACGATCGCGCCTACCGTGCCATCGACCCAGGCATAGCGGAATGCGTAGATGAGCTCATCGACAGTGCGGCCGCGCAGGGCGTTGTAGCGATCGGGACGGTTGATGGTGATGACGGCCACACCCTCGTCGACGACGTAGTCGATGTCGGTGAACTCCTCGATGGTGATCATTCATACCTCCACTAGTACGGCGATACCGAGCCCGACGCCGATGCACGCTGTCGCAATGCCGAGGCCGCCGCCGGACCGCCGGAGCGTGCGGCAGGTGTCGGCGATGACGCGCGCGGCTGAGGCCCCGACGGGGTGGCCGAGCGCGATTGCGCCCCCGTTGGGGTTGACCTTCGCCCGGTCGATCTCCGGGAGGTCGTGCAACACGGTGAGCACCATCGCCGCGAACGCCTCGTTTATCTCGAAGAGCGCGATGTCGTCGAAGGAACGTCCTTGACGGGCAAGGAGTTTGCGCACGGCGAAGACGGGAGCGGTGGCAAAGTCATCAGGCTCTGTCGCGACAACGACAGAGCCGAGGATGATCCCAAGGGGCTCGAGGCCGAGTTCGACCGCCTGCTCCTGCGAAGTGATGAGGGTCGCGACCGCGCCGTCGTTCAGGGTTGAGGAGTTCCCGGCAGTGACTGAGCCATCCTTGGTGAAGGCGGGCTTGAGCGCGGCCAGGCCCTCGAGGGTGGTGTCGCGCCGGATGGACTCGTCGATCGTGACGCCGGCGATCGGGATGACGAATCCGTCGTGGTACCCGGCATCCCACGCACGAGCCGCAAGCTCCTGGGACCGCACCGACCATTCATCCTGCTCGAGTCGGGTGATGCCCCTCGTTTCCGCGCTGCGTTGGGCGCACTCGCCGAGACTGTCGGTCCAGTGCTTGGGCATCGCCGGGTTGACCATTCGCCAGCCGACCGTGGTCTGCTCGAGTCGCATCTGCGGGTCGAGGACCTTGTCGCTCTTCGGCAGGACGTAGGGCGCCCGGCTCATGCTCTCAACGCCGCCGGCGATGGCGATATCGATGTCTCCGCAGCGAACGGCGCGGGCGGCCTGCACGATCGCCTCGGCGCCGGATCCGCAGAGTCGATTGAGGGTGACACCGGGGACGGTCACCGGCAGCCCGGCCAGCAGGGCGCTCATCCGGGCGACGTTGCGGTTGTCCTCGCCAGCACCGTTCGAATCCCCCATGTAGACGTCATCGACGGACGCAGGGTTGAGCGCGGGCACGGCTTCGACGAGACCGCGGATGACCTCGGCCAGCAGGTCGTCCGGCCGCAGGTGCGAGAGCCCACCACGGTAACGTCCGAACGGGCTTCTACGGGCTGCCGCAACGGCGGGACGGAGGTCACTCATGTGTCGTATTATTGTCGATCGGCAGTAATCCGCACCAAGTTGGGGTCGATTCGGGAGGCGTCATGGGCAGGTCCGGTCCTCTTCGGGTGCTCGTCACGGGTGCCAGTAGGGGCATCGGCGAGGCAATCGTGGCACGACTCTCCGCAGACGGTCATCAATTGGCCCTGAACGCGCGAACGGTGGCAGACCTCGAGCAGCTCGCAGCCCGACTGCAAGGCCCGACCCTCGTCCTGCCCGCCGACTGCACCGATCCGAGCAGCGGCGATGACCTCGTGCGGGCGGTCATCGATGAGTGGGGCGGCATCGACGTCCTCGTGCTCAACGCGGGCGAGGGAGTCGCCGCGGCCATCACGAGCACCGACGACGCGCTGTGGCAGCGTCAACTCGATCTCAATCTGACCTCGCCCTTTCGCTTCATTCGAGCTGCAGTCCCCCCAATGAAGGCCGCTGGTTTCGGACGCATCATTGTTGTCGCAAGCAGCGCATCGAAGCGTGGCGAGCCGTACATCAGTGCCTACACGGCCGCCAAGCACGGCGTGCTCGGCCTCGTGCGTTCCGCGGCGGCCGAACTCGCCCGTACCGGCATCACCGTGAACGCGGTCTGCCCCGGCTACGTCGACACGCCGATGACCCAGCGGTCCATCGACGCCATTGTCGAGAAGACCGGACGCAGCCGCGCCGACGCAACCGCAACCCTGGCCGGTCAGCAACCGACCGGCCGGCTCATCGCACCATCCGAGGTGGCCGACACCGTCGCCTTCCTCATCGCCGACTCCGGTCAGATCACCGGTCAGGGGATCAATATCGACGGAGGAAAGGTCCAGTCATGACAGTTCGACGTATCAACCCCCCGGAGCTCGCACCCCCCACCGGCTTCTCGCACGCGGTCATCGCTGAAGGGTCCACGATCGTCCTGCTTGCCGGCCAGACTGCGCTCAATGCCGAGGGCGTCATCGTCGGTGACACCATCGTCGAGCAGTTCGAGAAGGCGCTCAACAACCTCTTCACCGCGCTCGCAGCAGCGGGCGGGACCCCGGCCAACCTCGGCAAGCTCACCATCTACAGCGTCGACCCGGTCGACTACCGGGCAAATGTCCGGGAGATCGGCGAGGTCTGGCGACGGTTGGCCGGGCGCGACTACCCGGCGATGGCCCTCGTGGGCGTCACGCGACTATGGGACGACACCGCGATGGTCGAGGTCGAGGGGATCGCTGTCCTCCCGTGACCGAGAACATTGATGCGGATCCGCTGAGTGCCCTGTGGGCTGCCCGCTCCATCGCGGTCATCGGTGCGACTGAGCGACCCCGGGCGATGGGTCGACTCCCCATCGATTACCTGCTTCGGTATGGATTCGACGGGTTCATCGCGCCGGTGAACCCGAAGGGCGGCACGATTCTCGGCATCCCCGCCTACCCGAGCATCGCCGCCGTCGGCCGGCCCATCGATCTAGCCCTCGTCATGGTTCCGGCGAGCGCCGTTGCCGACGCCGTCCGCGAGTGCGCCGCCGCCGGGGTTCGCACGTGCATCGTCATGTCCTCCGGCTTCGCTGAGACGGGCCCGGAAGGGGAGCGAGCCCAGGGCGAACTCGTTGCGATAGCCCAATCATCGGGCATGCGCATGGTTGGACCGAACTGCATCGGTTCGGTCGGCGGACCCGGGGCCGTCATGGCCACGTTCAGTCCAGTCTTCTCATCCGAGTCGACCCCGGTGCCGTCGGGATCGATCGCGCTGGTCAGCCAGTCGGGCGCCCTCGGCTTCGGCGCGCTGTCACTCGCGATGGAGCGCGGGGTTCCGATCGGGATCGCTGTGACGACCGGAAACGAGGCTGACGTAACGGCGGCAGAGGTTGCTGCGTGCCTCGCGGCCGACCCTGGAGTGACCGGGCTGCTCATGTATGTCGAGTCGCTCGATGACCTCAATTCGCTTCGTGCCGCTGCAGATCTCGTGCCTGTCGCAGTTCTCAAGGCCGGACGCAGTGAGGCGGGAGCCCTGGCTGCTGCATCGCACACCGGTGCCCTCGCGACCTTGGACAAGGTGGTCGATGCGGCCCTCGCATCGCTCGGTATCGCCCGGGTCACGGACATCGACGATCTCCTTGACGTCGGTGCGCTCTTCGCGAGCGGGGCGCGGATGCCGGGCCGCGGGGTCGGCATCATCACCACGTCCGGCGGGAGCGGAATCCTTGCCACCGACGCAATCGAGGTCGCCGGACTCGACCTCGCGAGCCTCGGCGCCGACACCATCACCGCGCTCGAGGGAATCGTCCCGTCATACGGCAACGCGACGAACCCGGTTGACGTCACGGCCGCGGTGATGACCGAGGCCGGCCTGTTCGAGCGCTGCCTCGATGTACTCGCCGACGACGAGAGCGTCGACGGGATCGTCGCGTGCTTCGCGGTGCTCGTCGGCGATGACGTCACCCGGATCGCGACGGCTCTCGGGGCCGTTCGCGAGAGGACCGGCATGCCCGTGGTCGTCGCGCGAACCGGTGCGACCTCGCTCGCGCCGCATGCTGCAGCGCTCCTCGCGGAGGCTGGCGTTCCCGCCTACTCGACCCCGGAGCGCGCAGTCAATGCCCTCGCCGCCCTCGCACGCACTGGCTCGCGCCCAGTGAGCGCAGCGAGGATTGCCGGGCCTACGTGCGCTGCCCCCGGTGAACAGGCCTCCGAGGACGAGTTGAAGGGACTGCTCGCATCAGCGGGCCTGCCGATCCCCGAATCCGTCCTCGCCAGGAGCATCGACGAAGCGCGAGCGGGTGTGGCGGCGGTTGGGGGAGTCGCGGTCTGCAAGGCCGTCGTGCCGGGCCTGCTGCATAAGAGCGACGCCGGCGGCGTGGTCCTCGGCGTCCGGCCTGACACCATCGACGAGGTTTTCTCGCGGTTGAAGGCCCTCGGCGGCGATGTCCTCGTCGAGCGGTTCGTGCCGGGAGGGGTCGAGGTTCTCGTCGGCGTCACCCCGAGCTCGCTGGGCCGCGTGCTGACCGTCGGCGTCGGGGGAGTCCTCACAGAGGTCATCGCCGACGCTGCCGTGCGCGTGCTCCCCGTGAGCGATGATGATGTCCGAGGGATGATCGCTGACACTCGGCTCGCGCGACTTCTTGCAGGCGTGCGTGGTGCCCCCGCCGCGGATGCCGAGGCTCTCGTCCGCGCAGTGCTTGGGATCGTTGACGCGACCCGTGAGTGGCCGGATGGGTTCGAACTCGATCTCAATCCGATCACCGTGCTCACTGACGGATGCTGGATCCTTGACGCTGCCTATGCCAGAGTTACGGCCCGCTCGAATGATGGAGGACACCACTGATGGACGTCGGCCGACTCGTTTCACGTTCGATGCGCCGCTACCGGGATCGCATCGCGCTCGACGGACCGGAGGGCACGATGACCTTCGGCGAGTCCGGCGCACGCATCATGCAGTTGGCCCGCGGACTGCGCGCCCTCGGGCTCGAGACGGGCGACCGGGTGCTCGACCTCCAGTCGAACCAGAACACGTACATCGAAACCGACCTGGGCATCAGCACGGCGGGCCTATGTCGCGTCGCACTCAACTACCGGCTGCACCCAACCGACTGGATTCGCATCGCGACCGACTGCACGCCGCGGGTCCTCATTCTCGATGCCAAGTTCTGGGATGACGCTGCTGGCGTACGCGACCTCGTCGAGACGGTGATCGTGATCAATGGTGACGCAGAGGGCGCCATCCCCTATGAGCGGTTCCTCGCAGCTCAATCCACTGAGCCGCTTCTCCTCAGCGTCGACCCGGATGCACTGGTGTCATTGAACTATTCAAGTGGAACCACCGGTAATCCGAAGGGTGCGATTCGCACCCACCGGAATCGAATGGCGAGCCTGCACAACATCATCACCGACTTCCTCGGCAAGGTGCCAGATGAGCACAGCACTTGGCTGCACGCTGGCCCCGTCACCCACACGAGCGGCCTGTTCGTCCTGTCGTACTACACCTTCGGCGCGCGCCAGATCGTGCAGGCGAAGTTCGACCCGGACGACGTTGTCGACGCCTTCGAGCATCGCGGCGCGACGGCGACGGCACTGGTGCCCACCATGGTGGCGCGACTTCTTGCAATGCCCGACATCTCACGCGAGCGCATGCGGCACCTAGAGATCCTCGGATATGCGGGCGCCCCGATGCCGCCCGAGCAGATTCGACAGTGCTTCGACCGCATCACGCCGAATATGTCGCAGTACTACGGGCTCGTCGAGGCGATCCCGCCCGTGACCGTCCTCGGCCCGGCCGATCACAAGCGCGGGATCGACGGAGACCTCGAGATTCTCACGAGTGCGGGGATCGCCTGCAATGGCGTTGAGATCCGCATCGTCGATGAGGACGGACGCGATGTGCCGGCGGGCGAGATCGGCGAGGTGATCACCCGGGGAGACCACGTCATGCGCGGCTACTACGGGCAGGCGGGCCAGGATGCCACGGTCACGAAGGCGGTGCGCGACGGCTGGCTGCATACCGGAGACCTTGGCCGACTCGACGACGATGAGCGACTCTTCCTCGTTGACAGGAAGGGCGACATGATCATCTCGGGCGGCTACAACATCTACCCGCGCGAGATCGAGGACGTCATTGCTGAGGTGCCGGGAGTGCACGAGGTCGCGGTGATCGGGGTGACCGACCCCGAGTGGGGTCAGCATGTGACGGCGCTGTTCACCGTGGCACCGGGTGCGAGTGTCGCTGTTGAAGACGTCGTGGCGCACTGTAAGTCGCGCATGGCGTCATACAAGAAGCCGAAGGACGTACGCATTGTGGAGTCGTTCCCGCTTAACTCGACGGGGAAGATCGCCAAGAAGGTGCTGCGCGAGGAACTCAATGCGGAGGTGTCGTCATGACTGAAATGCCGGGTGAATTCCCCTACAGCCGGGGCATCAGTGCGGATCCGGGCGTGTGGACGATGGGCCAGTACGCGGGGTTCGGGACGGCGCGGGAGACCAACGTGCGCTTCAGGTCGCTCATCGACCAGGGGCTGACCGGATTTAGCGTCGCCCTCGACCTGCCGACGCAGATGGGCCTGGACTCCGATAACGCGCTCGCACGAGGCGAGGTCGGCAAGGTGGGGGTCGCGATCGACAGCCTCGCCGACATTGAAATTCTCATGGACGGGATCCCGCTCGAGCGCATCAGTCAGGTCCGCACAACGGCGAACTCGATCAGTTACATCTGGGTGGCGATGTTCCAGGCACTCGCTGCCAAGCGGGGCGTTAATCCCAATGAGTTCGGCATATTTGTCCAGAACGACGTCCTGAAGGAGTACATCGCCCGGGGTACCCAGATCTTCCCCCCTGCGACGGGGCTGAAGCTTTCGGTCGACGTGATGGAGCACATCGCGCGCGACATCCCGAAGTGGGTCTCGCTCGCCATGAGCGGTTACCACATTCGCGAATCCGGCTCCAATGCGATTCAGGAGATCGCTTTCACGTTCGCCAATGCTCGCGCGTACCTCGACGAGTGCGTACGTCGCGGCATCAGTATCGACTCGGTTGCACCGACCCTGTTCACGTTCCTATCGAGCAATATGGACTTCATGCCCGAGATCGCGAAGTTCCGGGCCGCGCGGCGCGTGTGGGCGAAACTCATGCGCGATACCTATGGAGCGAAGGACCCGCGCTCGGAGCAACTGCGGATTTTTGTTTTCACTGCAGGCTCACCGCTGACAGCCCAGC
>CAMAWO010000039.1 GCA_945861925.1 Bifidobacterium breve | reverse complement strand
GTTCGGTCAACGACCTTCACCTTGAGGATCTCTTCGAGTTTACGCAGTTGGCCGGGCGTGAGCTCGCCATCGCAGATGACCGTGTCGGCGCCGGTCGCCACGACAATGTCGCGGAGTTCCTGGGTCTTGCCCGAACCTAGGTAGGTCGCAGGATCGGGGCTGTCGCGGCGCTGGATCACGCCGTTGAGGACGAGCGACCCCGCTGTCTCGGCGAGGAGCGCGAGTTCGGCAAGGCTGCGGTCGGCATCGCGAACGGTGCCACTCGTCCAGACTCCGGCAAGAACAACACGCTCGAGACGCACCTGCCGGTACTCGACCTCGGTGACATCCTCGAGCTCGGTGCCCAAGCCGGCAACGCGCCGAAGGGCGTGTCGATCGGCTAGGTCTTGATCCCCCGAGTTGCCGACGATGTCGGCGAAGGGCCGCACGTCAATTGGGCCCTGTTCATCCGCGCCGAGGTCGTCAGTATCCATGTGGGGACAAGCGTGCCACGGCGACCGCATAGTTCCCAAACCCTCGTCCACAGGCCGACCCACGATCACGGTGATACGCCAACCAACAAGCGGAGGGGCACGAGCCGCAGCCCGTGCCCCTCTGCTCGATAGTGAACGCGATTAGCCTGCGGCGAGCCAAGCGTCGACCTTGTCCTTGTTTGCGTCGATCCACTTCTGCGCGGCTTCCTCCGGGGTCATGCCGCTCTCGATATCGAGGGCGACCATGTTCTGATCCTCGTTGGTCCAGCTGAAGTTCTTCAGAAGCGAGGCGAACGGCGAGCCGGACTCCATGAGCTTCGTCGTTGCGAGCTTCTGCAATGGGGTCTCGGGGTAGTCCGTGAGACCGCTGGCCTTCTCCGCATCGGTCCAGTCATTGGCCGGGAAGTTGACCCGGGCCAACGGAACCTTCGCGAGGAAGTTCTGCGGCTCGTAGAAGTATCCGAGTGCCGGAGTCTTGTTCTCCGCCGCCGCGGAGAATAGTTCGATCAGCGCCGCCTCCGAGCCGGTGCTGATGATCTTGTAGTTCAGATCATTCGCGGCGATGAGCTTCTCACCGATGGTCGTGTAGCCGGGAGGGCCCTCGTACCAAGCGCCCTTGTCGCCCGACTCCGAGTTCTTGAACAGGTCTGCGTACTTGTTCAGGTTGGCCCCGTCGGTGATGTCCGGGTACTCCTCGGCCATCCACGCCGGAACGAACATTCCGATGAGGCCGACGTTGCCGTTCGAGCCAACCTCCTCGATGGCCCCGCGATCAACCCATTCCTGCCAGCGGCCGCCGCCCCAGTCCTCAACGATGACATCGACCGAGCCGGCCTCCATCGCGTCGTACGTGACGCCTGCCTCATCGAGGGTCGTCTGGGTGATGTTGCAGCCCAGTGACTCCGCGACGTTGGTAAGGACCTGCGCCGATGCGGTATAACCGACCCATGCGTGCATTGCCACGCCCCAGTCACCGCAGTCCGCCGCAGCGGGGGCTGCCTCAGATGCCGCTGCCGAGGCGGGCGTCGACGCTGCGGGAGCAGCGGCTGAGCTCTCCGTGCTGTTCACGCCCCCACCGCACGCAGCGACCATAAGCCCTGCAGCGGCGAGCATCGAGACGATACCGAATTGCCGTGTTGCGAGTTTCTTCATCTGCATTCCTCTCGAACGAATCGACCACCCGATGGTGATCCATTTCGACGCCGGTCAACGCTCGGCCCGAAAATCCTCAGCCCCTGCCACGGGGTCATGTCCTGCCATGCTCACGTCGGCGCTCGGCGCCCGCCTGGGCCATGCGGTCGAGTACGACGCCGAGGAGCAGGATCGCCAACCCGGCTGCGAGGCTCTTGCCCTGCAGCTCCGGCTTCGACTGACCGACGATCACGAGATAGCCGAGGCCACCCGCCCCCACGAAGCCGCCGATGACGACAACCGCCAGCACGAAGATGAGGCCTTGATTAGCCCCGAGCATGAGCGAGCGCCGTGACGCGGGCAACTGCACCTTTGTAATGATCTGCATCTTCGTCGATCCTGCCGCCGTTGCTGCCTCAACCATGCTTGACGGCACATCACGCACACCATCGGCCACCACGCGCACGACGATAGGCGCCGCATAGAAGAACCCGCAGGCGATTGCCGCAAATCGGGTCGGACCGAAGAGCGCCAGCACCGGCACGAGGTAGACGAAGGCGGGGAGGGTCTGGCCGGCGTCGAGGACCGGTTTCATGAAACGTTCGACCCGCTCGCTGCGTCCGACAAGGACTCCGACGACGACCCCGACAAGCATGACGATCACGGTCGCGATAAGCACCTGCGCCAAGGTCACCATCGTGTCGTTCCAGAGGCCGGTGAGGACGATGAGTCCGAGGAGGACGAGTGCGATGGCCGCGGCCTTCCTGCCTCCGATGAGGGCTCCGATGAGTGAGATCGCGATAATCGTGACGTACCAGGGGGTGTTCGCCAGCAGCGACTCGAGGGGATTGAGGAACCCAACCGTCACCACCTCGCGGAAGCCGGTCGTGAGGAAGTACAGGTTCGTCGTGATCCACTCCGCTGCGGCGCTCGTCGCACGTGAGATGGTTTCGCCAAAGATGAGTTGCTCGGGGAAAACTGCGGCCCACAGTTCGTAGCGTGAGAGCACGACCGCAACAACGGTGCCCAGGAGAGCCGCTCCGAGGGCGATCCTGCGACGGGTTCGCGCGGCACCCGCCTCATGGACGACGTTTCCGGTTCGAACTACGGCCGCCGTGGTCGCCCTATCGAGCATAATCGCAAGGAATACGACGGCGAGGCCTGCCACAACGCCATCCCCGACGTCGCGGATGATGAGGGCCTCAACGACCGGCTTTCCGAGCCCAGGCGCCCCAATGAGCGCCGCGATGACGACGAATGAGAGCGCGGCCATCATCGTCTGGTTGACGCCGAGGGCGATCGTGCGCTTCGCCATCGGCAACTGCACCTTCGTGAGCAACTGCCAGCGGGTGGAGCCCATCGAGGTCGCAGCCTCGATGGGGCCTGCGTTCAAACTTCGGATCGCATGCGAGGTGATACGAATCGCGATCGGAATGCTGTAGATCATCGTCGCGATGGTTGCGGCGGCCGTACCGATGAGAAAGAAGAGCGCGAGTGGTGCGAGATACACCAGCGTGGGAAGGATCTGCGCAAGATCCAGCCCCGGACGCAGGAACGCGAGTACCCGATCCGACAGTCCCGCCCAGACTCCGAGGGGCAGCCCGATCGCCAAGGACAGTGCGACCGCTCCGAGGGTCATGGCGAGGGTGTCCATCGTGAAGGTCCACATTCCCAGCACACCGCACAGGAACAACAGGCCCATCGCCAGCAATGACGTCCGCCAGGTCGAGGTCGCAAACACGACGAAGCCGATGATCGCGACCACTCCGAGCCACCCGACGGCGGGAATGATGTCGTCGCCGGACGGCAGGGAGATGATCGACCGGATGAGGTCGATGAACGCCTCGACGAAGCCCCTGATCGGGTTGAAGAAGTAGATGAATGCCGGGCTCTCGGTGCGATTGCCGCGGATCGAGGCCGCAGCCTCGCGCAGGACCGACGTGAACGGGGTGTTCTCCGAGGTGGGAAGCGCGAGCGTGTTCACGCCCTTGAGCACCGATCCGAGGGCGACCCACGCGAGGAGGACGAGCACGATGAGAATCCCGCGCCTGCGCAGGAGGGCCTTGACCCGCTGCAGCAGGTTCGACGAACCGCCCTCGTTCGCCGTCTCACTCACCGAGTATCGCCGCCGTCGGTCCCGATGAGACGGAGCACGTCGTCGCTCGTCACGACCCCGACGAGGACACCCGCCTCCATGACCTTCACCGGGCGTCCCGCCCCGATGATGACCGGGGTGGCGTCGCGCACGATCGTCGTGACGTCGACCTCGGGGCCGGTGGAGTCCTCGTCCGATCGGAGCGGCCGGGCGATCGCCCGAACGGTGAGGACGTGTGACTTGGGGATATCCCGAATGAAGTCCGTGACGTAATCGTCCGCGGGATTCGCGACGAGTTCCTCTGGGGTCCCCATCTGCACGACCGCGCCGTCGCGCATGATCGCGATGCGGTCGCCGAGCTTCATTGCCTCGGAGAGGTCATGGGTGATGAACACCATGGTCTTGCCAAGGTCACGATGGAGCCGGATCACCTCTGCCTGCATGTCGCGGCGGATGAGCGGGTCGAGCGCACTGAACGGCTCGTCAAGGAACATCACCTGCGGATCCACTGCAAGCGCGCGTGCGAGACCCACGCGCTGCTGCATGCCACCGGACAGTTGCTCAGGGTAGTGATTGGCGTAGCCGTCGAGCCCGACGAGTTCGATGACCTCATTCGCCCGCCGGTACCGGGCATCACGCTTCATGCCGTTGACCTCGAGGCTGTAGGCGATGTTATCGATGACCTTGCGGTGCGGGAGCAGCCCGAAATGCTGGAACACCATGGAGAACGAGGTGCGGCGCAGTTCGCGCAGGCGCGCAGGAGATGCCTTCAGCACCTCCTCGCCGGCAAGGAGGACGCTCCCGGAGGTCGGCTCGATGAGCCTGGTGAGGCATCGGACGAGGGTGGACTTACCTGACCCCGACAGGCCCATGACGACGAACACCTCGCCCGGAGCAACGTCGAAGGAAACATCGCGAACCGCAGCGACGCAACCGGTACTCGCAAGCAGATCGCTACGCGACAGATCCGCGGCCGGTGACCCAGCGATCGTGTGCGCCTTGGGGCCGAATACCTTCCAGAGGGATCGCACGCTGATTGCCGACGTCGACTCCACATCGCCCACGACCGGAGCCGGCACATTGGCTGTCAATCAGTCACCTCCGGTCTCGTCGGTCGCGAACCAGCCGCTCGGTGCCGGATTCACGTTCTGGTAAATGTGCTTCAACTCGACGTACTCCCCCAAGCCTGTCGGACCGAGCTCCCGTCCGACACCGGATTGCTTGAATCCGCCCCATTCTGCCTGCGGCAGGTACGGATGATAATCGTTGATCCACACCGTTCCGTGACGCAGGCGGCCGGCAACCCGCTGGGCGCTGCTGGCATCGGACGTCCAGACAGCGCCCGCGAGCCCGTAGATCGTGTCGTTGGCGAACGCCACGGCCTCGTCCTCGCCGCGGAATGTCTCGACGGTGAGGACCGGCCCGAATGACTCGTCCTGAACGCACCCCATCGACGAGTGGCAACGGTCCAAGATCGTGGGCCGGTAGAACCAGCCAGCCTCGAGTCCGAGATCGTCTGGCGCCCTGCCCCCGCATCGAAGAACGGCTCCCTCGCCGATCCCCGCCTCGACGTAGGCGGCGACCTTGTCGCGATGGCCCCGGGAGATGAGGGTCCCGGCCTGCGCAAGTGGGTCGAACGGGCCGCCGAGGACGATCCGGTCGGCCCGCCGCACGAGCTCATCGACGAACTCGTCGCGGATCGACTCCTCGATGATGAGGCGCGCGCCGGCCGAGCACACCTGGCCGGAGTGCAGGAAGACCGCGGTGAGCGCATTGTCGAGCGCCGCCGCCCGGTCTGCGTCGGCGAAGACAATGTTTGGGTTCTTGCCCCCGAGTTCGAGGGCCACCTTCTTCACGGTCGCCGCAGCGGCTGCCATGACCCGGCGACCAGTGACGAGTCCGCCGGTGAAGGACACGAGATCAATGTCGGGATGCTCTGCCAGTGGCGCGCCCGCGGTCGCGCCCGCGCCGAGGACGAGGTTGCCGACGCCTGCTGGGAGCCCGCATTCCTGAAGAATCCGCATGAGGATGATCGAGGTACTCGGGGTGAGCTCGCTGGGCTTCAGGACGAAGGTGTTTCCCGCCGCGAGCGCCGGGGCGACCTTCCAGGAAGCCTGCAGCAGGGGGTAGTTCCAGGGGGTGATGAGCCCGCATACCCCGACCGGTTCCTGCACGACTCGCGAGATGGCACTCGGATTCCCGGTATCGACGACCCGGCCCCCGCTGGCAGAAAGCCCGGCGAAGTACCGAAAGCACCGTGCGACGTCGACGACGTCGTATTCACTCTCAACGAGCCGCTTGCCGGTGTCGAGCGACTCCGCCCGGGAGATCTCCGCCGCGCTCGCCTCGAGTTGGTCCGCGACCCGGTGGAGGAGCGCTGCTCGCGCCGTGAACGGGGTCGCAGGCCATTCGCCAGTGTCGAACGCACGTCGCGCAGCGGCAATTGCCGCCACAGTGTCGATGGCCCCCGCCTCGTCAACAATTGCCACGGACGACTGATCGGCCGGGCATCGGATCTCCCGGGTGCCGCCTGCTGCAGCGCTAATCCATTGGCCGTCGATGAACAAGGTGGGCATGACCGGTCCCTACTCCACTCCCGGCGAGGAGGGGTGCTCTTCGCGGTATCGGTAAAACGGCACGTGCTCGGGCGCGAGCAGCTCATTGCCCATGATGAGATCTGCCGCCTTCTCCGCCATCATCATGACGGGAGCGTAGATGTTGCCGTTCGTCACGTATGGCATTGCCGAGGCGTCGACGACGCGAAGACCCTCGACGCCGCGAACGCGCATCGAGGATGGGTCGACGACCGACATCTCGTCGATGCCCATGCGAGCGGTGCAGGACGGGTGATAGGCCGTCTCACCATCGGTGCGGACCCAGTCGAGGATCTGCTCGTCCGTGGCGACCTCAGGGCCGGGCGAGATCTCTCCCCCGCTGAACTGCGCGAAGGCATCCTGCCCGAGGATCGAGCGGGCCACCGCAATCGCCTCGACCCACTCGCGCTTGTCCTGCTCGGTGGACAGGTAGTTGAAGCGAAGGGCCGGTGCCTGCCTGGGATCGCTGCTGCGGATGGTCACCGAGCCTCTGGAATCGGAGTACATCGGTCCAATATGCACCTGGTAGCCGTGGCCGCCGGCCGGCGCAGTGCCGTCGTAGCGGACAGCGATGGGTAGAAAGTGGAACATGAGGTTCGGGTAGTCGACCTCGTCATTGCTCCGCGCGAAGCCTCCACCCTCGAAGTGGTTCGAGGCTCCCGGACCGGACCGAAGGAAGAGCCACTGGGCACCGATGAAGGGTCGCTTCCAGAACTTGAGGTTGGGGTTGAGCGAGACGGGCTGGGTGCACGCGTGCTGGACATAGACCTCGAGATGGTCCTGAAGATTTTGCCCAACCCCGGGCAAGTGATGGACGGGCTCGACCCCGACAGAGCGCAGGAACTCCGCATCGCCGATCCCGGAGAGTTGGAGCAATTGGGGGGTATTGAATGCACCGCCGGACAAGATCACCTCTCCTGCGAGGATCCGGGTCGTCCCTCCGCCCCGCTCAAGTACCTCGACGCCGATCGCGCGGGTGTCGTCCATAATCACGCGAGCAACCTGCGCGCGGGTTCGAACAGTGAGGTTCGGCCGGTGCATCACCGGATGGAGGTAGGCCCGGGCCGCAGACCAGCGGCGTCCGCGCTTGACATTGCGGTCGAACGCGGCGAATCCCTCCTGCTGGTACCCGTTTACGTCACTCGTGATCGGGTAGCCCGCCTGTTGAACCGCCTCGAAGAACGCGCCGAACAGCGGGTTGCTCACCGGCCCGCGCTCGAGGAGGAGCGGTCCGCTGCCACCCCGGTATTCATTGGCGCCCGCGAGGCAGGTCTCCATCCGCTTGAAGTACGGAAGTAGGTGAGCGAAGTCCCAATCCTGCATCCCCGGGTCGGCCGCCCAGCGCTCGTAATCGAGGGGGTTGCCCCGCTGAAAGATCATCCCGTTGATGCTGCTCGACCCGCCGAGCAGCTTGCCCCGGCCGGCGGTGATCCGCCGATTGAGCATGTGTGGCTCCGGCTCGGAGGAGTACATCCAGTCATAGCGTTTGTTGCCGATGGGAAAGGTGAGGGCTGCCGGCATGTGGATGTAGGGGTCCAGAATGCTGTCGGGGCGGCCGGCTTCGAGCACGAGCACGCTCGTCGACGCATCGGCCGAGATCCGGGCGGCCAGCGCGCAACCAGCCGAACCTCCACCCACGATGATGACGTCGTAAGCCCCCACGAGGTCAGTCCCCGAGTTCGTGGCGACGACGGGTGACGAAGTCGGCGAGCTCCTGCTTCAAGGCCGGGTCCATCGGCGGCTCGACGTATTCCTCGAGCTTCTTCTGGTAGATCTCGCCAGCCCGTGTTGCCGTGTCCCTGGCCCCGAGCCGGGTCCAGCGCTCGAAGTTGTCAGAGCTCGACAGGAAGGGTCGGTAGAAGCAGTCGCGGAACCGCTCCATCGTGTGATTGGCCCCGAGGAAGTGGCCGCCGTGGCGGATCTCGTCGTGCGCCTCAAATGCGAGGGTGTCCTCGTTGATCTCGAGGGGCGTGAACTCCTTTTGGAGGCTCTCGAGGATCTGGACGTCGATGACGTACTTCTCGAATGACGACACGAGGCCGCCCTCGAGCCACCCTGCCGTGTGCATGACGAAGTTCGTGCCGGCGAGAAAGGTCGGGAGCATCGTCATGAGCGACTCGTAGGCGGCCTGGGCATCTGGCAGCTGCGAGGAGTTCAGCCCGCCGCCGGTCCGGAATGGCAGGCCGAAATGTCGTGCGATCTGGCCGGTGCAGAGCAGGCCGATCGCGGACTCCGGGGTGCCAAACTGGGGGGATCCGGACTGCATGTCGATATTCGAGAGGAATGACCCGAAGACGACGGGTGCACCCGGCCGGATGAGTTGGGAGAGCGTGATGCCCGAGAGTGACTCGGCGATCTGCTGGACGAGAGCCGCGGGGATCGTCACCGGCGACATGGCCCCCATGAGTAGGAACGGCGTCATGATGACCGGCTGATTGGCCTTCGTGTACTCGAACTGGGCATCGAGCATGCGATCATCCCAGCGCAGCGGGGAGTTGCAGTTCACAAGGGAGATGCAAAAGGGTTTCTCCTCGATCGATGCCCGGCCGCCGAACACCATTTCACCCATTGCGATGGTGTCGAGTGCGTTCGTCGCGCTCACCACATTGCCCATAATGATCTTGTCCGTCAGCGTCAGGGCGTTGTAGACCATGTCGAGGTGACGGGAGTCGAGGGGAGCGTCATTCGGCTCGACGACCACTCCGCCCACCGAGTCCATCGCGTCGAAGCTCTGGGCGAGGCGGGCAAAGTCCTGGAAGTCAGCGAGGGTGCCCTCACGCCTCGTCTCGCCGGCTCGCACGAACGGCGAGCCATACACGCTTGAGAAGACCATGTGGTCGCCGCCGATGTGGACGTCGTGGGCGTGATTTCGCGCCTGCATGTCAAACTCGCGCGGAACCTTTGCGATCTGCTCGAGGACGAACTCCGGGTCAAGAAATACGGTGTTGTCCTCGACGCGCTGGCCTGCCTTGCGGAAGAGGTCGAGCGCCTCAGGCTTCATAAACTCGATCCCGATTTCAGTCAGCAGACGCTTCCATCCCTTGTCAAGCGTGGCCATGGCATCCGTCGAGAGGATGTCATAGCGAGGCATCTTGTTGATGAACATGTGTGCGCCTCCAAGGCTCCAGTGAGATACGTCGAAATCGGTTGACCGAAGATTTGGCTGACCATACACTCTGACGTGGAACTTGTGTTCCATATCATGGAACATTTCCATCACCCAATGTTCGAGCATCCTGAGGATCTTGGAGGAGGCACCGCGTGGCGATTCCAGTCGGCACGAGCCGAGCGGGCGGCACCCAGGCCGTCGATCGCGCGGCGACGCTCCTCGTGTCGATCCTCGAATCGGCGCAGCCACCCACCTTCGGCGACCTTCAGTCCTCGAGCGGTCTGGCGAAGAGCACACTCTCACGGATGCTTTCGAGCCTGGAGCGCCATGGCCTCGTGCTCCGATCTGATGACGGCGCTGTTCGCCCGGGGCCGGTCATCACCAGATTCGCCCACTCCGACCGATCACATGAGTCGCTCATCGAGCTCACTCGCCCGCACCTGCAGCACCTCAGCCAGGCCACCGGCGAGACCATCAACCTCGCTATCCTCGTGGGCGACGAGGTCGAGCAGATCGCACAGGTTGACTGCCGGTTCCTCATCGGCAACGTCAACTGGGTGGGCCAGCGCCTGCCCACCCACTGCACCGCGCTCGGCAAGGTGTTCCTCGCCGGAGGAGCGCCCATGCCTCGCGGGCCGCTGGCTCGACGCACCCCCCGCACCCTCACCACTGTCAGCCGGCTCGCCGACGACATCAAGGTGACGGCTCGACGCGGCTGGGCCATCGCCGACTCAGAACTCGAGCCCGGCCTCGTCGCAATCGCCGCTCCTGTGCGGGCGAACAGCGGGAGCGTGGTCGCGGCACTGTCGATCACCGGGCCTTCGTCCCGACTCACGCCTGCTCGTATCCGCGAGTTCGCGAGGCTTCTCGTTGCGGCTGCGCACGAGATCTCGACCGCCATGGGCTACCAACCAAAGAACGGGAAAGCAGGCGCAGCATGACTCCTGACGACGTACTCAAGGGCCTCTACGACGAGACCATGGCGGGCAATCGCACGGCCGTCCTCGAGCTCACGAATGCGGGGCTCGAGATGGGCATGACCCCGGAGAGCATTCTCTTCGATGCGCTCATCCCCTCACTCGAGGAGGTTGGCGCCCGCTTCGAGCGAGGGGACTATTTTGTCCCGGAAATGCTCATCGCCGGTAAGGCAATGAGCGGAGCCCTTGACATCCTTCGACCCCTCCTCGCACAGACCGGTGTGGAGACGGTCGGCACCTACGTCATGGGCACCGTCAAGGGCGATGTCCACGACATCGGCAAGAACCTCGTCAACATCATGCTCGAGGGCGCCGGATTCAATGTCATCGATCTGGGCGTGCAGTGCCCTCCGGAGAAGTTCATCGCGGCCATCGAGGAGCACAAGCCGGACATCGTCGGGATGTCGGCATTCCTCACGACGACGATGCCGATGTTCAAGGCGAATATCAATGCGATCGAGAAGGCCGGCCTGCGCGGCGCCTGCGCGATCATGGTCGGCGGTGCCCCCGTCACCCAGGAGTACGCCGATGTCTGCGGGGCCGACGGCTACGCAGCCGATGCCGCGACCGCCGTCCGCAAGGCCAAGGAACTCGTCGCCGCCCGGCGCGCCTGATGTCACGTCCGGTGGACGGGGCGATCGCGGCAATCGAGCACGTCGTGAAGACGCCGATCTGGGACTGCCGCATGTGCGGGCAGTGCGTACTCCACTCTACCGGGATGACATGCCCGATGACCTGTCCGAAGACCCTGCGAAATGGCCCCTGCGGCGGGGTCCGCGAGGATGGCAACTGCGAGGTCGTGCCGGAGATGCGCTGCGTGTGGGTCACGGCTCACGACCGCGCCGAGCACCTGCCGCTCCTGCCCAAGTCTTGGCGACTGCACATCCGCGACCTGCGGCCACCGGTCGACAATTCCCTCAAAGGCACGTCCTCCTGGGTCAATTTGGTGACGAAACGCGACCAGCAGACTCCCCCCGGCTGGCTCGGAGTCGTGGCGTCACAATCATGACGACTCCTCCCGCACGGCTCGCAGCATTGGCCCGATCTCGCCACCGGCCCATCGTGACCGCCGAGTGCCCCTC
Source organism: Bifidobacterium breve (assembly GCA_945861925.1). Taxonomy (GTDB): domain Bacteria; phylum Actinomycetota; class Actinomycetes; order S36-B12; family S36-B12; genus WLND01. The sequence goes on along the minus strand of CAMAWO010000039.1, from coordinate 10,243 downwards.
GGCCGACGGCGGCACCGTCGATGACCTCGCTGCCCGTCTTGCCACGATCGCCCCGTTCGTTGACGCCGTGAACGTCACCGACAATCCAGCAGCGCATGCTCACGCATCGAATGTCGCGATGGCCATCGCGCTCACGCAACTCGGCGTCGAACCGATCATGCAGATCGTTTGCCGCGACAAGAACCGCATCGCGATTCAGGCTGACATCTCGGGGGCTTCGATGTTCGGGGTCGTGAACTTCTCCGCGCTCACCGGTGATGACGTCACGGCTGGCGACGAGCCCGAGGCCCGCCGCGTCTTCGACCTCGACGGCCCGCAGCTGGTGTCTGTCCTCGCCGGGATGAAAGCGGGCACCTATCTTTCCGGCCGGAAGTTCACGCCCACCGGTGATTTCTTCATCGGCGCCGTCGAGAACCCTGGGGCTCCCCCGCTCGACTACCGCGCCGACCGGGCCCTGCTCAAGGTGAATGCCGGAGCGCAGATGGTTCAGCTGCAGATCTCCTACCGGCCAGGCCAGCTCGAAGCCTTCATGGCGGCGTGCGTCGCAAACGGCGTCACTGAGCGCGCGATCGTCCTGCCATCGGTGTGCTTGACGAAGGGCGCCAAGGGCCTTGGGTTCATGAACGACAAGGTGCCGGGCATCAGTGTGCCCGCAGAGTCGATTGACCGCGTGGCGAATGCCGACAACCAAGCGGAGGAGGCGTACCTTCTCGTTCGCGACCTCACCGCTCATGCCCTCGCCCTGCCTGGCGTCGCCGGGATCCACATCACCGATTTTCGCCACGACGGTTCGCTCCAGAGGCTGACCGACGAACTCCACATCGGCCCGCAGTTCGACACGATGAGCAATCGGTTCGACCCGACCAGCGAGCTAGAGGAGCACCATGCACACAATTCTTAGCTCGGCCACAAAAACCGTCACGATCGGGCCCGACCAGCCCTTCTGCATCATCGGCGAGCGCATTAACCCGACCGGTCGCAAGGTCTTCCAGGAGCAGTTGCGTGCTGGTGACCTGTCTGCCATCGAGCGCGACGTCCTCGCCCAGGTCGAGGCGGGCGCGACGATGCTCGACGTGAACATGGGCGCACCCCTCATCGACGAGCCGGTCGTGCTCGCGCAGGCTGTGCGCCTCGTGCAGAGCCTCACCGACCTGCCACTGTGCATCGACTCGTCGGTTGTCGAGGCCCTCGAGGCAGGGCTCGCGGCCTATGAAGGCAAGGCCCTCGTCAACTCGATCACCGCCGAGGACGAACGGATGGAACTCATCCTTCCGCTCGTGAAGAAGTATGGCGCCGCGATCATCGCCCTGCCGAATGATGAGTTCGAGATCCCGGAGGATCCCATGCGCAGGCTCGAACTCGTTCGCCACATCGTCGAGACGGCAACCGGCAAGTACGGCATCCCGATCGAGGACATCATCATCGATCCCCTCGCCATGCCGATCGGCGCCGATTCGTCCCTCGTGAACCGCACCCTCGAGACCATCGCGCTCATCAAGGAGCACGTCGGGGTCAACATGACTCTCGGTGCGTCGAATGTGTCGTTCGGAATGCCGGAGCGTCACGCGATCAACTCGGTATTCGTCCCGATGGCAATGGCCGTCGGCCTCACGAGCGCGATCATGGACTCCCGCACCGAGCAGGTCGTCATGGCGGTTCGGGCCGCCGACCTCATGCTCGGCAATGACGAGTGGGGCGCCTCATGGATCGCCGCCCACCGGGCCCGGCTCGCGAAGAACGCAGAAGGCTGAGACTCTCCCCTCGTGACTGACACCACCGCACGCATCGATCTCGCCTTCGAGCCCTCCGGCAAGCAGGTCAGGGTCCCTCCGGGTGTGAGCATCTTCGACGCCGCCAGCTGGAACGGCATCGCGATCGACTCGACCTGCGGGGGCCACGGCACCTGCAAGAAGTGCCGGGTGCAGGTGCTCGACGGCACCGTGCCTGCGAGCCGACACGATACGAAGGCCTTCACTGCCGGGCAGATCGACGATGGCTGGCGCCTGGCCTGCCTCGCGAACGCCACGTGCAACCTGCGCATCGATGTGCCGCCGATGACCACGCGACCGAAGGCGGCGACCGTCGGCGTGGGCCGTCAGGTCATCCTGCGTCCGAGCATCGTCAAGCGCTATCTCGAACTCGCCGACCCGAGCCTGTCCGACCAGCGCTCCGACATCCAGCGGGTCCTCGACGGCATCACCGACCTCACTGAGCGCTACGACCCGGCCATGCTGCGCGGACTGCCGGCTGCCCTGCGCACCAGTGACTGGAGGGTGACCGCGGTCGTCGTCGATGACCGACTCGTCGCGGTCGAGCCGGGCGACACGACGTCGCGGCTCTTCGGCATCGCCTTTGACCTCGGCACGACCACGGTCGTCGCCACGCTGCTCGACCTGTCGACCGGCACTCCCGCGGCCGTCGCCTCAATGCTGAACAAGCAGCAGCCGTTCGGCGCCGATGTCATCAGCCGGATCAGCGCCGTGATGCTCGACCCCTACGCGCTCGAGAAGCTCCAGGACCTCGCGCACCAGACGATGCAGGAACTCGCCATGGAGGCATGCGAGGAGGCGGGCGTCGACCCGGTCGAGATCTACGAGATTGCTGTGGCTGGCAACGCGACGATGGTGCACCTCGCTCTCGGTATTGACCCGGAGTCCCTCGGCGTCGCGCCGTTCATCATGACCTCGCAGTCGTTCGACGATGCCCTCGCCGCTGACTTTGGGGTCAGCATCCACCCTCGCGGACGTGCAGTTGTGTTTCCTGCCCTCGGGGCCTACGTGGGCGGCGACATCATCGCGGGTGCACTCGCCTCCGGCATGGACCGCGACAAGCGGCTTCGGCTGTTCATCGATATCGGCACGAACTGCGAGATCGTCCTCGGCGATGGCGATCGGATGATCGCGACCGCCGCACCCGCTGGGCCCGCCTTCGAGGCGGCGTCCATCCGTTGTGGCATGCGGGCAGCGCCGGGTGCCATCGAGGTTGTCGAGATCACCGAAACATTTGATGTTGTCTGCGGAGTCATCGGCGACGTGCCTGCAGTCGGCTTGTGTGGATCGGGCCTTGTTGATGCCGTTGCGGAACTCGCGCGGGTCGGAATCATCGACGGTTCCGGCCGCTTTGTGTCGGCTGAAGAAGCGTCCGCCATTGCCCCCGCCCTCGCGAGCAGGCTCACCGAAGCTGATGGCCTGCGGCTCTTCGAGCTCGCGACCGAGGCCGAGACCGGCGGCGACCCCGTCCACCTGAGCCAGCGCGATGTTCGCGAGCTGCAATTCGCGAAGGCAGCGATCTCCACCGGGTGGCAGCTGCTGCTCGAGGAGTTCGGCGCCCAGCCGGAGGACCTCCAGCAGGTGCTGCTCGCCGGGTCGTTCGGCACCTACCTGTCGGCGAAGAACGCGATCAGAATCGGCCTGGTGCCGCGGCTGCCCGTGCTGCGCATCGTGAGCGCGGGCAACGTGGCTGGCGAGGGCGCGAAGATGGTGCTCCTGTCGGGGCCGGAGCGGCACGGGGCCAATGCCCTCCTGCGCGAGATCGAGTACCTCGAGCTGTCGGACCGCACCGACTTCAACGACCGGTTCGTCGATGAACTCGCCTTCCCCGGCTAGGCAGCGCGTCGCACTCATCTGCTGCGGCGCCCTGAGCACCGACATCACCGCCATCTGCGAGCAGCGCGGATGGGACGTCGACCTTCACCCCTTGCCACCACTCCTCCATAACCAGCCCAAGCTCATTGCGCCACGCGTCGAGGAACTCATCGTCGAGCTCCGGAAGACCTACCAGCGCATAGCGATCGCCTATGCCGACTGTGGCACGTACGGGGCGCTCGACGAGGTCTGCGCCCGCCACGGCGTCGAGCGACTCGCGGGCGACCACTGCTATGACCTCTACGCGGGCGCCGAGGCCATCGCGGAGCTGTCGGCTCAGGAGCCCGGCACCTACTACCTCACGGACTTCCTCGTGCTCGGCTTCGACCGGCTCGTCTGGCGGGAGCTCGGCCTCGACCGTCACCCAGACCTTCGAGACGACTACTTCCGCCATTACCGCCGGGTCGTCTGGCTCGCCGGCCGCGACACCCCCGACATGCGGCGTGCGGCCGAGCGGGCTGCCGGCCGGATCGCCTTGCCGCTCGTGGTCCGCAAAGTTGCTCGCACCGGGGAGCTAGGGCCGGCCCCGTTCGCCCATTCGCTTTCCGTTCTTGTCGACGGCACCGGTCGCCTGCCTCCGACTCATCAGTAGTTGTGCAGTTATCAAATGTGATAAGTTTTATCCCATGGCTCGCTCTCGGCGTCTTGACCAAGTCCTGAAATCCGCGGCCCGCCTGCAGGAACTCGTTCCTGAGGCTGTCCTCGTGGGCGACTCAGCAGCTGCCCTCCATGCTGGCCACCGCGAGTCCTTCGACCATGACCACGTCCTCATGAATCTGGACGAGCGGTATGCGCAGGTCCTCGACGCAGTCGAGGCCAGTGATGGCTGGGCGACATCAGTGCGCGCTTCCCGGCCACCGATGACGATCCTGGGATCGCTTGACGGAATTGCAGCCGGCCTTCGCAATATGCGTCGCAGTCGCCCGCTCGAGACCATCCGAGTCGAGGTGGCACCCGGTCAATTCGTCACGGCACCCACCGCCGAGGAATCACTGCGGGTGAAGGCCTACCTCGTCGTGCAGCGGAATCAGGTGCGCGACTACCTAGACGTTGTGGCGCTGTCCGAGCACATTGGCCGTGACTCAGCGGTCGCCGTCCTGCAACGCATCGACGAGTACTACGACGATCGCTCGCTCCACAGCGGATCCGTCCTCACGAGCCTGGCCTTGTCACTTGCAGCCCCCAGCCCTCGCGACGTCGATGTGATCGATGAACTCCCCCGGTACCGGGCACTCGACCCCCGGTGGCACGACTGGGCGGATGTCGTATCGGCCTGCCGTGGGCTCGCCTTGGGATTGGCAAACCTATGACCCTCGCATTTCGAAACGTCGACGCAGCGTTCACCGATGCCGTGAAGACCTGGCCGTATGAGGCCCTCGTCGAGACCATGGAACGCGGACTCATCGGCGATTGGACCCCGATCCTCGACGAACTTCGCAGGGAGACGTGGGGGACTGTCGCCCGCAAGGTCCAGCGGTGGGCATCTATGGCGTCAGAGGAACCCGCCGCAGCGTTCTTCGCCCTAGCGATCGAGCACCTGCGCCAGCGCACGGAGGAGGCCGAGCGCGCAGAGGTCGTTCGACGTGTGAGAGATTCCATCGAGCAATCGGGCGTGACTGCGGCCGAATTCGCCCTCCTCGTCGGTACGTCCGCCTCTCGCATGAGTACCTACGCAACCGGACGCGTCATGCCCTCGGCCGCCATGCTCCTGCGCATCGAGCGCGCAGGAGCACAGCGGTCAGTTAACCCCGAGGCCGCATCGAGAAATCTCGTGACATGGGCATGAAAGACCCTTCCCAAGGAGCGCTCACCCGCAGCAACCACCGACCTCGACAGAATCCCTGGGTTAGCCGACGGTGAGCGTGCCGCCCTTCAATGACGACGCGACACGGGCCAGTCCTGTCGTTGCGGGGCCAAGTTCAAGCGCTCCTGCGGCCGTGAACTCAGAGCCGTGGGCAGGGCACACCCAACCGGACTCGTCACGCCTGACTGCGACGCCTTGGTGCGGGCATCGCAGAGACATCGCCCGGTAGCCCCCAGCAGCCCTGACGACCCCAACCGGCGTGCCCTTCACGGTCCCCACGTTGACCGCACCACCGATCCGAGACAACTCCGGGATGCGATTCACTCTCACGGCCAGACGACCGTCGGCAAGCGTTCGCACATTGCTGTCCGCGGCGGCGGGCATCGCCGTCGCACCCACGGCGAGCACGCCGCAAGCAGCGACGAGGAGGGTGCGCCGCGTCATCGCCGGAGACGCACCTGCTCCGACGTCACGACTCACGAGGCCGACGGAATTGTCACGGTGGCCGTTGCGAACTGTGAACCGTCCACCAACGACCCCGCAGGAAGGCCAAGGCCATTCACCACGGCGGCAGCAATGCCGGGGGCCCAGGACAACTCAGCACCCTCGTACATAGTCGTGCTCGTCCCTGTTGATGCATCCTTCTTCACCACGGGCTTCAGCGTCTTTGCATTCGTGATGGTAAAGACCGTTGTTACGGGTCCCGCGCCAACTGCGGCACGGACGGTGCCAGCACTCAGATTGATGAGCGGGTTGCGGAGTTCCACCTGCTTGCCCGTGGTCGTATTAAACATCACCAACGTGCTTCCGGCGTGCTTTACTAGGTTTTTTGAGTTGGTGATCGGTACGTGGTAGACAAGCTGTCCATTTGACGAGGCGATGGAGTCACCCATGACGGCACTCGTAGCACCGCCCTTGCCGTACAACACGACTCCAGCGGACTCGAGTGACGAGGCCAATCCTGCAATCGTCTTGATATGCGTCCCCGGCTTGCTCGCATCGGCATGAGCCGGGCCAGCCAACGCAAGGGTGAGTGCGGCGACTCCCCAAGACCCCACGACAATTTTTTGTGCACGATTCACTTTTTTTCTCCCTAGCAACGTCGAGTGATGATGATTCATTCAGAAAAATGATCCTTGTGATTCTGTGGGGTTGCGCTGCATGCGGCAAACGGAAATCCACGTGTTGGTCGAATCTTGATCGAATCTTCACGAGCGAAAGCAGTGGTCGGGGCGCTTGCGACCAAGCCGAGTTCTTCATGAAACCTTCACGTGTTCTTCTGGCCCCCATGATCAAATCTGACGGATGATGAAGCCTACGTTCGCCCGATCAATCCACCGAGGAGCCATGAACCCATGAAGACCCGCCCATTTGCACTCGCTGCTTCCAGCGCACTCGTCGCACTCCTGGCTGCTTGTGGAACTCCGGACGCTTCGACCCCTGCTGACGCAGGCAACCCGCCATCCTCGTCTTCAAGCGGGGGAACGGTAGCCAATGCGTCTGATGCAGATATCTCATTCGCTCAACTCATGATTCCCCATCACCAGCAGGCAGTGGCGATGGCGGACCTCGCGCTGTCACGGGTGACGTCCCCGGAGGTCAAGGAACTTGCGGAGCAGATCAAGGCGGCGCAGGACCCGGAGATCGAGATGATGTCGGCTTGGCTTCAGGGGTGGGGCGCACCGATGGAGATGGGCGAGGATCACAGTGGCCATGACATGGGCGACATGAACATGTCCGGAATGATGAGCGACGACGACATGCGCGCCTTGGCCGACGCCCAGGGCGCAGGGTTCGACCGCATGTGGCTGGAGATGATGATCGCTCACCATCAAGGTGCCATCAGCATGGCCGAACAGGTGCAGGGCTCGACCAGCAATGCCGAGGTGAAAACCCTCGCGGGCGCAGTGATCACCGGGCAGAAAGTGGAGATCGACACCATGCAGCAACTTCTCGCCCAATAGCGGTAACCAAACAGCGTGACTGAAAGGCGTGGACGCACCCGGGTGAAGCGTGCAGGCTCAACTCACCTCCCCTGAGTCATTTCACCCGGATTCTGGGCGGGCTGAACGAAGTTCCGGGATTCGGGCCTGAATTCGTTCAGGCGGCCCGGAATCTGGATGAAATGACGGGGAGGGTCGGTATATCGCCCTCTCCCTCTTTGCCAGATTTGTTGGGTTTTAGCCCAAACGCATACCAGTCCACTGCTCACTGATATATCTTTGTCCCGTGAGCGAGTCCCTCTCCGAGCAGGCCTATCGGCGCATCCGCCGGCTGATCTGCACGGCGGAACTCACCCCTGGCTCGGTGATCAGCGAGGCCGAGTTGGGCCACCGTCTCTCCCTCGGTCGCACGCCCGTACGCGAAGCCCTGCGTGCCCTAGCCGCTGAGCACCTCATCGACATCTACCCGCGGCGCGGCATGTTCGTCGCCGGCGTCGACCCCCGCAACCTTCGGGCGCTCAGCGAGGTGCGCGAGCGGCTCGAGCCGTTCGCTGCCGGCCTCGCGGCGCAGCGGCGCGACGATGACGACGTCCGCGAGATCGACGCCCTCCTTGCGGCGATCGACGCGCTCGGCTCCGAGGTCGACCCCGGCCATCTCATCGAGCTCGACGAGCGCATCCACCAGTGCATCTACCGCTGCACGCACAACCCCTACCTCGCGAGCGACCTCGACCGCTACTACGCCCATGCCCTGCGCATCTGGTTCCTCGCGCTGCCGACCATCACGCACCTGCAGGATGCCGTCGTCGAGCACCGCGAGCTCCTCGACGCCGTCCGGTGCCAGGACGCCGATCGCGCCACGACCGTCATGTCCAAGCACGTCAATGAGTTCGAAGCAGAGATGAGGCGGGCGCTGTAGGAGTGCCCGCACGACGAGAGGAACACCTGTGAGCACACTGCCGACGTCGGCCAAGACCGTCATCATCGGAGCCGGAATCGTCGGCAACTCCCTTGCCTACCACCTCGCGCGCCTCGGCTGGCGCGATCTCGTGCAGGTCGACAAGGGCCCGCTGCCGAACCCGGGCGGCTCAACGGGGCACGCGTCCAACTTCATCTTCCCGGTCGACCACACCAAGGAAATGACCGAGCTCACCCACGAGAGCATGCGCCAGTACAAGGAGATGGGCGTGTTCACCGAGTGCGGCGGCATCGAGGTTGCCCGCACCCCCGAGCGCATGCAGGAGCTCCAGCGCCGCATGTCGTCGGCGAAGTCCTTCGGCATCGACGACACCGAGATCATCACACCCGAGCGGGTGAAGGAGCTCGTCCCCTACATCGACGAGACCGTCATCCTCGGCGGCTTCTACACCCCGAGCGTCGGCGTCGTCGACTCGCTGCGCGCCGGCACGATCATGCGCGAGCGCGCCCAGGAGCTCGACGCCCTCACCGTCTCGGCCAATACCGAGGTGCTCGGCATCGATGTCGAGAACGGCCAGGTCGTGCGCGTTCGGACGAATCAGGGCGACATCGAAACGAACATCATCGTCATCGCATGCGGCTGCTGGAGCCCGAAGATCGCGAGGATGGCCGGGGCGAGCATCCCGCTCACGCCCGCCGTGCACCAGATGAAGGACATCGGCCCGGTGCCGCGCTTCGCCGACGCAAAGGGCGATATCGAGTACCCGATCGTCCGCGACATGGACACGAACATGTACGAGCGGCAGCACGGCACCGGCCTCGAGGTCGGCTCCTACGCCCACCGCCCAATCCTCCACCGCGTCGACGAGATCCCCTCGAACGCCGAGGCGGCCCTCTCACCCACTGAGTTCCCGTTCACCCAGGACGACTTCGACCTGCAGGACGAGCATGCTCTCGAGCTCATGCCCGAGATCGTCGGCGACGAGAGCGTCGGCCAGAAGTACGCGATCAACGGCATCCTGTCGCTCACGCCCGACGGCATGCCGATCCTCGGCGAGACCCCCGAGGTCAAGGGCCTGTGGTCCTGCGCCGCCGTATGGATCAAGGAGGGCCCCGGCACCGGCAAGAGCGTCGCGGAGTGGATGGTCCTCGGCGAGTCGCTCATCGACCTGCACTCGTCCGACATCGCGCGCTTCCACGAGCACCACAAGACCGATGAGCACGTCAACGCGCGCACCTTCGAGGGCTTCAACAAGACCTACGGCATCGTCCACCCGGCCGAGCAGTGGTCGAGCAACCGCAACGTCCGCCTCTCCCCCTACTACGAGCGCCAGAAGGCACTCGGCGCGACCTTCTTCGAGACGGTCGGATGGGAGCGGCCGTTCTGGTACGAGTCCAATGCCGCGCTGCTCGCGAAGTTCGGTGACGCGGTCATGCCTCGCACCGCAGAATGGGAGTCTCGCTGGTGGTCGCCGATCATCAATGCTGAGCACCTGCAGATGCGCGAAACCGCGGGCCTCGTCGACCTCACGGCGTTCGCGATCTTCGACGTCATGGGGCCATCCGCCCTTGACGTCGTCCAGCGCACCGCTGTTCGTCAGATGGACGTCGCTGTCGGCAAGGTCGTCTACACCCCGGTGCTCTCGCCGAGCGGCGGGTACAAGTCCGATCTCACGATCATGCGCCTCGCCCACGACCACTTCAGGGTCGTCACCGGCGGCGCGCACGGCATGGCCGACAAGAAGTGGTTCGCCGACCAGCTGCCCGCCGACGGCACTGCCCAGATCACCGACCTCACGAGCGCCTACACCACCCTCGGCCTGTGGGGCCCGAAGTCACGCGAGATCCTCGCCTCCGTCACCGAGGCTGATCTCTCCCCCGAGGCCTTTGGCTTCAGCACCTGCCGGGTCATCGAGATCGGCCCGCTTCGTGTG
>CAMAWO010000038.1 GCA_945861925.1 Bifidobacterium breve | reverse complement strand
AAACCCTGGTGCCGTGGGATCGCGCGACCATTTTGGAGTCGGTGTCGCGAACCCGGCGGCTAGTCATCGTCGAGGAGTCCCCGGCCAGCGGAGGGTGGGGATCGGAGATTGCCAACGTCGTGAACGGCGAGTTGTTCGGCGAACTTGATGCTCCAGTTCATCGGATCACCCTTCCCGATGTCCCAGTGCCGTATGCCTCGAGCCTCGAATCCAAGTTTTTGCCGGGGCCGGAATACGTGAAGGATCAGATAGACGAGTACATGACAACGAATCGCTGCCCCCAGCCGTGGTGGCTGCGCGACGGAGGGCTCGCATCGTGACGAAGGATCCCGCCACAATGGTTGGCCGCCGCGAGGCTCTCAAGGATCCGTTGGAGCGCCTCGAGCGAATGATGGAGATTCGCGCCGTCGAAGGACAGCTACAGGCGCTGTTCAACGATGGCGAGATCCGAGGAAGTACTCATCTATCTAACGGCCAGGAGGCCGTCTCGGTCGGCATCGCTGCGAGTATCAGGACGTCAGACTGGGTCACCTGCACATATCGCGGACACGGAATGGCCCTTGCTCTGGGCGTTACCCCGGAAGGCGTGATCGCAGAGATAGCGGGCCGGTCGGCAGGTTGCGTCGGCGGCCTTGGCGGCTCGATGCACCTGTCGGCCCCAGCGGTTGGTCTTTTCCCAACCTTCGCGATCGTTGGGGCTGGCTACCCTGTGGCAACCGGCGCGGCACTCACCGCCCAGTACTTAGAGACGGATGACCTCGCAGTTGCCGTTTGCGGCGACGGAGCGACCAATATCGGTGCCTTCCACGAGAGCCTCAACATGGCCGCGGTCTGGGCTCTGCCAGTCATATTCGTGATCGAGAACAACCTCTACGGGGAGTACAGCAGGATCGAGCTGACGACTCCATCAGAGGACCTCGCGGCACGTGCCAACCCCTACGGCATGACTTCAGAGGTAGTCGATGGCCAGAGAGTGGACGCGGTCATGAACGCCATGCAGCGCGCGGTGGGACGGGCTCGGGCCGGTGACGGACCGACTCTTCTCGAGATGAAGACCTATCGATACAGCGGGCACTCGAGGGCTGATCAGGCGACATATCGACCGGCGGGAGAACTCGATGCGTGGTTGGAACGTGATCCGATCAATCTTTACGCGAGTGAGATAGCCCAAGGTACTGGGGATTCTGTCGATTCATTGCTAGGACGCGCGGACTCGGTTGGTCGCTCCGTTGAAGCCGCCAAGGAGCGTGCATTGCAGAGCCCAGAGCCGCCGCTCAGCGATCTGTTTGAGTTCTCGGCGGCAACGGCTCTCAACAGGGTGATCTAGGCGTGCGAATGACTATCAAGCTGCCTCGTGTTGCTGAAACAGCCAGCGAGGTCGTCATAGCTGAGTGGTTAGTAGCCGTGTCGGAGACGGTCCGAGAAGGCCAGGCCATCCTGAAAGTCGAGACGGACAAGGCGACTGTCGAGGTACCGACACCAGTTTCGGGAATGATCGTCGAGCTCCTTGTCTCACCCGAGGACGACGTAGCTACCGGCGCCCCCATCGCCGTGATTGAAGCGGAGTGATCTGCCTTGCCCGAGATTCACGATGCGAGAGAAGAGCGCTATGGCGGATTCCTCGAGGACTACAGAGTGGGAGACATCTACCGGCACTGGCCGGGGAAGACCATTACCGAGGCCGAAGACCACCTCTTCTGTTTGCTAACGCTCGCAGCGTCGCCTATCCATGTCGACGCTGAGTACGCAAAGAGGGAGATGCCGGGTGGGCGAAACATCGTGGTGGGCACGTACACCTACTCACTTCTTCTCGGAATGAGCGTGCCGGACATATCCGGCCGTGCCATTGCGAGCTTGGCCGTTGAGAATCTGACTTATACAGCTCCTGTCTTTCACGGGGACACCCTTTACGGCGAAACCCAGATCCTCGAAGTCAGACGATCAGAGACTAAGCCCGACCGGGGCGTCCTAAGGGTTCAGACCGTCGGACGTAACCAGGATGGTCAGGAAGTCTGTCGGTTCGTTCGCGCGTTGATGCTTCCGAGGCGCAACCTGGTCGGTCAATTGTGACCGGGCAGGCTGGGGACATTCGCGGTCCGCTAGCCCGAGTGAGAGTAATCGATCTCGCCACAGTCCTGGCCGGTCCGGGGATTGCCCGGCACCTCGCAGATTTCGGCGCGGACGTAATCAAGGTGGAACGGCCCGGCGGTGAAACCACGAGAACCATGGGCTGGAAGGCACCCGGAGAAGACGACTCATTGTTCTGGAAGATCGTCTCGCGAGGAAAGCGTGCGGTAGTCCTGAATCTCAAGTCCGATCTGGGTCGGGCTGAGTTCCTCAAGCTCGCGAAAGATGCAGACATTGTTGTAGAGAACATGCGACCAGGGCGGTTGGAGCGACTTGGCCTCGGTCCTCTCGAACTTCATGAACTGAATCCGGCGCTGGTCATCGTCAGGGTCTCGGGGTTCGGCCAGACTGGGCCGTATGCCGAGCGTCCAGGCTTCGCGACGATTGCCGAGGCGATGTCGGGTTTCTCGAACATCAGTGGAGAGCCAAGCGGACCTCCGCTTCTGCCTCCGATCGCGTTGACGGATGAAGTCGTCGCCATCGTCGGGGCTTTCGCTGCCGTCATGGCTCTTCGCCATGCAGAGCACACGGGCCAGGGCCAGGTAGTTGACGTCAATTTGCTTGAGAGCATGCTGAACCTCATGGGCCCGCTTCCCGCGGCGTACGACTCCTTGGGGTACCTCCAGCCGCGAATGGGCTCGGGTATCCCGTATACGGTGCCTCGAGGTACGTACCAATGTCGAGATGGTATTTGGGTCGCGCTTTCCGCATCCTCCGAGTCCGTCGCCTCGAGAGTCCTAACGCTGCTGGGGCTCGGCGAGGATACCCGGTTTGCAGACTTTCAGTCTCGGAGCGAGCACCGAGAGGAGCTGGAAGCCCGCACGATCGAGTGGATCGCCCAGCGCGATTCCGGCGAAGTTCTCTCCTCTTTTCATGCTGCTGATGCGGCAATCTCCGCCGTCTATTCAATGCGGGATGTTGTCGCAGATGAGCACATAAAAGACCGAGAGTCGCTAATCCGAGTTGACGGCGTTCTGATGCAGGCACCCATTGCCGGGCTTTCACTAACGCCTGCCACGGTTCGTTGGGCCGGTCAGCCGTACGACGCAGACATCACTGAAATCACCTGGGCGGACAATCAGCGTGCGGGGCGTGGGTGAACGCAACGATCGCAACTGTCGCCGCTGCAACTGTCAAAGCTGAACTACCCGTGCCGATCGTGTTCGGAGATTGGGTTATGAACAAGCGCGAGTTTGTCGTTGTTCGTGTAACGACTGTCGACGGCATCAGCGGGTGGGCTTTCAGCCTCACCCGCGATGGTGCAGTCGCTGAGCAGGTGAGAAGGCATCTTGCCAGCGTGTATTCCGGAACAAGCGTCGATTCCCCGGAAGCAACCTTCGCAATTGCGCGGGGCAGAAGCCAGCCTTCCTATGCGTCGGGAATAGGCCTTCGCGCGCTCTCCCTGGTAGACCTCGCAGTCTGGGATGCGCGCGCGCGTCACGCTGACCTGTCTATCGCAGAACTTCTCGGCGGCTCCTCACTTACGATGCCCGCCACCGCGATCGTCGCGTACCCACCATCGCTCATGGGACCCGATGAGACTGGGGCGCAAGTGGCGTCGCTTGTAGCCGAGGGGTGGCAGCGATTCAAGCTCTCTGTGGCCGGTACAGAGGCCCTTTCGGCTGGGAGGTTAAGGGCTGCGCGCGCAGCGGCCCCTGACGCGTGGATCGGGTGCGATGGTGCCTGGACTTACTCAGATGCGAGTAAGGCGGCGTCTTTTGTCAATGGCTTGGAGGATGTCGGCCTCGGGTGGTTCGAGGACGTATTCCCGCCAGGCAATGCGCACGTTGTAGCCGACCTACGCCGGCAGACGCAGACTCCGATCGCGATGGGAGACGAGCAGGGGGGCGCGTACTACCCTCAGGCGCTCATTGATTGCTCCGCCGTTGACGTCATTCGTATAGACCTCACGTGCATGGGCGGAATCTCCGGAGGCCGGCGCGTTATCGAAGAGTGCCTGCGCCAGGGGGTCTCGGTAGCACCTCACATGTACGCCCACGTGCACAGCCAGGTCCTCAGCGCTTGGGGGCTCTGCGACCTGCCAATCGAGTGGGGCGTCCCCTGGACCGGAGTCGATCCGTTCGCAGACAGCCTTAGACCGGTCGAACTCGATTCTGGCGGTCGCATGAGGCCACTCGATCCCTCTCCAGGCTTCGGCGACCTTGTCAACTTTGAGTGGATCGCGTCGCAGGAGGTTGACGATCCTGATCACGTCCTTGCAGGGTGACATCGCAGAATAGGAGACTAGCGTGGACCAGATCGAAGAGATAAGGAGTGCGGTAATTAGATGTCCGCTCGCCGTCCCGGTCGTGTTCGGCGACTGGAAGATTACCCACCGCGAGTTTGTAGCGGTGGGCCTTCGATCGACATCGGGCGCTCTCGGATTCTCGTACTGCTTGACGCGCGACGGTCCCGTAAAGGAGGTGATTGATCGCACAGTCGCACCCATGTATCTCGGGCGTGGAGTAGATGAACCCGAGACTTCGTTCTTTCGCACACTGTGGAGCAACCACTCTGTTCACGCTGCCGGGATCGGAATGCGAGCCTTGTCGATTGTCGACATCGCCGCGTGGGACCTCGCCTGCCGAACTGCGGGAGAATCCCTGGTTGCCAGGCTAGGAGGAACACGGCTTCCCCTACCGGCCACCGCCATCGTCGGGTATCCACCAACGATGTCGGCCGAAGAGACTGCGGCGCAAGTAACCCGACTATGGTCTGACGGATGGCGACGGTTCAAACTGCCGATCGCACCGACCTTGGCGAGCACGATCGCCAGGCTGGAGGCTACCCGCGAGGCTGCTCCTGAGGGATGGATAGGCGTCGATGCCAACATGACCTTCCGCTCTGCTGCAGAAGTAATCGCATTCGCACAGAGCACGTCGCACCTGAACCTCGGGTGGATTGAGGACATCGTCCCGCCTGGAGATGCATCCATGGTGCGCGCTGCCCGAGAAGGATCCGGGACTCCGATCGCAGTAGGTGATGAGCAAGGTGGTTCGTACTTCCCAGAAGCCCTTCTGCAGGTGGCGGCCGCGAACGTCGTACGCGTCGATGTAACGACCGACGGTGGCATTACGAGGTTGCGGCAGATCCTCCCGAAGATCCTCGAGTCCGGGGCGACCTTCGCACCCCATATGTACGCGCACACGCACTCGCGGATCCTCAATGGGCTTGGACTGGTCGCCCCGATCGAGTGGGGTATCCCTGAGACGGGTGTGCACCCCATGGACGACCCACTCGAGCAGCCGAGAGTCGAAGACGGACTGATGCTTCCCCTCGCCGAGGGTCCTGGCATAGGCGATCTTCTTCACCTCGAATGGCTCGGAACAGTGCAGGTAATCGATCCCGACCGACTTCTCGAATGGGTGTAAAAATGACAACGCAGGCAAACGAAGCGAGCGATCAGGCAGACCAAATCAAAACTACGAAAGGTGCTATCACTGCGCCGCACCACATTGGACTCCACGTCGGTGACCTCGAGAGGTCCGTCGACTTCTACTCCTCCGTCCTCGGCTTCGAAGAGGCGTTCCGCTGGTCCCCCGACGCCCCATATATTCGAGAGCTCCTCGGCGACGAGTTGGTCGCTATCGATGCGGTGATATTGCGGCTGCCGAACAGCAATATCGTCCTAGAGCTCATGGAGTTCACTCGTTCGCGTCCTGAGCCAGCAGACGCACGGAACGCTGCCGCCGGTACTGCACACATCGGATTCGCGGTAACCGGGCTCGACGAGCTTTACGCGCATCTTTTAGAGCGGGGGGTAACGTCGATCTCGGAGCCGGTGACTCCAACCATTGGTCCGAATAAGGGTGGGCGTGTTGTTTACCTGCTCGATCCTGACGGCATTCGTGTCGAGCTTACGCAGTCCTCGAAGTGGCTGTACGAGTTCGGCGAGCCTGCTCAAGAAGCCTGCTGCTAGCCGTGAAGGGATCGACTCATTTCCCATCGAGGGCTGGCAGTGGGGCACGGGTCGCCCTTCTGACTACCTACTTTCGCTTCTTCGACGGAGTCTTTCCCGATTCCTACCGAGAGACCCAGGCAGAGAATGCGCGAAGCCTCGCAGCGGAGATCGAGTCCGCAGGATTTGAGGTAATCAACTTTGGACTCACGGACAGTGAGGCAAAGGCGCATGAGCACGCACAACTGCTATCAGACGCTGCCCCCAACGTCCTTCTCTTGCTTCCGTTGATGGCCTGTCCAGCCACCCACGCGCTTCCAGTCGCACTCGCACTTCAGATCCCAACGGTCATCTGCCAGTGGCTAAAGCAAGCGGAGTTCCACGATGACTACGACGAGATCACGGCAACCGAGGACTCAACCCTGCTGGGTGCGGCGATGCTGACGTCCGGCCTACTTCAACACGGGCTGCGCTTCGCTTCAGTCGTCCATCGACGTGGCGAATCGGGGGGCGAGCTCTATGGTGCGCTCCGCGGAGCGATCGCAACCTCGCCAGCTCAGCCTCGAAGGATCGGGGTAGTCGGCGCTCCTCTTGAGGGATACGTCGATGTCGAGGTAGGAGCCGATGACCTGACGGAGTTCGGGATGGTCAGGGTTCCTATCACGTCAGATCGGATCATCTCCAACCTGCCGGAGCTTCAATCCTCGTCAGTCGCGGAGGAAGCGGAGTGGTTCGAAGCTGCCGGTGCGCAGTTCGCTGCCGATGCTGAGAGCCTCGCGCGCGACCTTGCACTCGGTGCCGCACTCGAGGCGATCGCAACTTTCGACAAGCTCGATGCGGTCGTCTTGAACTGTCATGACGCTCTTTTTCGACGGGGCCAGCACGTCGGGATTCCTGCTTGCCTCGCTGGCAGTCGCTTAGCATCCAGCGACCGCCCAGTGACCTGTACGGGAGATGTCAGCACGGCCGTGGCACTGGTGATCGCTCGGGAGTTCACTCCCGATGTCCTTTACTGCGAGCCGTTCACAATTGCGTACGAGAGTGGCGAGATCCTGCTTTCGTCGTGTGGCATCGGAACTTTGTCGACCGCAGCATCGGAACCGGCTCCTTCCGTCTGCAAGAACCTTGGCTATCCGGGAATCGCGGACGCTGGTGGACGGCTCTGGTTCGGATTTCGGGAAGGTCCCGCGACCATAATCGCCTTTGTTCCAGGCACGTTGGGTGAGCCGGCGCACCTAATCTGGACGGTTGGCCGGTCTTCGGGCCGCTCCCTTCGCTCGATGCACGGACCCAACGCGATCGTGACCTTGGACTCCACGGATCCGGTTTCCGTCATGGCCAAGTGGGTCGAGCATGGGCCTGCTCACCACGTGGCGCTGGCGGGAGCCGATCTCTCCGTTGAGTTGCGCACGATGGACCGCTTAGGAGATTTTCGACTGATCGAGGTCCGGTAGGGGGTTTCTCCGATGTTGACCGGGCATGCGGCCCGATGATGCGCAGTGGAATGAAGGAAAACATCGATGTTTCACAAGAGCCCAATAGGGGGCTTCACTGTCATCTGAAGAATTACTGGACGGATCCCGCCGCACGCTAGCGGCTAGTTCGTGGCTCGTATGGATGACTTGGGGGAGCGGAACCACCGCCCGTTCGATCCGGCGGTGCCGGTGATGTGTTTGGACGAGAAGCTTTATCAGTTCCTCGGGAACGCCCGCGACTCGATCCCCGACCTGTCCCAGACCCGATCTGAAGCAAGACTCGGAGTACGTCAGCCACGGGAGCTGCTCGATCTTCGTGTGGGTCGAACCCATCGACAGCTGTCGCCGGGTCAACGCCCGCCGCCAGCGGATCAGAGTCGACTTGAAGCAAGAGATCGACCAACTGCTGACCATCGAGTATCCCGACTCGAGGCGTGTCGGGCTCGTCATAGACAACCTGAACATTCACACCCTCAGCTCGCTATACGAAGCGTTCAAGCCCGCCGAGGCTCGCGATCTGGGCTCTCGCCTGGAACTGCAGTGCTCGCCTAAGCCCGGCTCTTGGCTCAACATCGCCGAGATCGATCTCTCCGGCATCTACCGGCAATATCTCGACCGGCACATAGAAGAACTCAACTTACTCAACGCCGAACAACTTTCTGCCTGGATGACAGCAACCAATTACGACCAGCGGCAAGTCGACTGATAATTCACTGTCAGAGGCGCCCGCATGAACCTCCGTCACCTCGACCCACGACCCTAGATGCGAAGCTCTGCTAGTGGTGACGTTCGACTAGCAGCATGCCTCGGCCGCCGGATCCTCGACCGGCTCTTCGAAGGCGCTCGGTCTGAAGAACTCCACGCGGAAGCCATCGGGATCGATCATGTACACCGCCCGCCCGCCGCGGTTGGCCCCAATCGTGGGCGTTACAGGCATAGAGACGTAGGCAACGCCTGACGCCGCGAGACGCTCGAAGAGGACGTCAACGTCCTCAACGACAAAGGCAATGTGGCCCGTTCCGGGGTTGCCGTTGCGGGTATCGGCGGGTTGCGCGTCGACCCCTCCATATTCGAGCAGCTCGAGGCGCGTGTCACTTCCGGGGAGAGCGACGAAGGCTACGTTGAGTTCGACACCTGGATAGCCAACTAGCTTGGACAGGTACTCGGCACGTGGCCGCCAGGCGAAGACCTCCTCAAAGCCGAGGAGGTCGCGGTAGAAGGCCAGTGAGCGCTCCAGCGAGCGCACGGTTATACCGACGTGATGGAAGTTCTGCATTTCGGCGGACATCCTCAGTCACTCACCGGTAAGTGCTAGTCGGGGATTGATGATCGTGAGTTGCTCGATCTCCGCCTTATTCAGGCCTGCCTCGAGAAGAAGCTCGCTGAATCGGCCGTGTATATAGGAGAAGCCCGTTCCACCCTCGGCCAACAGGTGAGGAACTAGGCATACGTCGTGCGAAAGCAGGATGCGTTCAATGAATCCGAGGCGGATGAGGTTGAGGATGAATCCGATCCTGCGCTCTGTGGAATAGAAACTGCTACCGCGGATCGTGTCGAATTCCACGTACGCGCCGGTGCGGGCAACGGCCTCGTGATAATCGGGAGATGGCACTGTGTCGCAGTGGCCTACGACGATTCGCCTAGGGTCAACTCCCTCGGCACCGAGGATGGCGATCTGCGCGAGACCGTTGGGCCAGCGACCCGCATGTGTAGACACCGTGAGTCCGGTGGCCACATGGGCAAGTCCTGCAGCACGAAGCACCCGCTCCTCCGCGCTAGTAATGTGTTGCTCAGATCCGACCTCGCCGATGATTCCGGGGCGCACGCCGGTGTCCGCAACGCCATCACGCCATTCGCGGATAATCTCCTCGCTCAACTCTTGGATTGACAGCTCGTCGACGTGGTTCCTGTTGAGGTACGGCTCGCGGTAGTAGCCGCATCCCATAACGATGTTGACGCCAGTCCGCTGGGAGACCTCGCGCAACCAGGTAGCACGTCGCCCGTTGTCGTTGGTTGTGAGATCAACGATCGTTCGGCCGCCCACCTCCACGAACGCAGCCAGTTCCTGCGCGATGAGGTCGGCATCGTTGATTACCCCACCGATCATGATCTGCTTAGTTAGGTTTATGAATAGGTGCTCGTGGGGGAGGACCTTGCCCAAATCACCCGCAGGTACCGGGCCGGTGACAGTCATCACCAATGTTTCGCCAGCCATTCACATCACCTTCCGTTGTGCTCGGGAACCAAATGGGACACCGACGACGGTGCTAGACGGATACCTCTCGTTCAAGCATCGCCTCTTCGTAGTCCTCGGAATCAGTGCCGGCGAGTCGATCGCGTTGGGCTATGTCGATCGCTACTGCAGCGACCAGAATCACGCCGATTGCTATGTTCTGCCAGAACGGGTCAAGGCCGCTAATCACTAGACCGCTGAGTAGAACGATCGGAATGAGAGTTCCCACAAGAGTGCCAGCGATAGAACCCCGCCCCCCGAAGAGGCTCGTCCCGCCGATGATGACAGCGGCGATTGCCACGAGGTTGTCTGTCTGGTGAGAGGCAAGGGAGATGGTCGTGAAACGCGCTGCGTCAAGGATCGCAGCGAGCGCGCACAGTGCGCCCATCAGCATGAACACAGCCATCTTCACGCCGCGAACGTTGACGCCTGCACGCATTGCCGCATTCTGGTTAGAGCCAACAGCCTTGCAGTGGCTTCCAAAGCGCGTCTCGGCCAGTAAGAACCATGCGATCGCGGTAACGATAAGTGCTATCCAGACAGGCACTCCAACACCAAGAATCCTTGCGCGCCCGATAGCGTCCGTGAACTGCTCAGGAACAGTTGGCGGCGTCACGCCCTTCGTTAGCAACTGCGCCAATCCTAAAGCCACGCCGAGCATTCCCAAAGTAACGATGAACGAGGGAACCCGAAGTCGTGTGGTGAGAAGGCCGTTCACGGCTCCGACGCTTACCCCGACAGCAAACGTGGCCAAGATGCCAATGAGGATCGCACTCCACACACCTAAAGCCGCAACAGACTCGTTGGTCATTATCAGGATGCCGACCGAGCCGGAGAGTAAGAGATTAGAGGCAATAGAAAGGTCGAGTTCACCCGTGATGATGACGAATGTGGAGCCGACGGCGAGGATGAGAATTCCAGCTGCACTTGAAGCCATAGACGTCAGGTTGAAAGGGCTTAAGAAAGAGCCATTCGGTACAACAATCGCAAACACTGCAAAGATCACGATTAGCACTCCGAGAATTGCTGCGTTAGTCGAGCGCGTGAATCTCTTCAGCCGGCGGATAGCTCGGCTTCCGGCGCTCGGACCGAGATTGCTGGGTGCGACACTACTCACTACTCTGCCCTCTCCACAAGATCTGCGCCAGTGATGGCGCTGACGACCTGCTCTGTCGTTGTTTCATTCGTGGTGAATACATTCGCGACTCGCCCTAGCCGTAGGACTACGATTCGGTCGGCGATACTGAAAACCTCCTGAAGGTTGTGGCTGATGACCATCACGGCGATCCCGCGCCCCTTCAGCTGTCGGATGATGTTCAGCACGATTGCCGACTGCTTAACTCCGAGGGCGGCCGTTGGCTCGTCCAGGAGTACGAGGCGCTTGGCCCACATGGTTGCTCTAGCAATTGCAACGGCCTGTCGCTGGCCACCAGACATGTATGCCACCGGACGCTGCGCATTAGAGAGACCTACGCCAAACTTATTGAGTGCGTCACCCGTTCGCTGACGCATGAGTCGCCGATCCAGCATTCCAACACGTCCGAGCAGGCCGGGCATCCTCAGTTCGCGGCCAAGGTAGACGTTGAGAGCTGGCTCGAGATCGTTCGCGAGCGCCAGACCCTGGTAGACCGTCTCGACTCCCCAGTCGAGAGCGGTCGTGGTTTCGAGGGTCGTGGCGTGGACGCCATCGAGCCTGATCGATCCACCGTCGGGCTTTGTCACGCCAGATAGGCAGTCGACGAGTGTTGACTTTCCCGCCCCGTTATCACCGACTAGTGCGACAACCTCCCCGGGATGGATTGTGAAGCTGACGTCCTTCAGTGCTGCCACCTTGCCGTAGAACTTGGAGATCCCGTCGATCTCCACTACGGGGTGATCGGTCGCCATATCCGTCCCATCCTTGATTAGCAGGGAATTGACTAAGGCCAGCGTGAGACTGACGGGATGTTGGAACGGTAGAGCATGTGGGCCACTAAGTCAATCGTTTGCCTAATGAGCCCTACCATTGAGTCTGGGCGTGCAATTCGACCGTGTGACCGGCGATTGCATTATCAAGTTCTTGCCCGCGGAACGACAGAACTGACTCTCCAACGACCATCGTAAATCCGCTGAGGACGTCCGCCGACGTGATCGCAATCTCTCCCTCGAACGAACGAACTCGGCCGTCACTCCCTGCGGTAATCACCAGTCGAGCGTCCTCGAGCTCGTACCGCTCTCCGATCGATACCCACCTCGGATAGACGATCAGCATTTGGGGATCCTCCACGAGCGTCGACGGATCAGGCACGGTCCGGGGGGTCAACCAGGTAACCTGCGGTGCCTCGTCCAAGGGGCTTTTGGCGGATACGGCCCCCTCGAGGCGGATGGTCAGGTCATTGGCAGTGGCGAAGGCTGACATTTGGCCTTGTGGATTTGCTTGCGTCCATAGCGGCCCATCAAACTCGAATGCCGCCGGCTCTAGGGGCCAGCCGAATGCATCCCTTCCCCAGGCGAGGTAAGGGAACGAATCGGTCAGCATGACTGCGCTCACATCCCCACCTACGTGGCCGAATGCCCCGCGATAAGCGACCACTGCCTCTCGAAAGCGACCGCTACGGGCCGCGGTCCGATCATCAATCTCGGACAACGAGGTGTACTCGATGTCATAGAAGCGGACCCTGCACAGCACATCCTCTTCGTCGTTTGGGAGGAGGTGCGAGTTAGCCATCGGCGCTACCTCCGCTCGGCCAACAAGGAACCACGCGGTTGCTACTGTCCCGCGCATCTCCCAAGGTCCGGACGGCCACGGGCTCCACGGGAAGGGCCATGTCGCACGGAGGTTGATAGTCATCAAGAGTCCTCTCCTCGGCTTTATCGTGGCAGCGGAAGGCAGAACTGCCCAAGACGCTGCGATGTTAGACGCTGCGAGCTACTCGGGAGGGCTCCTGACGCGCTTTAAGTCAATCGGTTGACCAAATATTGGCTTTATATCGTTCGCCGTGTCAAGTAGGCCCTAATTGGTGCGCATTAGTAATTAAAAAACATCTTTGTAACAGTTTCGATCAATCGATTGACTTGACATGCGCATGTATATATGGTGACGGCCACACGGACCCTAAGGAGGAACCCACAAATGACAAGATCACTGCGGCGGCGGAACCGATCCCTGCCCATCATCAGCACGACAATCCTCGCGGTTAGCGCTCTCGCGCTCGCCGCGTGCTCGAGCGGCAGTTCTTCTGAGCCGAGCTCGTCGAGCAGTGCACCAAGCGTAGCAAGCAGCAGCGCCGAAGCCGCTCCATCGTCGGAGCCACCAACCGAGGTTGCCGCGACCGGTGGCAAGCTCGCTATGTCACTGGGTGTTCAGAATAACCCGTTCTACCAAACCATCCAGTGTTGGGCAACATCCGCCGCCAAGCAGCGTGGGTATGAGATCGAGTTCCAGGCACCCGCCGATTTTGATGCTACCAAGAACAACCAGATCGCGGAGGCACTTGCAGCAACCAAGCCAGACGGCATCCTGATCGACGCAGTCTTCCCGGATGAGCAGAAGACGACGATCGAGTCGATCATTGCTTCGGGTGTGCCCGTATTCACTTACATGCAGGAAATCGATATCCCGGGCCAGTCGGGCAACATCGGGCCGAACGCCCCCGACCTCGGCAGGCTGGGCGCAGACGAAATGGCCAAGGCCATTGGTGAGTCGGGTAAGGTTTTCATCATCGATTTCCAGAAAGGCGTTGCATCGACCGATGCCCGCTACGACGGATTCGTCGAGCAGATAAAGAAATACCCCAATGTCGAGGTAGTTGGCGTCGAGTACACAGCTGCCGACACCACCAAGGCCGCACAGGTCATTGCTGCACAGTTGCAGCGCAACCCTGACCTGAAGGGCATCTTCGGCACGAATCTATATGGCGTCAAGGGTGCGATCACCGCACTCAAGGAGGCTGGCAAGTTGAAGGACATGAAGCTGATCGCTCCTGACGCTCTCCCCGAAGAGATCGACTGGCTCAAGAATGACGAGGTATACGCCCTCATCGCTCAGAAGCCGGGCGCGGTGGCTGCATCCGCAGTATTCAACTTCATCGATGTTCTCAATGGATCAAAGAAGGCCAATTCGACCCCGGTCCTCATGCCCGACTCTTTCATCATTATGACGAAGGACAACCTGACCGATCCGTCAGTCAGCCCATACATCTACACGGGTGCTGACTGCGCGGGCGTTACTGAGGAGGCCGTGGCAGCTTTGGACATCAAGTAACGCAAGCAGGCAAGAGTTCGTTGTGGGCGGCCAGTTCGATGGCCGCCCACAACAAACCGAAGCTTTCAGTGTTGTAATGAAGCAGAAAGGGTTGAGAAGTGCTTGGAGATGCTTCTTCGGTTGTCGTTGTAACTGGAGCCACCGGCGGAATTGGGCAGGCGGTCGCTCTTGCCTTCGCGGCGGAGGGTTACCACGTCGCAGTCAATGACATCCGCATAGATGACGATTGTGATACCGTCCGGCTCATCAAGGCAGCGGGCGGCGTCGCAAGGGCGTACTCAGCGGATGTCAGCGACCCGCAGTCCGTTCAGGGCATGTTCGACTCCATCAGGGAAGACCTCGGACCTGTTCGCGTAGTCGTCAACAACGCCGCCTTGTACGACAGTTTCGATCCCAGCGTTGTCGAGCCCGATGTCGTCGTAAGAATGCTCACTGTTGATGTCGGTGGGCCCCTATTCATGATCCAGTCCGCTCTGCCTCATATGGAATCGCTCGGGGGTGGCGTGATCGTCAATATCTCGTCCCTCAACGGCTATGTCACAATTCCCCAGAACACGGTCTATGCCTCCGCAAAGTCGGCACTCATCAGCCTCACGAAAGGGTTTGCGCTCTCGCTTGCGCCGCGCAATGTTCGGGTGGTGTCGGTTTCCCCCGGCTTCACTGAGACGAAGGCCGTCAGCTACTACCTTGGTGCCCTCAGCGAGGAACGCCGTCGCGTCGAGCTCGACGGGCACAACAGCAGGATCCCGCTCGGCCGCCTTGGCCGGCCCGATGAGATCGCCGACGCGGCGGTCTTCTTGGCTTCTGACGCCGCATCCTTCATCACCGGAACGGATTTCCTCGTTGACGGTGGTACTCACGCGTACAACACCGTGTTCACGTACAACCCCTGAGCCCGAGCCCAACTAGTGAACTGTGAGGATCCATGTCTGAGAAGGTCGCTCTCGTCTACGGCTCGAACGGGAGCATCGGAACGGAGATCACTCGCGCATTTGCGGCGGCGGGGTATCAAGCCGTTGGAACCGACTCCGACAGCAAAAAGACTTCCGAAGAGTTCGCACGACTCGTCAAGGGAGTCGAGGCCGAATCCGGCCCTATTGAGGTGCTGGTCAACGTACTGGCACTGCACGATGGCTACGTCGATCCTGTCAACCTCCCGTTGGATGATGAAGACGCGCTCG
Source organism: Bifidobacterium breve (assembly GCA_945861925.1). Classification (GTDB taxonomy): domain Bacteria; phylum Actinomycetota; class Actinomycetes; order S36-B12; family S36-B12; genus WLND01. Next base: position 6,960 of record CAMAWO010000038.1, on the reverse strand, counting down.
ACAACGAGGTGCGCGCTACACGCCGCTTGATTGCCTCGGTCGCTGATGGAATGCAGGCCAGGGGCGGAGGAGTGATCCTCAATGTGGCTTCGATACTCGGCGGGATGAACGGCGGAAACCAAGGCCGTCTCGCCGCCGCCAAGGCCTCGGTCATGGGACTTACCCGGGGATTAGCGCTCGAGCTCGGCCGCTACCAGATTCGCGTCGTGTCCGTTTCCCACGGGTTGATCGAGACTCCGAGTGTCCGGCGCTACCTCCAGGCCTCGTCAGATGCGGAGCGCAGGATAGCGATTGACGAACGCATCCCGCTTGGTCGTGTCGGTCGTCCAGAGGATGTCTCGGGAGTTTGTGTCTTCGCAGCTTCCGATCGCGCGTCATTCATCACGGGCAGTGACCTGATGGTTGACGGTGGTACAAGTGCATTCAACACGGTCTTCTCATACAACCCCTAGGAGTGGGCATGACCGAATCGCAAGCGATCAATGCGGAAGGGTTTAAGGACTTCTCGGCCAACAACCTAATCAGCAGGATGACCTCGGTTCCTGGACTTGAGGAAACTCACGCTTACTACAAGCACTTCACCGAGCTGCACGAACGCTCCGCCAGCGACGCCAACGCAGACATGTACGCCGAGGCCGGGATCGACTCCAAGACTCTAGAACTAATCGTCGTTGCCTGTCTAGCAGTGCGTGGCTATCGCACGGGAGTGCTGAACCACACGATGTTAGCCCTCAAGGCTGGCAACACTCCGAAAGAGATTCGCGGCGCGATCCTAATCACTCTTGCCACGGGCGGCTGGGCGGCCATGATGCCAGGACTGGCATGGGTAGACGAGATCCTCGTGCCATACGAGAACGGCGAAATGGAACTAGACATCCTCTAGCGAACACAAGGAGAAGGACATATGACGGACGAAGCAGAATCAACAACCGCATTCGGCGGCGACCAGAAGGGCGACATCCTGGCGAAGATGCCAGAAGCCGACATCACCCAGCCGTTCTACACCCATTACCAGGACCTCTGGGACCGAACTGGCGCTGCCTTCTGGGCAGACATGTATGCCGAGGCAGGGATCGAGAGAAAGAGTCTCGAGCTCATCGTCGTCGGCTGCCTCGCGCTGCGTGGGTTCAAGGCGGGTCTGATAAATCACACTCTTCTCGCACTCCGGTACGGAAATACCCCTAAGGAGATTCGCGGCGCGATCCTCATTACCCTCGCCACCGGCGGCTGGGCCTCGATGATGCCTGGACTCGCGTGGGCGGACGAGATTCTGGTTCCATTCGAGCGCGGAGAGCTTAAGCTCGAGGACATTTACGACGACATGTGAGCGGCGCCATGCTGTTAGGGAACGTCTTCATTCAGTTTGGCCGAACTTCACTAGTTCACGGGAGCGAAAGGAATCACCCGCCATGTATCTAGGGGTATGGCACTACTCGTTTCACGTTTCCGATCTTAACGAGTCCGTGCGATTTTATGTCGATGTACTGAACTTCGAGCTCGTCCATCGTCAGGATCAGACGAACGCGTACACAAGCCGCCTCGTGGGATATCCTGAGGCGTCGATTCAAGTGGCTCAGTTACGGCTCCCTGGCTTGCCCACGGGAACCGTGAGTTCACACATGCTAGAGCTTGTGGAGTATGTGCGCCCGCGAGGGCAAACCCTCGCGTTGCCGCGCTGTACGCCGGGAACGGGCCATCTGGCTCTTGCAGTCGACGACATTGCCGCCGAGTACGCACGCCTCCTAAGAGAGGGTGTTCAGTTCGTCTCCGAACCGAACGACATCACCGCTGGGGTGAACAAAGGTGGAGCGGCTTGCTACTTTGTCGATCCAGACGGAATTACGCTGGAACTGGCCCAGCCTCCTCCGACGTTACCTCTTGGGTGATTCGACGCCATCTGGACCTCAGTGCCCATTGATAAAACCCATTGCAGTAGTCGGACCACCTAATGCAAGTGGGAGGCGAATCGATGCTGGAGGTCTTTGAACCTATTACAGAGCAGGCACGAATCTCAGTGCCGGCGAATTCGATCCCGCTCGCGATCATAGGTGCGGGGATGATCTCCGATTGTGCGCACTTTCTGGCCTAAAAGTCGCTCGGGGTCGACGTCCGATGGATCTAAGACTTTGATGTTTCTCGCGCGAAGGGCGTCGCGTAGAGACACGGCATCATTCACGTCTGTGACTCCATGGGATCTCTGCTCAACGACAAGTTGGTCGGAGTTGACGAAATTCCCGTGGTCCCGTCGGCGCAGCCCGAGCTGGTTCGAGCGGATTTTGCTCCGGGAAAGGACTTTTTGTGTCAACGGCCGTTTTGCGCTCGACTTTCTGAGGGTCGAACGCTCGCTGCCGAGAGTGAGGCGAGGAACATCAAGTTTGCAGTTCAACAACAAGTGCGATTCGATGAAGGTATCGCGGCTGCGCTGGAGATTGCAGATCTCAGATGGATAGGCCTGGTAACGCCCATCTCTTTTGATGTTTAGATCAAGGCGGATTGGAAGGCGTGACCGTGGCTGGTGGCGTCGCCAGAGCTCGACCTTCTTATCCACTCCATTAAATGTCTAGGCTTGGTGCGCCGCATCGTGGGCAATCCGGTTCCAGTCTTCGCGCCGGTCGCGCTCCGGGAGAGCCAAGCAGCGAGGGGCTAAACCAGGACGGCGAGCATCTTGAAGTTCCGAAACGGTGCGGTCGGACTCGTTAAAATTAGAGTAGTGACAGCACCAGCGAATGAAAGGTGAGCTTTCGGGTTGAAGGGACTGGCTCTGCGATCCGGGGCACTCTGGGACTTCTTTACAACTACCCGCTGGGCGCCCCCCGAGACATTGGACTAAAGGAGTATCTTCTTACCCACTGACGGATGCATCCCTTACCCCGTAACCAAGCGCCTTCCGGACGCCTGAGCGCGACCGTTGACCTAGCTTCAGAACTAGGTAAACAGGGTGGGGATCCAGCCTCGAAGCGACTGGAGAAGAATTTGCAGACTCTCGTTCTAGTGGACTCACTCTACGATTCCATGGCTTCGGGCGACGCGCGAGATCCGTTCGCCCGATGACTCCGCGTCAGAAAACCATTGGAAGCAAGCGAGTAACGATCATCGATGTTGCTCAGCGAGCGGGTGTCGATCCGTCTGTAGTCTCACGAGTAATAAATAACGATGACAGGTTACGGATAAAGGCCGACACGCGCGAACGAGTCGTGGCGGCGGTTCGTGCGCTCGACTACCGACCTAACGCCGCCGCCCGCACACTCCGCACCTCGAAAGTCGGTGCGATTGGCCTCTTCATCCCAGACTTCGCAAACCCGGTCTATTCAGAGATAATCGCGGGAGCGGAAGCGGCTGCGTCGCTCGCCGGCTGCGTAGTTGTAACGGGCACCGACGAAGTTGTCGGGCGGTCTGAGCAAACATACTTGGACCTGCTTGGGTCCGGCCGAGTTGATGGTGTTCTGCTTGCCGGTGGTTCTTTGAAGAAGTCGGAGCAGGCCAGATTTGAGGCCGCGGCGATGCCTTATCTGTTCGTGAATCGTCGCGACCGAGATGGCAGTCGATATGTCGTTCTTGATGACAACCGGGCGGCTCAGGTAGCGGTTCGCCACCTCCTCGACCTTGGCCATCGCTCAATCGCAATGATCGGCGGCCCTTCTGGTGCGGACACGGCCCGGAGACGTCGCCAGGGATACTTAGCGGCCATGAAGAAGAGCGGCGAAGGTGCAGAGAGCTTGTTGATGGCGAGTGCTGACTACACACCGTCGGGAGGTTTCGCTGCCTTCAACGAGATCGCCGAATCGTCTGCCAGGCCCACTGCTGTATTTGTTGCAAACTTTGCCTTGGCGATCGGCGCCCTCAAGGCAGCTGAACGGCGCGGTATTCGCATCCCAGAGGACTTGAGCGTGGTGGCGGTTCATGACCTAGCCCTCGCCGAGTACCTGTATCCCGCATTAACCACGGTGCAGATGCCTCTGCGCGAACTCGGCGCTCGCGCTGTGGAGCTCCTAATGGCGCACGGGCGAACAGACCAGATCCAGGATACGGTGAGGGAGCCTATGCGACTTGTGGAACGCGAGTCAACGGCTGCGCCGAGGTGAGAAGCGCCGAGGATCCGGTCTTTATCCGAGGCCAGTCAAATTGCAGTCCATCGTTCGATTCGGCTGCCGGGAATCGGTCTGCGAAGGTGATAGCGAATGCGTTAAGAGCTGGCTTCCAACGCATTGTCCATCTCACTCGGCCCTTACCTGTCGGGTCGAGAGATCGTGTTACGAGATACAAGCATTTCAATGCTGTACCCTCGGTCGGGAAATGCCCTCGTGCTTTCACGGCTCTACGGTAGCGGGCGTTCAAACTTTCGATCGCATTTGTCGAACAAATCACTTTCCTGATCTCGACGTCGTAGTCGAGGAAGGGGATGAATTCTTCCCACGCGTTCCCCCACAGTCTGATGATCGCAGGGTATCTGGCGCCCCACTTTTCTTTCAACGTGTCGAAGGCGTTCCGAGCAGCATCCGGACTGGGAGCCGTATAAATAGGCTTCAGATCGCGTTTGAGTTCGTCCCAGTATTTTTTGGACGCGAGCCGGAATGATCCCCGGATCAAATGGATGATGCAGGTTTGCACCGTCGTGAGCGGCCACACGTTGCCCACAACTTCTGGCAGGCCTTTGAGTCCGTCACACACTAAAAAGAACACGTCCTTCGTGCCTCTATTGCGAATGTCGGTGAGCACTGACTGAATCGCTCTGGGTTTAGCTCCGCTTCTTATAGGAGGATGCGGCTATGCCACGTCAGTATCCGAAGCAGTTTCGGGAGCGGGCTCTTCGCATGGTGGACGAGTCGCTGCCTGTGAGTTAACCAAAGCTGGCCTGAAGACGTCATACACCAGTGAGTCGAACGGCATCCATGCGATCAGCGACCTGGCGCCCGTGATAGCCAGCGGCATGGGCGTACTTCATGGCGGCATTCACGCTGCTGTGGCCGAGCCGGGCCATGAGGTCGGCGAGGGTAGCGCCGGACTGCGCTGCAAGAACTTGGCCCGCATGTCGAAGGTCGTGGATTCGGATGTCTGTTCGCCCCATGTTTCTCAACGCTTTGGTGATTGCAAGCTCCGCAGCCCCATTGATGGTAGACGTGGCACATAGGTCTATTTCACCCTGAGAATCTGACTCGGAAGACAAACGAATGGGTGTATAGGTGGCCTTAAAGCATCAGCGATACTCGACTTCCCTCCCGTGGCTAGGGGGAGTTCTCCTACTTCCAGCGAACTCACAAGGCAATAGCCGAAGGGTCCTTCCATGGTGACGTCCCCGGGCCGCGAGTTCCTTACCCACAAATGCGGAAATCTTTAATTTTGTAGATACGACTTTGCATGTGGAGACAAGTCCAGAGTCCTGGTGCTAGGGTCCAATCAGCGCCTGATAGCGCCAAGCATCTGGGGGAGCGCATGAGCACATCGCTACTCCTCAAGGCCGTTCTTGCCTCGAATGTGTGCGCGGGGGATGCGGGGTCGCACCCCGAGAGGGGTGCAGTAGGGGGTGCAGAAATGACGTATCGTGAGGACATGTCGCCGAGCACGCAACCCGATGGTCGTGCATCCTCACTTTCTCCCCGCTACTGGACAAAACGGGCATAACTGTCGAACCGGACATGTTGTGCCCGTTTTGCACGTTTTCTGACGCCGCTGCAAGGAGTAAGTCAGCGGTAAGTCAGCAGAAAATGTAGTTGTACGAAGGTGTCAGGTTCCTTCGCCGGTGCCCATGGTCGTGGACGGCAGCTCCTCGTAGTCGTGGTGGACGCGGTGGACGTGGTCATCTACGTCAACGGTGTGAGGCTCGTTGGTACACCGCAAGTTCGCCCGAAGGCTCGGGGGAGTGGGCCTGGCGGGTATCTCAGAATCTCTTACCTGCTTATATCCGGGCGCGACTGCAGTTTCCCTGCCCAAGGAGCTGGAGTCCGCGTGGGATTGCGGTGCTGGGCTGCGGAACTAGGTAGATGGTCGACCTCAAGCGCCGCCAGCCCGAGCCGCTTCCTGGGCCGCCGAGAGTCGCAAGGAAGTATGGCCTTGCCGACGAACTCCTCGCAGAAATCGCGCCCATGCGGGCCGAAGACGGTGTCGACGTCAACAGCATGGACGCACTTAACCTGGCCACGCTGCAGGGGGTGATGGATCGCGCGGTCGCGCGTCGAAACATGGCCTTGTTCACCCCAGCCGGGCCGGCACGCGCGATCGCCGCGGCGGCCTTGGGCCAGGTTGTGGAATCAATTCTCAATGACGGCACGATCCTCGCGGCCGCGATCCTGGATCAGGTCCAACCTGAATCACCAGACATTTCCGTAGCGACCGTGCGAGTTGCATCGGGATGTCCCTGAGAGGCACTGTTGCGTCTCATCACGTCACCCTGCCGCATGACTGCGATCCATCAAAGCGGCAGTGCCCCAATACCGCCCAATCCGTCAACGCAACAGTGCCGCCTGACAGGACGTGACCAGGGCTCCGCCACTCAGGCCAGCTGACTGCCCGTCTGTCCGTGCGGCCATTCCCGCATTGCGCGACGGTGTGCTTGCTAATAGTAATGCGAGGCGTTACTATTGCAGGTGTGATCGTCTCGTTCGCCGACAAGGATACCCAGCGGCTGGCAGCGGGGCAGCGCGTTCGCCGGTTCATGGCGGTCGAGGCGGTCGCGAGACGCAAGCTCAGACAACTGGAGGTTGCCGGTCGGCTCGATGACTTGAAAGTGCCTCCGGGCAATCGACTCGAGGCGCTGAAGGGCAGTCGAAAGGGGCAGATGAGCATCCGCGTCAACGATCAGTGGCGTGTGTGCTTCCGATGGACTCCGGCAGGTCCCGCGGACGTCGAGATCGTCGACTATCACTAGACAGTAAGAAGGAGGACGAGAGATGGCGAAGACGGTCGCATTGCTGGCCCCGGTGACTCCGGGGGAGTTGCTGTGGGAAGAATTCATGGCACCTATGG
>CAMAWO010000037.1 GCA_945861925.1 Bifidobacterium breve | reverse complement strand
CGCAGGTCGTCGATCGTGGCCTCGACCCCGACCGCAGTGAACATCCGGCGCAGGGTGTTGCGCTGGTCCATTGCGATGATCGCCAGGGTTCCGTCGGCGTCCGCGATCGCGGCGAGCGTGCCGGCGTTCTCCTGTGTCGCAGTGGGACTCATCAATGCACTCCTTATTTTTTGGCTGAACTGGCTATTGGGTGAGTTGAGCGTTCGATGGAACCGAAGACGTGAGTGGGCCGGACGCAAACCCGGCGGCCTGGGCGGCGAACATGGCCGCTCCCATAGCACCGGGAAATTCGATATCGCTGACGATCAACCCGGGCATGACCTGTGCCTTGCCGCGGTACACCCCTTTCATCTGCACCCACCCTCCAGCGGCAATCGCAGTCTGATACGGCCCTGCCACCTCCGCAACCGCTTCAAGGAGTTCCGCTGTCTGGGCAAGGACATATTCGGTGGCAGCCCCCCACACATCGGTCGGCGTTGCATCGTCGCGCAGGCGAACAGTCACCTCGTTGGTCCAGCCAGGCGGCTCGGACACGATCACGCGCGCAGATGGCTCGCGGTCTGGTCGCCATGTGTCAGCGAGTTGTTGCCGCGCTGCCCGGTCTTCGGCTCCAACCATCGACATGATGCGACCGAGCACGAGGCCGGAGCGGGTTGCCCCGAGGATCGCGGTGGAACCGGCGAGGACGTGCCGACCCGCGCTCAGCCCGCGGCCGACGAGGTGGCTTCTGTCTGCGTTCGAAAGCGTCCGCGGCACGGTGCGCAGGATGACGTCGGCTGTGCCGCACGAGTCAAAAAGATCATCGCCACCAACGGCTCCTGCACCAACCGAGCCGACGAGGTGGTCGTGGCCTGCCACAGTGACGGCTGCTCCCCTGAGTTCAACAGGCGCACTCGACAGGACCGGGCCAAGGCTCGTGCCGGCGTTGACGAGCCCGGGGAGGAACTCGGCAGTGGCGCCGATGAGGTCAAGCGCACCTAGCCAAGGGCCGATGATCGCCTGATCGAGCAGGCCGGTCCGCGATGCGAGGGATGGCTCACTCGCCCGCACGCCGGTCAGTCGACATGCGATGTACTCCAAGGCATTGAGCCATTGCATGCCAGCGAGTTGGGGCCCGCCATGCGCCCTGAGCCAGAGGAGTTTGGCGAATGAGCACTCCGCCTTGGCAGCGAGTCCCGTGACAGCGCTGAACTCGTCAAGGAAGGACTGCGGCAGTGCTGCGAGTTCCTCAGCCCCGCGTTGGTCGTACCAGGCCATAGCGAGGGTGGTCGCATCGCCATCGGGCGTGACAACCACGCCGACCTCTGCCATCCCGGTGATGCCGATCCCCGCGACCCGCGTGCCGGCTCCCGCGGAGACAGCAGCCCTCACGAGCACCTCGATCACGGTGTCGACGAGCCGATCAATGTTGGTCTGGACCTCACCGTTGACGCCGATGTCCCACCGGGTCGGCGCACTGTCACTTCCGACGAGTGCGCCCGACTCGTCAAGCGCGACCGCCTTCGTCGTCGTCGTGCCGACATCGACGCCGATGAAGACCTCGCGGATCACGCGGTTCCCGCTCATGATGCCGCCCTCAATGGCGCGAGCTCTCCGGACCCACGCGCGATGAGCTCGACCGGGACGACGATGTCGTCAGGATTCGCAGGAGCGCCATCGAGCCGTTCGCTCAGCAGTTCCATCGCACGGCGAGCGAGGGTCCGGGGATCGTGGTCGATGACGGTGATAGCCGGGCTCAGGACGTCGGCGGTCGCGAAGTCGCCGAAGGAGGCGAATGCGATGTCGGTGCGCTGGCGCAGGTGCAGGGCTCTGACGACGCCCAGTGAGGTTTCGGACCTGGCACTCAAGATGGCAGTTGGGGGACGATCAAGATCAAGCATGTCGTTCGTGCATGCCTCGGCCTGGGCCGCATCGACGCACCAGGTTGCCTGAAGCTCCGGTTCGATCGGAAGGTCGAGTTCGAGCATTGCGCGGACGTAGCCCTCGCGCCGCAGCCGGGATGTCTCGATCGTGAGGTCGTCGGTAAGGAGCGCGATTCGGCGGTGTCCGAAGGCGGCCAGATGCCTGACGATGCGGTGGGCACTGCCCTCGTCATCGACGATGACTGCTCCGACGTTCATGCCCTCCGGGTGGCGGTCGAGGAAGACCACCGGCGTGGCGACCCGCTCGAGGAAGGAGTAGTCGGTCGAGAACGGGGTGATGATGAGTCCCGACACGCGACGGGCCAACAGGCCGTCGACCACCTTCCGCTCGGACTTGGGGTCCCGGGAGTTGCTCGCCACGAGGAGGTTGATGCCACGCGGAAGCGCCATCTGCTCGATCTCCTCGATGGCCTTGGCGAAGAAGGGGTCACCGATCGTTGGCACGACGATGCCCACGGTGTCATCGACCCCCTTGCGCAGGGACCTCGCCATGAGGTCGACCTGATAGCCGAGTTGATCGACGGCCTCCTGCACGCGCTGGCGGGTGTCGGTCGCGACGCGGGCGTCGCCGTTGATGACGCGCGAGGCCGTCTTCGTGCTCGTTCCGGCAGCGAGTGCGACGTCACGAAGTCGCACGGGGCTCGGGCTCATGATGCCGCCGCCCCAGCCGCGACAGGGCGTCGCGCAGGGCTCGCCTGTTCTCCGGTGCGGTGACGTTCGTCGAGGTCGGCGAGGATCTCACGGATTCGGTCGGCCTTCGCACCGCCTGCACGAACGAGTTCGCAGGACGCCGCGGCGGCGGCCACCCCGAAGCGCACGGCAGGGCCCCAGTCGGCTTGGCCCCAATCAGGGTCGCGACCCTCGTCGCCTACCTGCGCCAAGGCGAAGGCAAGGCCTGCAACGAAGGAGTCGCCTGCCCCAACCGTGCTCACGGACCGCACCGGGTACGCCGGCTCCCAGGTCACGCCGAATGCACCGGCCACGGCGACTCCGGCGGAGCCTGCGGTGACGAGGGCGTGTGCGGCGCCACGATCGCGGAGCTTGAGGGCTGCGCGCTCCGCACGTGGTCGAACAGTCTCCACGGCAAGGTCGCCCGAATCCATGACGTGGGCGGCACCGCCTTCAAGCGCTGCCTCGGCCTCGTCGAGGTTCGGGGTGATGATGTCAGGTCGATGAGTGAGGGAGGCGGCAAGCCATTGGGGCGCACTGTCAACGAGGATCCGCCCGCCCGCCGCGTGGACATCGTCGATGAGATCACCGAGCGCCGACACCGGCAGCCCGGGAGGGAAGCTGCCCATGCACAGAACGAGGTCGCCGGAGGCGACACTGCTGCGGACCGCATCGCGAACCCGCTCCCAATCCGACATCGCCATGTCGGTGCCAGCGTCGTTGACGACAGTGACGCGATTGCTGCGCTCCTCGAGGTAGATGCTCGCCGTGCGCACTCCACCGGGTACCTCCACGGCAGTGAATTCGGCGCCCTCGCCCGCCAGTAGCGACTCGTAGCGCGCGTGGTCATCGGAACCGACCGGGATGACCATGGGTGCGCGCCGACCAAGTGCGCGCAGGACCCGGGCCACGTTGATGCCCTTGCCTCCAGCGGTCAGTTCAACGTCAAGGGTTCGGATGACCGCCCCGGGGACGAGTTCGACAACGGTGATGGTGCGATCGAAGATGGGGTTGGGATTCACGATGAGCGTGTGCACGTGTGGTCCTCCCCTTCGATCCTCAGTAATTCTGGTGAGTTGAACGGTGCGGTAATCGTTGTCACGCCTTGGCTCAAACAATCAAGTCACTCGCCGAAGGATTCATCGTCCGTTCATCGTTTGGTGAAACAACGGTAAAGGTAATCGTTGTCACGAATGCTGGCAAGATAACAGCCGTGAAGAATGAGTGTCTACGACGCGGATGAAGCGTTACCAAAATGAGACATTGTGATGCGGATCTTTTCCTCGTTCGTCACATGCGCGTCAAGGCTCAGGTGCCCGACCACCGGCGGGACCGACGCGGGCAGTTGGACGGCACTAGCGCTCGCTGTCGTCAGCCGTGAGTCACGGCTCGCCCCCCGCGCACGCATCCGTCGCAACCGCTCTTCGGGAGTGACCTCGAGCCAGATGAGCCGGACAGTCGCGGCCGAATCGAAGCCAGAGGAAAAGCCCTGCCAGCGCTCAGACGACGAGATCTCGTAGGTGAACGGAGCCGTCACGATCACTGACCGACCAGTCGAAGTCGCCATCACCGCGGCACGCTGCAAGTCCCGGTAGCGGTCGTCTCGCACCGCCGTGAGCGCCTCGGCCTCATCAAGCCCGGGATGGGCAGCCCGGAACGCCGCGACAAGCGGGGCCGTCACCTCGTCAAGGTCTAGGAGCGGTATCGCGAGGCGCTTCGCGAGGGCGCGGCCGAAGGTGGTCTTGCCGCTGCCTGCAGCACCGGCGATAACGAAGACGTCGACCATGCGATCATTCTGCCGCGAGACCAACACGATCCTCCCCGCGCTGAATGCACATCACCAGATCAATGAATAGGAGCAGGGATGTCTGACGCAAAGGATGAGGTCCATGGCGCCACGTCCGTCACGGTCCGCAGTGATTCGGTCACCGCCTCCGTCACGCTCGCCGGCGCGCACATCGCGCCAGTCGTCTTCACCTCCGGCAGCGCATCCGCCGATCCCTACTCCCTCGCTCCCTGGCACCCCGGCGAGATTCCCGGGGTCGGTCCGCTACTCGACATACTGCGCGGTGACTTCTTCTGCCTCCCATTCGGCCCGCAGCCCGACGGCCCCGCCCATGGCGAGCCTGCCAGCGGCGAGTGGGCGCTCTCATCGTCGAGCGAGCAAGCCGTCACCCTTCACCTAGGCGCCGGTGATTCGGGCGGCTCATTCGACAAGACCGTGAGCGTCCGCGATGGACAGACCGTGCTCTACCAGGAGATCGTGATCCGCGGCCTCTCAGGTGCCTTCAACTACGGCACCCACCCGATCCTCGATTTCAGCCGCCAGTCCCCGGCGAGCGCACGGATCAGCACCAGTCCGATGCGATGGTCGTCCGTCTACCCGGGCGTGTTCTCAGATCCCACGATCGGCGAGACCCAGATCCTGCGCCCGGGTGCGACATTCGACAGTCTCGAGGCAATACCGCTCGAGGCCGGTGGCTCCCTCGATATCTCACGGTATCCGACGCCGCCCGGCCACGAGGATCTCGTCATGCTCGTGAACGACGTTGACGCCGGTCCAATCGGCTGGTCCGCTGCGGTGTTCAACGGCTTCGTATGGTTCTCACTCAAGGACATCACCTCATTTCCGGCGACGCTGCTGTGGATCTCCAACGGCGGCCGCACCCAACCGCCCTGGTCCGGTCGGTTCACCGGGCGAATGGGCATCGAGGACGTTCATTCCCATTTCCACGACGGCCTACTCGCTGCGCGCAGTCGGCCTCTCTTGGACCTCGGGATCTCAACTGCACGTGAGTTCGACGCCGCTACGCCGGTTTCGCTCCGAACTGTCCAAGGTGTCGCGTTCACTCCGGATGGCTTCGGCCGGGTCGTCACTATTGAGACGGACGTCCCTGGGCGCATCACGCTGACGGACGAGGCTGGCACTGCCGTCACGACTGACGTCAACTGGGAGTTCGCGCTCGAACATAGGTGACGATCAATTCAGTGGCTGTGCCCTGTCTGCGTCGGGAGCAGTTGTCCGACTCCTGCCCCATTTCCATCAGCGTCGACGATGTCGATGACGCCCATCATGCCGAGATCTTCATGCGAGAGAACGTGGCAGTGGAACACCGTGCGGCCCACGTAGTCGGCGAAATGGATTCGGATGCGGACCCATTGCCCGGGGGAGATATTGAGCGTGTCCATTTCCGTTCGGGGGTACGACGTGATGCGCGTGAGGATCGCGCCGGTCAATGGATCGAAGGCCCCATGATCAACGACCGTGCATCCGTTCACGTGGATATGGAATGGGTGATTCTCAACCGATCTGCTGAAGGGCGCAACATTGGTGTTCTTGAGAATCCAGTCCTCGGTCGTGCCAACGCGCACCGTGAAGACGTTCTCCGTCGTGATGTTCTGATAGGGAACATTATCGAACCAGAAGTCTGGCGGCGGCGTACGCGTCGTTGAGCCTAAGGTCAGCACGCGCCGCTGGGCCACTGGACCTTCAAGATGCTCCGGGATTGCCGCCATCACCTCTGGCAGCGCGACCGAATCGAGTCGTGGGCCGCTGACGGTCACGGATGCGGGTGGTACCAGTAGAGCCCAGACGGGTGATCCGCTGGAATCTGGACGTTGTGCCGGAAGTTGTAGCCCGGCGGGATGTCAAGGAAAACGTTGTCCCGGTGGCCGCGCGGGGATACATGGAGCCCGTGAAAGTGCAGGTTCGATGGGGTGTCGAGGCGGTTCTGCAGCGTCAGGTGGAGTCTGTCGCCTGGCCTGGCCTGGCGACCAGGGCCGGGCCAGAGAACGTTCCGTTGTAGCTCGAGACCCCCGCGAGTGGATTGCCAGCCACCTGCGCCATACCGGACCCGTCGAAGGCGTCGGTTGCCTGCTTTCCGCGGCCGCCATGACGGCGGAACCGCTGCCGCCGGCGATGCTGAGGCCAGCGGCGATCAACGGTGATGAGCGGAGCATCCTCCGTTGGGGCGGAGAGTCCCCAATGTCAGACCCCCCGAGGATGCTCATGCATGACGGATGGACCGATAGGTCCTTCGTGCCACCAACTGCTGACAGGGGAGTCCCATGACAAACGCCGACTACACCCACCTGACCCTGCTCGTCGATCGGTCCGGATCCATGGGGTCCGTTCAGACCGATGCCCAAGGGGGCATCAACGAACTGTTGGCCAGACAGTTCGCCCTGCCCGGCAAGCTCACGGTCACCCTCGTCGAGTTCGACACCGAGATCGACACCGTGGTGCGAATGAGCACTGAGCCGGTGACCTACCTGCTCGAGCCACGAGGCATGACCCGTCTCCTCGATGCAGCTGGCATCGAAATCAAGCAAACGGGCGCCGATCTCGCGTCGATCGATGAGGCAGAGCGCCCCGGCCGGGTGCTCTTCGTCGTCGTCACGGACGGTCAGGAGAACTCGAGCAGCGAGTACCGGTTCGAGCAGGTCCGTGCCCTTGTCGAGGAGCAGATTTCTGCCTATCAGTGGGTCTTCCAGTTCATCGGCGCCGACGACGCGGCGTGGCAGGGCGAGTCCATGGGCATGAAGACCGCCAAGTACCGGCCATCGGGCAAGGGCACGCGCAACGCCTACAAGTCCATCGACGACTCGATGATGGCCTTCCGCGCTGACCTTTCGCCGATGGCCGCCTTCTCCATGCCCGATGACATCCCCGAGGATGACGACTAGGGGCGCGAGAGCACCAGCTCGTGAAACCTACACACGCTACTGTAGGCGTATGCCGATGTCCCACCGCCTGCAAATCCTGCTCGATGAGGAGCAGTACGACCGGCTGACCCAGCGGGCAAAGGCGCAGGGGCGCAGTGTCGGGGCCTTGATCCGTGAGGCAGTCGATCACATGTGGACAGGTACCGATATCCGCAAAGCCGCATTACTCGACGCGATTCTCGCTGACGGCCCGATGTCGGTGCCGAAGCCCGCAGATTTGGCCCTCGAACTCGATGAAATTCGTGGCTCACGATTTCCGGACTCCTGATGCTCGTCCTTGATACATCGGTCCTGGTGTACGCAACTGGGGCAGATCACCCGCTTCGTGAGCCGGCGGTCCGGCTCCTGCGCGATGTCGTTGCGTCTCGTGTCAGTGCGACCACCACGCCGGAGGTGTTGCAGGAATATGCGCACGTGAGGTCTCGTCGCCGTGACCGCGCTGACGCCTTCGCGCAAGCGGAGCGCTTCGCCGAGCTCCTTGGACCACTTACCGTGGTCAACACCCGCGATGTGCTCGAAGGCTTGCGCATCTGGTCGCAGACTTCGACGTTGGGTGCCTTCGACTCGGTCGTCGCAGCCGTGGCGATCGCCCATGGTTGGGAGGTTGTCTCAACAGATCGGAGTTTCGGTTCGGTTACCGGCCTGCGATGGATTGACCTAGCGAGTTATTGAGGCCGCGCTCCCCTCATTCGCGAAACGGTGAGCGGGGTGAAATAGTCTGCGAAAAGTGGATCCCACGCCTCGATGCACCGATGAGTGACGTGTTGGGCCGTGAACCCCTTGATCCACCTCGCCATTGGCCCTAGGTTCCACCTGTGACGTCATGATCACCCCCATCACGCCCCAAGTGAGGATGCACATGCCCATCGACCTTCGAGGCACCACTGCGATCGTCACCGGCGGCGGACGGGGTCTGGGCCTAGCGATCGCCCGTGACCTCGCCTCAAACGGTGCGGGCATCGGCTTGCTTGACGTCCTGCCCGACGTGGCCGCGACCGCAGCAGCAGTGGCCACCGAATTCTCCGTCCCCGCAGCTGGCATCATCTCCGATGTCCGCGACGCGAGTGCGGTCGAGGCCGCCTTCGGCGCGGTTCAGGAGCAGATAGGAGTTGCGACGACCCTTGTCACGGCAGCGGGCATCACTATCTGGGGCGAGAGTGCGAAGGTGACACCCGATGATTGGCAACGCGTCCTCGACATCAACCTCAACGGGACCTTCTACGCGTGTCAGTCATTTGCGAACCGCTTGCATGCCGCCCAAGCCGCTGACGCCGACCTGCGTGGCTCCATCATCCTCATCTCATCAATGTCAGCGCGGATCGTCAACGTCCCGCAATTCCAGGCCTCGTACCACGCATCGAAGGCCGCTGTGAGCATGCTCGCCAAGTCGCTCGGCGTCGAGTGGGCAGCGTCCGGCATCCGCGTGAACGCAGTCGAACCCGGCTACATGCTCTCGGACATGACCCGCGAATTTATGGACGCCAATCCTGACCTCGCCGGTCAGTGGCAGGGACTCATCCCTGCCGGGCGAATGGGCGAGCCCGCCGACCTCGTCGGCCTCGTCCGCTTCCTCGCCTCCCCCGAATCGGGATACCTGACCGCGCAGTCGGTCGTCCTCGACGGCGGCTACACGGCAATCTGATCACGCCGGCTGACCGATGATCAAACCTCGAGACCTATGACTGATTCGCGACACTTCATTGCCGTCGACCTCGGTGCGCAGAGCGGCCGAGTCGTGCTCGGCACCTTCACGCCGCGCGGGCTCATCCTTGCTGAGGTACACCGCTTTCAGAATGAACCGGTGACCATCGCTGGCATCCTGTGCTGGGACACAGACGAGCTGTTCGAGCAGACCCTCGCCGGGATCGCGCGCGCCATCGGTGAGGTCGCTGCGATGGGCGGGCGGGTCGAGGGCATCAGCGTCGATTCCTGGGGTGTCGACTATGGGCTCATCGATGCAGGCGGCGCGCTCGTCGTCCCCGTCAGGAACTACCGCGCGAGTGATCCGGCTATCGTCGCAATTGCCAATGAGCGAGTGAGCGCTGCGGAGGCCTACGCGCGCACGGGCATCACCGAGATGGCCATCAACACCTGCTTCCAACTCATCCGCGACGCTCGGGCCGGGCTTCTCACCGGGAGCCCCAGCGTGCTCCTCACCCCCGACCTTTGGACCTACTGGCTCACCGGCACCATCGGTGCCGAGCGCACGATCGCATCGACAACCGGCCTCCTCGACCAGCAGACCGGCGAATGGGCGCACGATCTCACCGACCGCCTCGGCATTGCGTCAGCCGCGCTCCCCAACCTTGTCGACGCCGGGTCGCCGGCCGGGGTCACCCTCCCCGCAATCAACGAGCGGCTCGGCATGCACGACCCTCGCGCCCGTTCGCACGGACCAATCCCGGTGATTCGGGGCGCATCACACGACACCGCGAGCGCCTTCGCCACTGTCTGCGACCCTGGCGATGGCATCGCGGTTATCTCGTGCGGCACCTGGGCCCTCGTCGGCTGCAGCACCCAAGGACCCGTCCTCTCTCTTGAGGCGATGAACACCGGCTTCACTAACGAGCAGGGCGTCGGGGGTTCGACAATCTTCGTGCGAAACCTGAGCGGCACCTGGCTACTCGAGGAGTGCCTGCGCACGTGGCTGGAGGAAGACCCGGGCGCGCAGACTGTGCCGGAACTGCGCGCTGCCCTACTCGGAGAGGTGTCGGCAGCCGGCGGCGCGAGCCTCGCGGGCACTATCGACCCGGGCCACCCCAGCCTCATCGAAGCGGGGAACATGCCCGGTCGAATCGCGGACCTGTATCAGCGCACGTGCGGCGACCCGCAGGACCTCGGCCGCGTTGACCTCGTCCGGCTCATCCTTTTAAGCCTCGCGAACTCGTTCGACAGCTCGATCAAAGATGCAAGCCGACTCACCGGACAGGCGTTCACCGAGATCCGCATGATCGGTGGCGGCTCGCAGATCCAGCCCCTCGTCAACCTGACGAGGGAGGTTACGGGGCTGCCCGTCGTCACCGGACCCGCCGAGGCCACGAGCATCGGCAACCTGTGCATTCAGGCCGTGGCGGTCGGCGTCTTCGAGACCCTGCGCCAGGCCCGCCTTGCCGCCCGACGATCGGAATTGTCATGACCACAGCACACTCGGAACTCCTCCGCCTCTGCAATGCGCTCGGCGACCCCACCCGAGACCTCGTCCTTAGTGCCGAGGGCAATGTGTCGTCACGGGACGACAACCCGGAGAGCGGCACTTCCCACATGATCATCAAGGCCAGTGGCTGCTCGCTGGCCACGATGATCGATCGTGATCTGCTCCTCGTCGATCGTCAGGTCATCTCCCCGCTGCTTGACCAGGAGAACGTCAGTGACGATGTGACCGCGGCGGCCTACCGGGCATCAGTGGTGGGCGGTGGCACCAGCCCGCGGATGCCGTCCGTTGAGGCGATCCTCCATTCCGTCCTCTACGACGAGACTCACGCTCAGGTGGTCGCGCACACGCATCCGACCGCGGTCAACGCAATCCTGTGCTCCACCTCACCCGAGCTCCTCGTCGGCGGCGCGCTGTTCCCTGACATGATCGTCGTGCTTGGGAGGCGGCAGTTGCTCCTCCCGTACATCGACCCCGGCGTGCCCCTCGCCCGAGCAGTGCGCAAAGCAGTTCGGGGATTCATCGCCGAGGAGGGCACTGGGCCCCGGGTCATCTACCTTGCCAACCACGGACTCTTCGTCCTCGCATCGTCGCCGGACGAAGCCCTCCAGATCACGACTATGGTCGTGAAAGTGGCTCGCATTATCTCCGGTTCACTCGCAGCCGGCGGCCCCGCTTTTCTCCCCAGCCACCATGTCGATCGCATCGAGAACCGTCCCGACGAGCAGTATCGACGAGGCCTACTCGCGGCTGCCGCAAGCAAGGAGACCTAGACATGACCGCTCACTCGTCGTCGCCAGTCGCAATCGTCACCGGTGCCAGCTCAGGCATCGGCCGCGCATGCGCCCTCGCAATGGATGCCGCAGGCATGCGGCTCGTCATCGTCGGCCGCAACCGTGAGCGACTCGAGGCCCTCGCACCTTCCCTGACTACCGAGCCGGTCATCGTGGCGGGCGACGTCGCCGAGCCTTCCACCGCCGGGCAAGCCGTCGAGCGGGCGATCGAGTCCTTCGGTCAGCTCGATGTCCTCTTGGCCAACGCCGGCTTGTATCTGCCGGATCGCGGGTGGGAGGTGGGGCCCGAGCGCGTGACCGAGATTGTCACGACGAACGTACTCGGGGTCATGCACGGCGTGCATGCGGCCCTGCCGACATTCATTGCCCAAGGCGCAGGCGACATCGTCGTGACTAGCTCCGTCTCCGGTCACCAGGTGATCCCGTGGGAGCCGATCTACTCGGCATCGAAGCATGCCGTGCAGACCTTCGTGCACGGTACTCGGCAGCAGCTCACCGGCACCGGAGTGCGCTTAGGCTCAGTCGCCCCGGGCATCGTCCTCAACGAACTTTGGGGGGTGAATCGCGATGACTCGTCGATCGAGCAAGAGGTGGCAGCCGGTCGCGGAATGAGGTCGGAGGACGTCGCGGACGCAGTGCTGTTCATGCTTCGTCAGCCGCGCCACGTGACGATCCGCGACCTCGTTATGGTGCCGACGAATCAGGAGATCTGAGCTCCGCTCCAAGGCCGGACGAGATGAACGAATCGAGCGTTTAATGAGCGCCTTTCGTTCATCCCGCCCGGAATCTGGGTGAAATGAACGGGGTGGGGGTTAGGACGGGACTCGGATGAGGAGGGCGTCGCCCTGACCGCCTCCGCCGCATAGGGCCGCAGCTCCCGTGCCGCCGCCGTTCCTCTGCAATTCCAGCGCTAGGTGCAGGACGATGCGCGCTCCTGACATGCCGACCGGGTGGCCGAGTGCGATGGCCCCACCATTGACGTTCACGATGCTGGCGTCGACGCCGAGCGCCCGCATCGAGACCACGCCAACCGCAGCAAAGGCCTCGTTGATCTCGAGCAGGTCGAGATCGGAAACCGCAATGCCCTCACGGGCGCAAGCCTTCTTGATGGCATTGGCAGGCTGTTCCTGGAGCGAGGCATCGGGCCCGGCCACCACTCCATGTGAGCCAATAACCGCCAGCGGGGTCAAACCGAGTTCAGCAGCCTTGCGCCGGCTCATGACCACAACGGCCGCAGCGCCGTCCGATATCTGCGAAGAACTGCCCGCCGTGATGGTGCCGTCCTTGGCGAATGCGGGGCGAAGCTTGGCGAGGCCCTCTGCTGTCGTGTCGGCGCGGATCCCTTCGTCTTCGGTCACCATGATCGGATCGCCTTTGCGCTGCGCCACGGCAACCGGAGCGATCTCGGCCGCGAAGATGCCCGCCTCCTGGGCGCGGGCAGCGCGCTGATGCGAGGCGGCCGAGAACGCATCCTGGTCCTCGCGGGTGAGGTCGTAGCGGGCATTCGCACGTTCAGTGCTCTCCCCCATGCCGCACTCGTCAATCGCACACGTGAGCGCATCGAAGGCCATCGAGTCGACCATCGTCCAGTCGCCGTACTTGACGCCGGTGCGCGAACCCATGAGCAGGTGCGGAGCATTCGTCATCGACTCCATGCCGCCCGCCACGATGCAGTCGAACTCGCCAGCGCGGATGAGTTGGTCGGCGAGCGCGATGGCGTCGATACCCGACAAACAGACCTTGTTGATCGTGAGCGATGGGACGTCCATCGAAATGCCCGCGTTGATTGCTGCCTGACGCGCCGTCATCTGGCCCGCACCCGCCTGTAGCACCTGACCCATGATCACGTACTCCACCTCGGAGGCGGAGACACCCGACTTTTCGAGGGCCCCTGCGATCGCGACCCCGCCGAGATCTGTGGCCGAGAAGGAAGACAGGGAGCCGAGAAGGCGCCCCATCGGCGTACGCGCTCCCCCGACTATGACCGAACCGTTGTCGAACGACATGCCTGACTCCCTTGCTCACGCGACCGTGATCGCGACTGGTTTATCGCCTTCAGCGGCGACTGGCTATCCACACATCGACGCGGCTCACGAAGTCAAGGATCGCCGACTGCAACGCTGCCTCACGGCCGGTGAACCGCTGGGTTGGAACAGGGATGCTCAGCGCCAGCATGTCGTGATCGATGGTCCCGATGACCGCGCCGATCGCGCTGACCCCCATTGACTGCTCCTCGCGATCGAAGGCCACGCCGTAAGCTGCCCTGATCCGTTCGAGTTCGGCCCGGATTTCAGCAGCAGTCACGAGGGTGTTCTCGGTGAGCGGCTCAAGTCGCCCACCCAGCACGCGGTTGACGTCGGGAGCGGGCATCGCAGCCAGCATCGCCTTTCCATTGGCGCTCGCGTGCAGCGGGAACGAGTCACCCACCGCGCTCACCGCCCGCAGCCGATTGTCTGCCACCACCTGATCGACGAAGATCGCCCGATCGCCTTCGAGGACCGACAGGTCGACCGTCTCGCCGATCTCAAAGGAGAACTCGACGAGGAGCGGATGCAGGTCAAGCCAGGCCGTGCGCCGGGCGGAGGCTGCAAGTCGGATGAGTTCAGGACCGAGTCGGTAGCGCCCTCGGGGGCCGAGGGACATCACGAGTCCTTCACTCTCAAGGGCCATGAGCAATCGGCTCACGGTTGAGCGGGCGAGCCCAAGTCGCTCACCGATCTCAGACTGGCTCAATCCGCCGGGATGCCCGTGCAGTTGGCGAAGGATGTCGACCGCCCGAGTGAGCACCTGAATGCCGGAGTGGCCGTCGGCCTCGCCGGAGGGGGTGGCCATCGATGTCCCTCGCTTCATGTTTGGTTGGCAGCAGTCACAGGATAGTGACGTCCCAGTAGCGGGATGTGGCTCTAGCCAACCCAGGTCTTGGCATGTTCGATGAAGCGGGTATTGGCCTCAGGCTCACCGATTGTGATGCGCACCCCTTCGCCCGCGAATGGTCGCACTGAAAGACCGATGGCGTCGCACGCGGCGGCGAACTCCATGGTCCGCTCACCAAGCCTGAGCCACACGAAGTTGGCTTCCGACTCCGCAGGATGCAGACCGACCAATTCGAGCGCCGCCTGCACGCGGCTGCGCTCCCCCATGATCGTCCGCACTCGCTCGAGGAGCTCCTCCTCGGCATGGAGGGAGGCGATGGCTGCGGCCTGGGCGACCGAGTTGACTCCGAAGGGGACCTGGACCTTGCGAAGTGCCTCGGCAACCGGCTCGTGCGCGATGCAGTATCCGACGCGCAGGGCGGCAAGGCCGTACGCCTTGGAGAAGGTCCTCAGCACCGCGACGTTATCGTGCGCGCGGTAGAAGTCGAGCCCGTCCGGGATCTTCTCGGGATCAACGAACTCGCAGTAGGCCTCGTCAATGACGATGAGGAGATCCCGCGGGGCGGCCTCAACGAATCGAGTGATGGCCTCGCGGCCGACCGCAGTGCCGGTCGGGTTGTTCGGATTGCAGATGAGGGCAATACGCGTGGTGTCGTCGATCGCCGCGAGCATAGCCACGAGATCGTGTCGGTCATCGTCGTCGAGCAGCACCTTCTGAGCCGTGGCTCCCGAGATTTGGGTCATGATGGGGTACGCCTCGAATGACCGCCACCCAAACAAGACACCATCACCCGGACCGGCGGTGATCTGGACGAGTTGCTGGAGGAGACCCACGCTGCCAGTCCCCACCGCGATATCGCCGGACGGGACCGTGAAGTGCTGGGCAATCTCGCTGACAAGCGCGGACGACCCATAGTCCGGGTACCGATGCATGTCGTAGAGGGCACGCTCGGCGGCCTTGAGCACTGAGGGGAGAGGGTCGTGGTGGTTCTCGTTGCTCGAGAGTTTGTAGGAGGTTATTCCGGGCGCAACCGTCGCAGGCTGCCCTGCCTTGTAGGCGGGGATCCCGTCGAGCGTGCTCCGTAGTCGGATCGGTGCCATCGGTCCTCGTCGTCCCTCTCGCGTCGGTCGGTGCCCACCCCCGCCATCACCGGTTGGCACCGTCTGCTCATCTTGCCATCGCGAGGAATAGCCCGTACTCGGTGGTAGAGATCCTCCGCCGAGCGGGCCCAGTATGGTTCGCAAAGTCCGGATGAGACGACGCGAACGAGGAGGTCCTATGGACAAGGTTGTGGCGAGTGCCGCGGAGGCTGTCGCCGACATCGGCAGTGGAGCCTCGCTGGCGGTTGGTGGGTTCGGCCTGTGCGGAATTCCGCAGACCCTCATCGATGCGCTGGTCGCGGGTCCTGCGACTGACCTTCGGGTGGTGAGCAACAACTGCGGGGTGGACGACTGGGGCCTGGGCATGTTGCTCGGCCAGCGGCGGATCGCTCGAGTCATCGCGAGTTATGTGGGCGAGAACAAGGAATTCGAACGGCAGTTCCTGTCGGGCGAACTAGAGGTCGAACTCATCCCGCAGGGCACCCTCGCGGAACGACTGCGCGCCGGCGGCGCTGGGATCCCGGCCTTTTTCACCCCCGCCGGGGTCGGCACACCTGTCGCCGACGGCGGGATGCCGCTCCGATACGCGGCTGACGGTTCGGTCGAACTGGCATCGGATCCCAAGGAGGTCCGATCCTTCGACGGACGTGACTACGTCCTTGAGCGTGGCATCGTCACCGACTTTGCGATCGTGCGGGCGAGCCTCGGCGACCGGCACGGCAATCTCGTGTTCGACAAGGCGACCCGCAACTTCAACCCTCTGGCTGCAACAGCCGGGCGGATCACGATCGCGGAGGTCGAGCGCCTCGTCGAGCCCGGGGAGATTCCCGCCGAGCACGTCCACACGCCAGGAGTGTTCGTCCAACGCGTTGTGGTCCTCACCCCAGAGCAGGTAGTGACGAAGCGAATCGAGCGCCGCACCGTCACAGCCCCCACCGCCGCCGCGTCAGGAACGGAGTCACCATGACCCTTACCCGCGATGAACTCGCCGCCCGCGTCGCACGCGAACTCTCCGACGGCCAATACGTCAACCTCGGCATCGGCCTGCCGACCCTTGTTCCCAACTACCTACCCGAGGGAATCCATGTGGTCCTCCAGTCGGAGAACGGGATCCTCGGCACCGGCCCCTACCCGGTCGAGGCAGAGGTCGATCCCGACCTCATCAACGCTGGTAAGGAAACCGTCACGATCCTGCCCGGCGCCTCGTACTTCGACTCAGCCACCAGTTTCGCGATGATCCGCGGCGGTCACATCGACATCGCCATCCTCGGTGCGATGCAGGTCTCCGCGACCGGCGACCTCGCGAACTGGATGATCCCCGGCAAGATGGTCAAGGGCATGGGCGGCGCGATGGATCTCGTTCACGGCGCCAAGCGGGTCATTGTGATGATGGAGCACGTCGCTAAGGACGGCACCCACAAGATCGTTGAAGAGTGCACCCTGCCCCTCACCGGCAAGGCCGTCATCAACCGCATCATTACCGACATGGCCGTCATCGACATCACTCCCGGCGGCCTCGTACTCATCGAGACCGCGCCTGGCATCTCCACGGACGAGGTCCGCGGCGCCACTGGGGCGCCGCTTCAACTCCGCGACTGACACTCAACTACCCATCATGCATCTCACTTGACGGTGGGATGGTCACTGCGGTCCAGCGCTACTCGTCCGCGTCTGCCTCCGGATCTTCGTCCGCCTCCGGATCTTCGTCCGCCTCCGGATCTTCGTCCGCACCCTGATCTTCGTCCGCACCCAGATCTTCAGCGTCGCCACTCCCGGAGTCATCGGCATCCTCGCTACCGGCGCTGTCGCCATCAGCCGAATCCTCCACATCCATCGATCCGTCGGAGGTCTCGACCGAATCATCGGACCCACCGTCAGCGCTCATGCCGGCGAGCCAGGCTAGTGCCTCTTCATTGACGTCCTCAGGCTCCGCAGCCTCCTCGGTCACATCGAAATCACCGGTCTCCGGGTCGAATTCGACCGTGCTGTCCATGACCATGCCGCTCTCAGTCTCGTCATCAACGAAGTACTCGCCGACCACGTCTCCGTCCTCGTCGAGGAATTCCACATCTGCGACACCCTCGTCGTCCGCGATGACGGACATGTCGAGGTCGTCGTCCAGCAGGAAGTCGACACTATTGAGGCCGTTGGCGATGTTGACTTCAGCATCCGTCCAGTCTCCCGAGTCAATCGTGAGATTGCCCTGCTCATCAACCATGAACTGACCAGCGGACTCACCTGTTGCCGCCACCGCATGGACGGTGGACCGTGGTTCGCCAACTGCATCCGCCGACATGGTGAACGGTGTCGAGGCTGAAGCACCGCCGGTTGCCCTTGGCGAGGCCGAGAACGACTTCACCTTGGAACCGTCGACCGCGATGGACGTTCCTTTTCCTGACAGCACGGCACCAAGGGTCGAACGGACGAGAACACCTTCCGGTAGCGGCACAGCCCGATTAGCAGTGTCGTAGGTCTGCCCATCAATGGTGAGCAGGACTGACGTCCGCGCCTGCGGGTCCGGCGACGTCACGAGCAGGTGGGTGGTTGCTGCATTCCCGCGAGCAGCACCTTTTGGCGGCGAGTCATCGAAGGGGGCGACGGAAGGCAGGGCGCGGCTCGACATCGGCGTCAGTTCGATCGTGCCGATACCTCCCTCCCAGCCATCTGTGGGCTGGTCCGGATTCGTCGAGCCCATCGCATAGCTCCAGTGCTCCGCTGCGGGGTCAATCATGACGCGTTGCACAGTTCCGGGGAAGTTGTTGTCGTAGACAGAGATCGCAATCCGATCACCCTCGCGGGTGACGGCGAATGGAGTAATCGCATGGCCACCAGCGGGTGAATAGATCCCCAAGGTGTAGCCATCCCCACGCTGCAGCCCCGCCGCAAGTTCCGACGCAATCTGACTCGGCTGGTACTGTTGGAAGGCCATATAGGCCTCCTGAACCGGTGCGAGCATCTGCGTCGCCCACCAGGTATCGATCGCACTCGCAACGTCAGGATCCTCGAAGAGCAGATCGAATGTGGACTCGGCAGCAGGATCAAGGTCCTGCAGGTCGTCGTCACCTCGGAACAGCCGTGCGGCCATGACCGCCATACCCTCGCAATGACCGCCGGCCATTGCCTCGTTAACCTGCTCCGCCCATTCCTTCGCAGCCGGGTAAAGCACGCAGCGACCCTTCTTAAACGTCGCGCACACCTCCGACTTGCCGAATAGGGCGATGAGGCCAGTCGCGCCGAGTTGGCCGGTCTCACCCCAGTTGGCGAAGCTGAAACCGTCGACCAACGGATCGAATCCGTCGTAGGAGCAGGTCGCCGGATCCTGTCCAGTGCAGTCAGGAAGCGGGTAACTTTCCCCCCACTCCTCCACAACATCGGATCCGCCGTTAGCGCCCGCCAACACCGAGGCACCGGAGGAGTCCGGCTCACCGGATCCACACGCGGCTAGGACAAACGTCAGCACCGCCATTGGCACGAGCACAGTCATGAGACGAGATGTCCGAACCAGCATATGAACCCCAGAGTTCGAAGTGGCGTGACGGAGTGCCACGGAATGCTCATATGAAAACACGCGGCGAGGGAATACACAAGGAGCGAGCAGGAGTCTGGGTAGCCCGCCGCGCGGCGACCTACCTTCGAGGCAGGTCGGGTATGTTGTCATTGACGTCCCACCACCTTTGAGAGGCTGAACATGCATCGACCGAAGCTCGCCATCCAATTCGCAGCAGCCACGGCCCTCGGAGTCCTCCTGCTCTCTGGGTGTAGCGGCAGCAGTTCATTGTCAGATGCTCCCGACTCGACCGCCGTCGCCACGAGCGGTTCATCGGCCGAGCCCCTGACCGCGGCGGACAACGCGGTCACCTATAGCTCGGCAGTCTTCGAGAAGATGTCGTCCGTCGCAATCGAGCCAAATTGCCAGTCCCCCGCCGCCTACCTCAGCGCCAACTACAGCGCAGAGGACTTCAGTTGCTCCCTCACGCTCGACCGGGTTTCCCTCTTCAATGAGGTGTGCGCCTCCAAGGACCCCGCGCTCGTCTTCACGAACGACCCTGAGGCCGGAACCTGTTCGATGACATCCGATAACCCGGTCAGCGTCAAGGCCGGGTGCGATGCCATTGTCGGCGACAACACTGTCACAGCCGTATTCGACGATGCCACCGTCAGTTGCGTCCTGACCGTAGAGCCCGAGGCGATCATCAGCGGGGCCTGTGATCCTGCCACCGTCGACCCCCTCGAGGCCAAGATCGACGGTTCTGGGCTCACCTGCACACTCACCCTGTCCGCGCCAGTCGTTTACGAGATCATTGCTCAGGCCGTAACCTCGGGTGACATCACCTGCGATGACGGCTCGCCTCTCGCCTCGCCAAGCGAGGCCTGCGTAATCGCGGCACTCGATGAGGTCAACACCAAGCCGTAATCGGACGCGCACGGCGCCCATTAAACCCAAAGGGAAGGCAGTCATGACAGACGGATCCTCCGAGCAACCAACTCCACAGCCAGGTCCCCTCGAACCGGTGCTCGGACCTTTGGACCCTGCCTTCGGAGCGCTCACGCCACCACCCGGAGGCGCAACCCCACCACCCGGAGGCGCAACCCCACCACCCGGAGGCACCCCGGGTCTGCTGCCGCCACCTGGAAGTCAGTTCCAAGCCCAGGCGAGGATAAGCGGGGTCAGCAACACGATCGGAAACCTCGCGCTGCTCTCCGCCATCCTCGGTTTCTGCTGCGTTCCATTCGCGGGTAGCGTCATCGGCATCGTCATGGGCAGGATCGGAATGGACCGGGCGAAGCGCGGACTTGCAACAAATGGGGGAGTCGCGCAGACCGGTTTCTGGCTTGGTGTGGTCGGCGTCGCGGGTAGCGTCATCGGCTTCTTCGTGTTCATCATTCTCTCCGTCATCAATTCGCCCAGCGGCGCCTGATTCGTCGACGTGGACTGCTAGGGCAATGCCTCGGCGCCGTTCGGCGCTGAGGCCCTCGCGCTTGATCCGCAGCCCGCAAGGACCAGCACCCCAAACACCGCGACCGAACCGAGAACTGCCCTCGCGCTGGCACCCATGACCATTTGCTATCCGCTTCGGTCCAATGACCTCCCCGAAGTATCAACAAGACATTCAAACGTTCACCCAACCCCCCACGTTCAACGACCGTTGTGCCCCTCGTCCGTCGTCGGCGGAGTGTCCTGCGTCGCCTCGCCCACCACCGGCACCCCTGATCCGTCATCTACGCGGATACGCAAGGCGGCTGTGCGCTGGGTTTCCAAAGCTCGCGTTACGTGGTCATTTCATCCACGCCCTCGCGGATGAAATGACCAAGAAGTGCGTCAAATGACCACGTAAACGCACATTTCAACCGGATTCTGGATGAAATGACGGGGGCGTTGTGTGGGGATTAGTTCGGGGCTGGCACCCAGAAGGTGAAGATCGTCAGCCCGATCCCTAGGGCTGCGAGCACCAGCACATCAGTCCTGCGCGACCTCACCGCGAGCATCCCGACATCACCATTTGACATCATGAGCCGCAGGAACATGGCGAGCAGAACGCTGGCCGACAGCACGATCGACCCGCGCCGAAAGTGGTCGGTCCCGATCATGACGAGCGCCACCCCGAGGCCGAAGAGCACCACACTGATCGGCCACTGGGCGAATGACAGCCGACCCCACCTCCGCGGTTGCCGGATCGGCCGAATCTCCGCTAGTCGCTCATCAGGGACGTCGGTCACTGCCGCTCGGCCTCCTCCACCACGGTCATTATGAGCATGGCGCGGGTCATCGGGCCCACGCCCCCGGGCATCGGCGCCACGAACCCAGCACCGTCCATCACATCCGGGGCGACGTCGCCCACGAGACCCGACTCGGTGCGGGTGATCCCGACATCAAGGACAGCCGCACCGGGCCGAACGAGCGCGCCTGTGACCAGGTGTGGCACCCCTGCCGCCGCAACGATGATGTCGGCACTGCGCAGGTAGTCGGCGAGATCCCTTGTACCGGTATGGCACAGGGTGACGGTGGCGTTCTCGCTTCTACGAGTAAGGAGGAGTCCGAGCGGACGGCCGACGGTGACACCGCGACCGATGACCACCACATGCGCCCCGGCGATCGGCACCTCGTACCGGCGAAGGAGTGCGACGATGCCGCGGGGGGTGCAGGGCAGCGGGGCATCTTGGCCGAGGACGAGGCGGCCGAGATTCATCGGGTGGAGACCGTCGGCGTCCTTGGAGGGAGCCATGAGCTCCAGGGTGTGGTTCGCGTCGAGTTGCCGGGGAAGCGGTAGTTGGACGATGTAGCCGGTGACGGCAGGGTCTTCATTGAGCCGGCGGATCTCGTCATCGAGTTGCGCTTGCGTCGTGTCGGCCGGGAGGTCGATCCGTATCGACTCGATTCCGACCTCGGCGCAATCACGATGCTTGCCGGTGACGTAGGCGCGGCTTCCGGGGTCCTCCCCCACGAGGACTGTCCCTAGGCCCGGGCACTTCCCTGCAGCCTTCAGCACATCGACGCGCGCTCGCAGTTCGGCTTTCACTTCAGCCGCAGTGGCCTTGCCATCGAGCAACGTCGCAACCATGCGCCCATTGTCTCGGACGTGGGCGAGCGCGCCAACCCGCCTACGCCAGCGTTCCACGGCTCAGGATGTCGCCAACTTCACCCCACCGCTACGGCGGTTAGGAAATGAAGGTCTTTCACCTCCATCCGAACGATCAGCGCCTCGAGGCGCACCACAGACAGGTGGACACCCTCGCTCAATGATCGCGTGGCCGCAGCCCGCCCACCTGGTCGTGGCCCACCTCCGACCGCGAACGGCGCGCCCCCTGCCACGTCGTGCGCATCCCTTACACGGACAGGTGCTCCGCCCACACTTCCAGTATGGCGTTCACGAGGTACGCGTCGGCGAGGTCCGCATCCGACACGGGCGTCTTCTTGAGCCCGTAGTAGGTGCTCTCAGGCGTCGGCATACCGTGCTCGGTGAGCACGTCACAGATCCGGCAGACTTGAGAAGCGATCGCGA
>CAMAWO010000036.1 GCA_945861925.1 Bifidobacterium breve | reverse complement strand
TGCGCTCCACGCTCAGGTGAGATCGTCAGCGTAGCCCGAGCCGCAAGCGTGACCCGCGGAGACTTCACCCTCGGTCCGATCGATGTGCAACTCAACCTGCGTGATCGAGTGGCGGTGACCGGCCCCAACGGTGGTGGCAAGAGCACGCTCCTTGGGCTGATGCTCGGCCGGATCCCACCGAGCAGCGGCCTCGTGAGCATGGGGCAAGGAGTCGTCGTAGGCGAAATCGACCAAGCGCGTGCATTGTTCGAGGGTGTTGACCCACTCGTCGTGGCATTCGCACGGGAGGTACCGAAGTGGCCCACCGCGGAGGTGCGCACCCTGCTGGCCAAGTTCGGCCTCGGAGTCCACCAGGTGACTCGACCAGCCACCTCGCTGTCACCCGGTGAGAGAACGAGAGCCAGCCTCGCACTTCTCCAGGCGAGGGGCGTCAATCTCCTCGTCCTCGACGAGCCAACGAACCATCTAGACCTTCCAGCGATTGAACAACTCGAGGAGGCCCTCGACACCTTCGATGGCACGCTCATCCTCGTGACGCATGATCGGCGCATGCTTGACACGGTGCAGCTGACCCGGCGCTGGCATGTCAACGCCGGAGCCTTCGAGGAGATTACCGCTGACTGAGCCCCCGCGACTGGCTGTGGAACGGCGTGTAGATCGGGTAGCATCAGTATCGATGGAAGAGGTTGATACGTCTGAGTCCTCTGAGCGGCGCCGGTGGTGGCAGCGCAGCTACACGCGGCTCGCCCTGCTCACATCGCTCGCGGTGCTGGCGGCCTACATCATTGCCGAGGCCCTCCCATTTGCCGATCCGATTCCCGCCGCCATCACGGCGGCCGTCGCGACGAGGGCAGCCTTCCATCATGCGGCCAAGGAAACAGCCTTCCAAATACTCGGTGCCCTCCTCGGCGCTCTCGTCGCACTCGCGTTCGTCTCGATCATCGGAACCGGACCGTTCGTCATGTTCCTTCTCGTTCTACTCGCCTTTGCCCTAGCCCGGGTCCTGCACCTCTCGACGCCGGACGAATCACCATTCGTGGCAGCGAGCATGGCCGTCACAATGATCCTCGTTGTCGGAACCCACTTCACGAATGAGCTCGCCCTTGAGCGTTTCAACGGGGTGGCGATCGGGGCGCTCTGCTCGTTGGCAGCGAGTTATTTTGCCATCTCGTCGAAGAACACCCGGCTGCTGAGGACCCAAATCAGTGACCTCCAGCGGGACCTCGGGCTGCTCCTCGCCGATGTGGCGACCGGCCTGCGTGATACGCCAACATCCGACGAGGCATCCTCGTGGCTCGATCAGGCGATCGAACTTCGTAATCGCGCCCTCGGACTCGACGCCACCTTCGAGGACCTCAAATCACATCGGCGCTGGAGCCCGCGGATCGACCCCGACGACCTTGAGCAACTCCGCCGGGGGCTTGACGCCGGACGCGTCACCTCTGCTCGGGTCCTGTCCATCGCATCGGACCTCACACACGCGGCCGGTGGTTTCGGAGCATCAGCCTTGCCGCCCGCTGTGCTCAGCCCCCTCGCTGACCTCATCGCCCTCGCCGCTGTGAACATGGCCGCCGAGGATCCTGCGACCTCGGTGGGTACGACCAAGGCGCATGAAGCAGTACGAAATGCCGACCAGACCTCCCAAATCGCCCTCATCGGCGGCATCGTCTCCCACGTCAACCGCATCAATCGAGCCACGAGCGA
The DNA here is from genome assembly GCA_945861925.1 of Bifidobacterium breve. Classification (GTDB taxonomy): domain Bacteria; phylum Actinomycetota; class Actinomycetes; order S36-B12; family S36-B12; genus WLND01. The sequence continues at coordinate 20,813 of CAMAWO010000036.1, read as the reverse complement.
GGGATCAAGCGATGACGAACCGGGAAGCCAGTCGTAGTCGACACCGGGGCATCCTGTATTGTTTGCCACTGTTGCACTGCGAACCCGGACCGTTAGCTCAGTTGGCTAGAGCGTTCCCCTGACACGGGAGAGGTCACAAGTTCGAGTCTTGTACGGTCCACCGGAACATCGCCAAGAACCCCCGCCCGCAAGCGGGGGTTTTTCGCTACCTGGCCACCTCAGGTGAACAATCTGGTGACGCGGCCCAGTGCGCATTGCACGATCGACCTATGCTCGCTGCGTCCCCCCACCTGACTCCCCCGATCGAACCCGCACCTCGACCAAGGAATATCTCGGGATGATCGCGACATAGACGTGGACGCCCCTCCCGCCGCTCGTCTTCGCATATGACGGCCACGACCAGAGGTCGAGCACCTCACAGGCAATGCCTGCGACGCGCACCGCTTCGGCGAATCCGGTTCCGGGCGCTGGATCGAAGCCGAGGCGGAGCTGGTCCGGTAGGTCCGTTGTTGGTGCCACGCTCGGCCATGGGTGGAAGGTCACGGTGCTCATCTGCGCCGCCCAGACAATGACCGCCGGTGAGGTCGGCATGATGAGGTGCCCGGGCCGCCCGCTCGGGAAGCGGATATCGCAGCCCTTCACGAACGAGGGAACGCCCTTGGGCATGTGCTTCTGATAGCCCATTCGCCCCCATCCACGACCCCGTCCGGCCAGCGTTCAAGCGCTGTCGGGCGGCCCGTAGGTGCTCAATGATCCGATCACCGTACCCCCCAAGGGCGCCCGGCCACATCAGACGCGCACGCTCGGCGAGTAGGGTCCACCTGTGAATACCGCAGCCGTGACCTTCCTCGTCTTTGCCATCGTCCTCGCCATCTTCGGGACCCTCTTCGTCGCACTTGGGCTGTCCAATGAGCGTGCCTACTGGTCCCAGCGCGATACCCACGGGGATCCCCTCCGCGACGCAACGAAGTTTCGGGCCATCGTGAAACAGACATGGCACTTCGCTGCAGGCGAGTACCGGGCACCGCTGCGCGTCGCCGCGATCGGAGTGCTCCTGTTGTGGGTCGCCGTTGCCTGCCTCGTCATCGGACTCATCATCACGTTCTCATCCGCGTAAAAAGAGTGGCCGGCCCACGAGATGTCGTGGACCGGCCACCGCTTCATTGGTCGGGCTGACAGGACTTGAACCTGCGACCTTCCGGCCCCCAGCCGGACGCGCTACCAAACTGCGCCACAGCCCGATACTGAACCGACGCTCACACGCCAGTGAAGACACCCTATCTCAGGGGCTGATCCCATTTGTCAGCGCCGGGAGCGCTTCTCACGAACCCGCATCACGATGCGAATTGGCGTCCCGGTGAATTCGAACTCCTCCCGCAGTCGCCGCTCAATGAACCGCCGGTAACCAGCCTCAAGGAAGCCACTCGTGAAGAGCGCAAATGTCGGGGGCCCAACAGAAACCTGAGCTCCGAAGAGAATCCGAGGCTGCTTGCCCCCGCGAAGCGGATGGGGATTCGCCTGGGCGAGTTGGCCGAGGAACGAGTTGAGTCGTCCGGTCGGAATTCGGGTCTCCCACGAAGCGAGGGCGACATCGAGTGCGGTCGGGAGTTTGTCGACGTGACGTTTCGTCTTCGCCGAGATGTTCACGCGCGGTGCCCATGGCACCTGTACGAGGTCCCGTTCGATCTCGCGTTCAAGGTAATGTCGTCGCTCCTCGTCGGTGAGGTCCCACTTGTTGTAGGCGAGGATCAGGGACCGTCCGGATTCGATGACCATCGAGATAATCCGGACATCCTGCTCACTCAGCGGCTCATGGGCATCGACGAGCACGATGGCGACCTCGGCACGGTCGAGGGCGGCCTGTGTACGCAGCGTCGCGTAGTACTCATGCCCGCTCGCCTCCTTGGCCCGGCGACGGATGCCGGCGGTGTCGACGAACCACCAGAACCGGTCACCGAGTTTGACAAGCTCATCGACCGGATCGACAGTCGTGCCCGCGACGGAGTCGACGACAACTCGCTCAGATCCGGCGAGCGCGTTGAGGAGCGAGGACTTCCCGACATTAGGCTTGCCGAGCAGCGCGACCCGACGGGGCCCGCCCGCCCGCGAAGTGCCATGGCCTTCGGCGGGGAGCATTTCGACGATTTTGTCGAGCAGATCACCCGAGCCTCGGCCATGCAACGCCGAGACCGTGTGCGGCTCGCCGAGACCCATCGACCAGAGCGACGCAGCCTGGATCTCCGTTGCCGCATCATCAGCCTTGTTCGCCACCAGGAGGACCGGCTTGTTCGCACGGCGCAGGACCTTCACGACGGCCTCGTCGGTATCGGTCGCACCGACACTGGCATCGACGACGAACATCACAGCGTCGGCATCGTTGATGGCGCGTTCGGCTTGCGCGGCGATCTGCGCGGCCATGCCCCGCACCTTGCGCTCCCAGCCACCCGTGTCAATAAGCATGAATCGCTTGCCGTTCCACTCGCCCTCGTAGGTGACCCTGTCGCGGGTCACTCCCGGGACGTCTTCGACGACCGCCTCGCGGCGTCCGATGATGCGGTTGACGAGGGTGGACTTCCCGACGTTCGGTCGGCCGACGACGGCAAGGACTGGTAGCCCGGCCTCACCGCCCCGTTCGAGTTCCACGAGCTCTGCATCGAAATCACCGAACTCGGCCCGAGCCGCCGCTAGGGCAAACTCCAAGACGTGATCATCAGCCTCGTCGGAATCGACCTCCCCCGAGTCCGGGGACTCGGGTAGCGCGGCCGCGTGGCCAAGTCCGTCATCATCGAATTCGTCCCCATCCATGGGGATCCAGTTATCACTCACGTCGCACTCCTCTTTCACTCTTCACCCACCGCTTCGGCGGCCTCGAGGATTACGAGGACAACAGGCGCATTGTTGGTGCGCCGCAAGTATCCCACTCCGAGACGTCGGTGCTGAACCGTGCGAGCGTTAGCCTTGGATCAGCCCGCACACGTGATCAACAACCTGTTCTAGGCTCATCTCGGACGTGTCGACGATCACGGCATCGGCCGCTCGGATCATCGGTGAGGCTGCCCTTGAGGAATCAAATGCATCCCTTTTGCTGAGCGCATCCCCGGTTTCGGCGATCGAAGCCTCGGCGACTGCCTCGCCACCGGATTCCTCTCGCGCGCGACGCAGGGCTCGTATCGCCGGATCAGCAGTTAAAAAGACCTTGAGATCTGCTGATGGGAGCACGACGGACCCGATGTCGCGGCCCTCGACGACGATGCCTTCGTCGGCTAACCCGGCATCTCGCGCACGCTCCCGCTGAAGCGCGACCAGTCGATCACGCACGGCCGGAACAGCGCTCACGGCGCTCACAGCGCCGGTGACCTCGGGCGTTCGAATCGGTTCGGAGACGTCGGTGCCATCAACCTCGATTTGGGGCGAACTCGGATTGGTGCCGCTTACGATCAAGGGAGTGGATGCGAACGCCGAGACGCGGGGCTCATCAAAGGGGTCGATGCCCGCTCGGAGCACGGCCCAGGTCATGGCCCGGTACATGGCTCCGGTGTCGAGGTACCGGTAGCCGAGGCGCTGGGCTACTCCGCGGCAAACCGAGGACTTGCCGGAACCTGCCGGACCATCGACGGCCACGACCCTCGTCATGCCGTCACTCTCGTCATGCCGTCACTCTCGTCACAGAGGGGAGCCTAGCCACGGACGTCGAAGCCACGGGAACGTAAGGCCCCCTCGAGCGTCGTGACAGAGTCCGGCTGAACTGAGAGCTCCACGAGGCCGCTCTGCTTACCGAGAACGTGCTCGATGCGGACATCCTCAAGGTTGACAGTTGTCTCCCCAACTGCTGTGAAAAGCCGGGCGAGCTCACCGGGGCGGTCAGCGAGCATCACGGCCACCTCCGTGTACGTCGAGGGCGATGCGCCGTGCTTTCCCGGGATGCGTCCTCGGCCGATAGCCCCTCGCTGCAATTCCTCGGTGACGACGTCGATGCTCGCAAGCTCACCGGTCGCCACTGCCCGAAGGGCACGGGCCGCCCGTTGCAGGTCGTAGATGACCCCGTCGAGCACATCTGCCACCGGCGCGGCATTCACGCCGAGGATATCGGTCCACATCGCACTCTCAGAGCCCGCGATACGGGTCATATCACGCAGGCCCTGCCCAGCCACTTGGACATAGGCGGCATCAGCGTCGACGAGTTGGGCCGCCAGCACACTCGAGAGCAGTTGCGGGGCATGCGAAACAAGGGCCACTGCTCGGTCATGCTCGGCCGCGCTCATCTCGACTGGGTACGCACCGCACGTCGTCGCAAGCTGGTGAGCAACCCGCTGATGCTCGGCTTGAGTCACCTCCGTTGGCGTGATGATCCACAGCCGATCATCGAGGAGATCCGGCCGCGCGGACGCCGCACCAGACACCTCACGCCCCGCCATCGGATGGCCGCCGACAAGTCGCCCTGGGTCTGCACCGAGGGCGCAGGCGTCAGCAAGTACGCGCTCCTTCACCGAGGTGACATCAGTGATTGTGGCAAAGGGAAAGTCATCCGATGCTCTTGCAAGAACTTGCGCCGCATGACGCGGAGGGACCGCCACGACGACGAGCGCTGGCTCAGCTTCGGGACCCGCGATCTCGCCGGCACCCATCCCCGCAGCAACCCGTGCCTGCTCAGAATCGAGATCCTCAAGGAGAACTTCGACGCCTGCCCTTCTCAGCGACAGGGCGATGGAGGTACCGATGAGACCCGTGCCGATGATGAGGACCGGTCCGATGACCACGACCGAGCGGTCCGGGTTCATGTGTGCCAGTTCACGTGTGAAGGTCCGCCCGGAGGACCTCTGCACCGCGCAGGTAGACGTGCTGGATTCCGGAACGCGGCTTATCCGTGTTCGCGTGGATGAGGATCCTCACCACCCGTTCGAGCGAGCCCTCGACCCCGATCTCCTGGGCACAGAGCAGCGGCACTTCAGCGAATCCGACTGCACGTGCACCTGCGGCAGGAAACGCCGAGGTGAGGTCCGGGGTCGACGTGAGGATGACGCTCACGACATCCTCGGTGGACAGCCCGTTGCGCTCCAGCATCGTCGTGAGCAGTTCACCCACCGCCTCACGCATTTCGACAGGGTCGTCCGCGATAAGGCATACCGCTCCACGGATGGCTCGCATGCCGAAAGTTTACAGACCCGCCTCGGTATAGAGCGCACGCAGTTCCGGTCCCTCAATCGTGCGAAGCCGGCCCGGCCGCTGCTGGTCGAGGCGAATGGGGCCGATGCGCGTGCGAACCAGATCCTGCACCGGATGGCCGACATGGTCGAACATGCGCCTGACGATGCGGTTTCGGCCCTCGTGAATAACGACCTCGACCATCGTTCGATCGGCAGCCTGCTGAAGGATCCGCGCGCTGTCGCATTCGACGATGCCGTCCTCCAACGCGACCCCCTCCCGAAGGGCCCGCAGGGCATCCTTCGGGAACTGGCCGCGGACAGTAGCGACGTACGTCTTGAGAATCTCATGTGACGGATGAGCGAGACGGTTCGCGAGTTCACCGTCATTCGTGAGAATGAGCAGCCCCTCGGTGTCGGCATCGAGCCGGCCAACGTGGAACAGTCGCTCGGGCCGATCTTGCACGTAGTCACCGACACACGCCCTTCCTCGCTCATCAACCATCGTCGAGACGACACCGCGCGGTTTATTGAACGCGACCACAGTGATGTCGGGCACCGTCGGCACTCGCTGGCCATCAACGCGCACGACGGCCGTAAGCGGGTCAATCCGCATGCCCTGCTCGGCGACGATCATGCCGTTTACTTCGACCCGGCCCTGTTCGATGAACTGCTCGCACCTGCGGCGGCTTCCGATGCCGGCGAGGGCAAGCACCTTCTGCAGTCGAACCCCCTCATCGGCTGTCACGACGTGCTCACTCAGTCGCCGATGGCAACGGAATCCAGGACGTCATCGAGCTCCGCGAGGCTCGGTAGGTGATCCGCGAGGGGTGGAAGATCATTCAGGGACGCCGCCCCGATGCGCTCAAGGAAGTGCGAGGTGGTGCGGTAGAGGATGGAATGGGATTCGTCCTCGTGCCCGGCCTCCTCGATGAGACCGCGTGCCACGAGGGTCCGGATCACGCCGTCGACATTCACGCCCCTCACTGCGCTGATGCGACCGCGGGATATCGGCTGACGATAGGCGATGACCGCAAGTGTCTCGAGCGACGCCTGAGTCAGACGTGCCTGCTGCCCATCAAGCACCCAGCGCTCGACGAGGAGTGAGCAATCTGCCCTCGTGTAGTAGCGCCAGCCGCCGGCGACCTCGCGCAGGTCGAATCCACGCCCTTGATCGGAATACTCATCGCAGAGCGTTCGGACGGTCGCCTCGACCTCGTCGATCGGGCACCTCGTCGCCTGCGCGAGGGCGAGGGTCGTCAATGGCTCGTCCGCGAGGAGGAGGAGTGCCTCGACGGCTGCGGAAAGGCTCGGCGCACCGAGCGAGTCCGTCGACTCGTCCTCCTCCGTCAGGAATGCACCATCGTCCACCAGTTCTTCACTCAAGGTCGCTCTCCTGCGCTCGTTCTCCGTCATCTGCTTCCGGGGCCGCTCCCTCGTCTGCGTCTGCAAGATAGTCATCGAACTCATCCATAACGACGACCTCGCCCTGCGCCCCGGCCATCCACCGGATGGTGAGGTCGCCGAGCGGCGTGATCTGCTCGAACGACACGGCTGACTCGCGGTAGAGCTCGAGCAGCGCAAGGAACCGGCCGACGACCAGAAGCGTCGAGTCGCAGTCAGCGATGAGTGCCCGAAAGGTTGAGGTGCCCTGCCGTCGAAGCCGTTCGACGATGATCGCCGCCTGTTCACGGACGCTCACCCGCTGGACGTGAATATGTGAGATCGAAACCTCGTCGACGGGCTTTGGCGCGAGGGTCTTGGCAGCGAGCATCGCAAACTGCTCGAGGCCGATACCGATGAGGACCTCTGGTAGCAGCGCAGCGAACTGCGGCTCAAGCCCAACCGTTCGAGGCAGGCACCTGTTGGCCGTGGTCATTCGGTCAGCCAGTAACGCGGCGACCTCCTTGTACGCGCGGTACTGAAGAAGTCGAGCAAACAGCAGGTCCCTAGCCTCAAGGAGGGCGAGGTCCTCCTCGTCCTCAACCTCGCCGCTCGGCAGCAGTCGCGCAGCCTTGAGATCGAGAAGCGTCGCGGCAACGACGAGGAACCCGCTCGCCTCGTCAAGGTCCCACGTGACGCCCTTGGCGCGGATATAGCTAATGAACTCATCGGTGACCCGGTGCAGGGCGAGCTCAGTGACCTCCAACTTGTGCTTGGAGATGAGCGACAGCAGGAGTTCAAACGGGCCTTCGAAGTCGCCGACATGAACTGAGAAGACCGATGGTTGCGCCGCCACCTCGCTGTCAGTCGCCGCGACCGCCTGATCGGCAGTGCCAGCAGGGGCGGTCACCGCGACAGAACCTCCCGGGCCAATTGCCGGTACGCCTCGGCCCCGCTGCTCTCGGGGGCGTACACCGTGATGGGTGTGCCTGAGACCGCGGCATCGGGGAACTTGATAGTCCGAGCGATGGTCGTGATGAATACGAGGTCTCCGAATGCCTGCTGGACGGTGTCGAGCACCTCACGGCTGTGAAGGGTGCGCGCGTCGTACATGGTCGCAACGACTCCGATGATCGAAAGATCCGGGTTGAGGCGAGCGCTGACCTTGTCGATGGTGTCCTTAAGGAGCGCCACGCCTCGTAGCGCGAAGTACTCGCATTCCATCGGCACAATGACGCCATGCGCTGCGGTGAGAGCGTTGAGGGTGAGGAGGCCGAGTGAAGGCTGGCAGTCGATCAGGATGATGTCGTAGTTGTCCATGATGGGAGCGAGGGCTCGTTGGAGTGCGTACTCCCTGCCCACCTCGTTCACCAGCTGGAGCTCGGCCGCAGCGAGATCAATGTTGCTCGGAAGCAGGTCGAGATTCTCGACATCCGGGTGGCAGATTACATCGCCGACATGGCAGTCGGGATCTGTGAGGAGGGTGTAGACCGTGAGCTCAAGCTCGTTGGGATTGATGCCGAACGAGATCGCCACAGCGCCCTGCGGGTCGAAGTCGACGAGGAGCACCCTGCGACCGAATTCGGCAAGGGCCGCACCCAAGCTTACGGTCGACGTCGTCTTGCCGACCCCACCCTTCTGATTGACCATCGCGATGACTCGCGCAGGCCCATGGGAGAGCAGCGGCGCCGGCTCAGGGATGTCGGCCGAGGACCGAGTGGCGTCCAACGTCATGGGACAGAGCCTACCTCCGAGGGGGACGTAGTGTCCCCAAGTGCCGCAAGGGGGACTTCTCGTCGTCGTCCACCTACCTCAGGGCCCGCGGGTGGCTTGCCGCATAAACCTCTTTCAATGTCTCCTGAGTGACGAGAGTGTAAATCTGAGTCGTGGTGACGGAGGCATGTCCGAGGAGCTCCTGGACGACACGGACATCGGCGCCGCGTTCGATCAGGTGGGTAGCAAAACTGTGCCGCAGGCTGTGCGGACTCACCGACGTCGCTATCCCCGCCCGCTCGGCCGCATCACGGATGACGCCCCAGGCACTCTGCCTCGACAACGGGGCGCCGCGAAGATTGAGAAACATGCGTGCCGTTCCCCGACCCGAAATTGCGAGCGTCGGACGTCCTCGCACGAGGTACTCGTCGATGGCCCTCGAGGCATACCCGCCCAGGGGCAGACGTCGCTGGTGGTCGCCCTTTCCCACGACCGTGACGGTCAGGCTCGTGAGGTCGACATCGTCGACGTCGAGGGAAACGGCCTCTGTTACCCGGGCGCCGGTTCCGTATAGGAGTTCAAGGAGGGCACGGTCACGAAGGCCCGCCGCTGACTCGAGGTCACCGCAGGCGGCGAGAAGGCGCTCCACATCCGAGTAGTTGAGCGCCTTTGGCAGACGTCGTCCAATGCTCGGCGGCTGTACGTTCGTGCTCGGGTCCACGACGGTGAAACCCTCAGCCGCGGCGAAGCGGTGGAATCCACGAACGGCGACCACCACGCGAGCCGCGCTGGATGCGGTCAGGGGGCCCCACGATTCCTGGGGCCGGCGCAGCGAGGCGGAGAAGTCAGCAACGTCATTCTCCGTGACGTCGCCCGCGCGAGCGATCCGCCTCTTTTGACACCAATCGGCGTACCGCCGAAGATCGCGCCGGTAGGCCGAGACGGTGTTCTGCGACAACCCTCGTTCGATGATGACATGGTCGAGGTACCCCTCGATCACGTCGCCGAGTAGCTCGCTCAGGCGAGGACCTCGCTCAGGGGAAGCAGGGGCATGCCGAATGACTCAGCGACCGCTGCATAGGTGATCTGCCCGTCATGAACATTGAGCCCTCGGGCCAAGGCATCGTCGTCGCGTAGCGCCTGCTTCCAGCCCTTGTTCGCGAGTTCGACCGCATAGGGGAGGGTGACGTTCGTGAGTGCGTAGGTGGATGTGTGCGGGACGGCGCCGGGCATGTTCGCGACGCAGTAGAAGACCGAGTTGTGGACCGTGTAGGTCGGGTCTGCGTGCGTGGTCGGACGGGAGTCCTCAAAGCACCCACCCTGATCAATGGCGATGTCAACAAGGACCGAGCCCGGCTTCATTCGGGACACCAGGTCGTTGCTCACGAGTTTGGGGGCCTTCGCGCCCGGGACCAGAACGGCACCGATGACCATGTCAGCGTCGAGCACTGCCCGCTCGACCTCGAACGTGTTTGAGGCAACCGTCTGCATGTGGCCTTGATAGATCGCATCCATCTGTCGGAGTCGAGCGATGTTGCGATCGAGGAGTTGGACCTCCGCCTGCATGCCCAGTGCGATCACTGCGGCATTCATGCCGGCCACACCGGCGCCGAGAACGACAACCTTGGCAGCGTGGACACCTGACACGCCCCCCATGAGAATGCCCCGCCCTCCGTTGGCCCGCATGAGCGAGTGCGATCCGACCTGCGGGGCCAAGCGTCCAGCGACCTCTGACATGGGGGCGAGAAGCGGCAGAGAGTGATCGGCGAGTTCAACCGTCTCATACGCGATCGCTGTTGCACCCGATTCCACGAGGGCATTGGTGCATTCCAGTCCGGCAGCAAGGTGGAGGTAGGTGAAGATGACCTGTCCTGATCGCATCCGGTGATACTCGGCCGCAATCGGCTCCTTGACCTTGAGGATCAGGTCTGCTGCGGCCCAGACCTCGTCAGCATCCGCCGCGATGGACGCACCTGCCGCGACATAATCCTCATTGGGAATCGAAGACCCTTGGCCCGCATCGGTCTCGATGAGCACCGAATGGCCGTTTCTCGCGAGTTCAAACACTCCAGCCGGCGTGATTGCCACTCGATACTCGTGGTTCTTGATTTCGCGCGGAATCCCGACCTTCACTACTGCCTCCCTCAGACGTCCGTTCAAGGACGCTGCCCCGAAACGGGGCCTTGCCTGATCGTAGAGGCAGAACTGGCCAGACATTGAATGCTCAGCCGCCACGCGTCACGATCACCGAACTGCCCGACTGCCTCAGGCGTTCGATCACGTGCTCAACGGTGACCGCGTGGGGTTCACCCGCTCGTGGGATACAACAGTGTCACGCGCAGGCCACGCATCGTCGACCGGCCGAATCGAGGCCCAGCCATCCGACCTCGACGCCCATGCGGCGAGGATTCCGCACACCGCGGTCGGGCTCCCCACCCGACCAGCCAGCACGAGATCCTTGGCCTCGTCGAGATCCACCCAGGCCCGGGGTAGATGCGCTTCCTCGGCTTCGCCCGTATGCGGACGACCCTCGTCAATTTCACGGAGATTACGCGCGAGATACACCCGAATAACCTCACTCGATCCGCCCGGTGAGGTGAGGAAATCGACGAGCACGTGCCACGTCGCGGCCTCGAACCCGGATTCCTCAGCGAGTTCGCGCACTGCTGTCGCATGAGGCGTCTCCCCCGCAACGTCAAGCAGGCCAGCGGGTGGTTCGAACAGCGCCATCGCCACGGGATGCCGGTATTGCCTGATGAGGAGCACTCTGTCCTGAGCATCAATCGCGATGACGGCTACCGCGCCCAGATGCTGCTGAACATCTCGAACCGCATGGCGCCCGGCAAAGTCGACGGTGTCGGAGCGAATCGACCAGATACGTCCCTCGAACCGCTCAATGGATTCCACGATGGGCCTAGGCTCCACCGTGTCGGCGATCTCGCCAACCCACTCCTCATCACCCTCGACGGTACTCACCGCGACGGGGAAGTCGGTTGTCGGCGCCGTGCATGTTCAAGTGCCGCGCCAATAAGTCCCTTGAAGAGCGGGTGCGCCCGTGTCGGGCGCGATCGCAATTCGGGATGAGCCTGGGTGCCCACGTAGAAAGGGTGTACATCGGCCGGCAATTCAACGAATTCCACGAGCCGACCATCTGGCGAGGTGCCGGAGAAGACGAGTCCAGCCTCCTCCAGTTGCGGCCGGTACGCGTTCGCCACCTCGAAACGGTGACGATGACGCTCGTCGACATACGGCATGCCGTACGCCGCTGCCACGAGGGAGCCCTCGAGGAGTTTGGCCGGGTATAGGCCCAGTCGCATCGTGCCGCCCATGTCTCGATCACCGGTGAGAACGTCACGCTGATCTGCCATCGTCGACACCACCGGGTGCTGAGTCGTTTCGTCGAACTCCATCGAGTTCGCACCCTGGAGTCCTGCGATATTTCGGGCATATTCAATAACCATGCATTGCAATCCAAGGCAAAGCCCAAGGACGGGAATGCCATGCTCACGCGAATACTGGAGAGCGCCGAGTTTGCCCTCGATGCCGCGGACGCCGAATCCACCCGGCACGCACACCCCGTCGAGATCAGCGAGTGCCTTACCAGCCCCCTCGGGGGTCGCGCAGTCATCACTAGCAATCCAGCGGATGTTTACCCGAGAGTTGTGATGAAATCCACCAGAACGGATCGCTTCAGTCACCGACAGATAAGCGTCCGGCAGGTCGATGTACTTGCCCACCAGTCCGATCGTTACCTCGTGTTCGGGAGTGTGCACTCGCCTCAGCAGGTCATCCCAACTCGTCCAATCAACATCGCGGAACGGAAGATCAAGGCGACGGATGACGTAGGCATCGAGACCCTCTGAATGCAGGACCTTTGGAATGTCATAAATGCTTGGCGCATCGACGGCCGCTACGACAGCATCCTCATCGACGTCGCACATGAGCGAGATCTTCCGCTTGATGCCGGACGGCACCGGCCGATCCGCCCGCAGAACAATCGCATCAGGCTGAATCCCGATGCTCCGCAGGGCGGCAACCGAGTGCTGGGTCGGCTTCGTCTTCAACTCCCCAGATGGTCCGATGTACGGGAGGAGTGACACATGCAGGAAAAAAACATTCTGCCGACCAACCTCGTGTCTCACCTGGCGAACGGCCTCGAGGAAGGGTAACGACTCGATATCCCCGACTGTGCCTCCGACCTCGGTGATAACCACGTCCACCTCGGGGCCGGCCATTCTCCGGATGCGCGACTTGATCTCGTTAGTGATGTGCGGGATGACCTGCACCGTGTCGCCGAGGTACTCCCCACGTCGCTCCTTCGCGATCACGGTCGAGTAGACCTGACCCGTCGTCACGTTCGCCGAGCCATGGAGGTCCCTGTCGAGGAACCGCTCGTAGTGACCAATGTCGAGATCAGTCTCTGATCCGTCATCAGTGACAAACACCTCGCCGTGCTGAAACGGGTTCATCGTTCCCGGGTCAACGTTGAGATACGGGTCGAGCTTCTGCATCGTCACGCGCAATCCACGTGCGGTCAGGAGATTGCCGAGGCTTGAGGCCGTGAGGCCCTTACCCAACGAGGATGCGACTCCTCCGGTGACGAATACATGCTTGGTTTGCTTCGTGGCACTCACGGAAGTTCAGACTATCAGCGAACAGCGCATGAGACTCGCACGCACCGACGCAGCACCGCCACATAGTTTCGCTCTCCCCTGCGGGCCGCCGGCCCACTCGGACTTACCGCCCCGCGACCCGCTCGAGTTCTGCCACCGCAAGCAACTCCTCGGCATGGGCGGCCCCGGCCTCGGACTCGTCGAGGCCAGAAAGCATTCGCACGAGCTCGGATACCCGGTCTCGTCCGAGGGCCACGGTGACGCTGGAGGACGTCACTATTCCGTCCGCACCCTTCGAGACGACGACATGCTGGTCAGCGAACGCCGCGACCTGAGGCAGGTGGGTGACGACGATGACCTGAGCAGTTCGCGAGAGACGGGCCAGTCGCCGGCCCACCTCAACAGCGGCACGGCCACCGATCCCGGCATCGACCTCATCGAAGATGAATGTCGGCACCGGATCAGCCCCGGCGAGCACAACTTCCAAGGCGAGCATGACCCGCGACAGTTCGCCCCCCGACGCGCCTTTGCTCACGGGGCGAAAGTCAGCCCCGCTGTGCGGACGAAGGAGGATCTCTACATCGTCGGCACCGTGAGCGGAAAACTCGTCAATGCTCTCGCGACTCGTGACCCTCACTTCAAGCGCTGAGTCGGGCATGGCGAGGGCATGTAGTTCGGCCGTTACCTGAACCGCCAACGCCAATCCAGCAGTAGCCCTCAAACTACTGAGGTGCGACGCCGCACCGACAATCGCGGCACGCAACTCGACCTCTGAACCGGTGAGCTGCCGCATGCGATCGTCACCGAGGTCGACCTCGGCCACGCTGGCACATGCGGCTGCATGCCATGCAATGACATCGTCGATCGTGGAGCCGTATCTACGTCGAAGGGAGCCGAGTTCATGGCGACGCTCCTCCACCCATGCCTGCCGCGAGGGATCTGCCTCGATATCGGTGGCGTAGGTAGCGAGCTCAACGGCGGCGTCCGAGGCGAGGCTGCCGATCTCGTCAAGCCGCTCAAGGATCGGCACCAAAGTGGAGTCGACCTCTGCCGCACGTTCAAGCGCGATCAGGGCTCTCGACAGCACCGAAACGAGGTCCTGATTGGACGTCTCCCCGTCCTCCCCGACGAGCGCATCGTGCGCAGCAAGAACATCGAGCAGCAAGGTCCCCGCATGGCTGAGTCGTGCCGCCTGGCGGTCGAGCTCGACATCCTCACCTGGGGTGGGCGCTACTGCTTCGATCTCCGCGATGCCCAGGCGAAGCAGGACAGCTTCGCGTTCCATCGCCTCTCGCTGGTCGGTCAGCATCGCAATACGCTCAACGGTCGCTCGCCACTCACCGAATGCAGCACGGTATCCGGCGAGGGCCTCCATGCACGGCACCCCGCCGAATCGATCAAGGAGGGTCCGTTGAGTGTCGGCGTGGCGCAGACGCATCTGCTCGGACTGGCCATGCACGGCGACGAGCGAGGATGAAACCTCTTGCAGAACGACCGCCGGAACAGCCCGCCCACCCGCAAATGCCCGGCTTCGCCCCTCACTCGCGACGGTCCGAGCGAGGAGCAGTCGAGCGCGCCCATCCTCGACTTCCACCTCCGCGCCGGCATCCGTCACACGCTGGACAGCACTTGAGTCAGGCGTGACCGACCACTCGCCGTCTACCCAAGCCTGATCGCTGCCAGTGCGAACCATCGCGACATCGGCCTTGCCTCCGGCGAGAAGAGCGAATCCGCTGAGGACCATGGTTTTCCCTGCACCCGTCTCACCCGTGATGACCGTGAGGCCAGTCGAAAAGGGAATCGTGGCGTCAGCGATCACACCAAGTCCCCGGATCTGAATTCGTTCGATCACCGAAGACCTACCTTGGGCCAACCCTGCGCGATCATCACGATGCCGGGCCCCTACTCCTTGCTCCACCGCGCCACCCCTGCACCGGAAGGGCGAACTTGGCGACGAGGCGATCGGTGAATGGCGCGTCGATGAGCCGTGCAAGCCTGACTGGCTGCGCTGAGGCCCTCACCTCGACACGCGCCCCACCAGTCACATCAATCGTCCGACGGCCGTCGGCGCACAGCACCGCATCCGACCCCGCCTGCAATTCGAACGCCACAACGCTCGTCGGGGAGATGACAAGCGGGCGAGAGAACAGTGCATGCGCACTGAGTGGAACGACGAGCAGCGCCGAAACTTCAGGCCAGACGACGGGCCCGCCCGCGGAGAACGCGTAGGCGGTCGAACCTGTCGGCGTTGATGCCACCACTCCGTCGCAGCCCCAGCGCGATAGTGGCCTTCCGTCGACCTCCACCACGACGTCGATCATGCGCTGCCGCGCGATCTTCTCCATGCTCAACTCGTTGAGAGCCCACGTCGAACTTGGAGGCAGGCCGGGCTGCGTAACCCGGATATCGAGGGCCAGTCTCTCCTCGACGTGCCAGTTGCTCGCCCCGACGGCAACGACGACGTCTGCCACGTCCTCGGAGTCTGCCTCCGCTAGAAAGCCCACGTGCCCAAGATTCACGCCAATGATTGGCACACCGGACGCACGGGCACGCTCAGCACCTCGGAGAATCGTTCCATCTCCGCCGAGCACGACAACGACATCGCAGCCATCGGAGGCGTGCTCATCCGCGGGAACAATGTCAGCCACGGGCAACGCCTCATCGCCCCAATACTCGACATCATCCTGACCCATTGCGACGGAGATACCCTGCGAGGATAGAGCCTGCGCCACCTCAATCGCCATCCAACGCACAGCATCCTTGCGCGGATTGATGACGAGGAGAACTCGCTTCGTGGCGCTCTTCACGGTGGCCCCTCCCTGACTGCGCGTTGCATGGTCGCGCCCGGATCAACGACCCCGGCATGCGTTCCACCCCGTTCAAGCCATATGAAGTACTCAACATTGCCACTCGGTCCGGGAAGCGGACTCGCCACCACGCCACGAAGTGTGAGACTGAGTCCGAGAGCACACCGCACCACGGTCTCCACGCTCGACCGGCGGAGCAGGGGATCTCTCACGACCCCATCGCCAACATGCTCACGTCCTACCTCGAACTGCGGCTTCACCATCAGCAGGTAATCACATGCCGGAGCAGTGACCGCAACAAGTGCGGGTAGGACCGTACGCAGCGAGATGAAGGAGAGATCAGCCACCACCATGCTCGCGAGATAGGGGACTGACTCAACTGTGAGGGTCCGCACATTGGTGCGCTCGAGGAGGTCAACCCGCGGATCGACTCGCAAAATCCACGCCAGTTGCCCATAACCCACATCAACGGCCAGCACTCGCTCGGCACCGCGCTCGAGGAGAACCTGGGTGAATCCACCGGTGGACGCTCCCGCATCGAGGACTCTTCGCCCGGCGACCGTGAGCGGAGCCGCCTCAAAAGCATCGAGCGCACCGATCAATTTGAGTGCACCCCTGGAGACGTAACCGGGTCCCCTTGCATCCACCGTGATGGGCGCCGATGTCTCGACCTGGGTTGCGGGCTTCGTCGCAGCCACACCTCGCACCTGCACAGCCCCAGCAGCAATGAGTTCACGTGCCTGCTCACGCGATCGAGCGAGGCCACGCCGAGTGAGTTCGGCATCAAGTCGCCGACGCGTCACCTGCATTGTGCGCGTTCTACGAGCCGGCGTTCAGGTCGGACAACCGCTGATGCAACTGCCGATGTACCGATTCGAATATTGCAACGTGCTCGCTCGCATCGAGATCGTCCAGTTCGCGAAGCCGCTCGAGTGCGGCATCCACAGTTGGGTCCCCCGTAGGCTCCCAAACAGGGAGGATCAACTCGCCTTCCACACCTAGCGGCACAGGATTCTCGCTTTCGGCTCTCGTGTCGTCGGGGTAGCTGGCCTCGCTCATCCAGCATCAGCGGAAGGCTCGCCTGGCTCGACGACCACCTTCTTCTTTTTGCGGACGACGCGAGCAGGGCCATCATCACCTTCGGGCGGAGAGTCCGGCGCACCTTTGGCTTCCTTTGCCCGCTTCAAACGCGAATCCGTGTTCGAAGCTGACCCACCATTTTCATTTGACCCACCCGTTGGACGGTCGCCGACATCCCCCACCGTGTCATCGGTCGACCGGGGCCATCCTCGCAGCTCATCGATCTGCTGCTCCAGACGCTGGACGTGTCGGCGCAAGGCCGCCAGTTCATCCTCACGCACAAATCCCATTCGCCCGACGGCCCTATCGACCTCAGACCGGATCATCGAGACAAGCAACTCGCGATTATTCTTACTCGTCGCAACGAGGTCATCAGCAAGTTCCTGGACCTGCCCCACGACGTCCGGGGCCTTGGTCGACAAGGTGAACCCCCTTCCGACGAGGGACATGGCCACTTCCTTGGCCTTGTTCGCCGTCACCTCCGTCAAACCGGTTGCCAACTGAAGATACCCGCGCACGTCATCCAACATGGACACCACGTTACCGCCCTTCCTTCACACGCTGCCATCGTCCGGGGTCGTGCAATGGCAAAGCCCCTCCAGACTCAATGCAGCCTAGATGTTTCGCGACGTACGTGGGCACCTCATCTCCTTCAGCTGACGCCAGTCCGGCCTCGTCACAGACCCCGGTCATGACAAGGAGGGTGGGGATGCCAAGGCGCCCGCCCGCCGCAATATCGGTGTCGAGTCGGTCTCCGATCATGAGTGGACGGGCAGCCCCAGTTCGCTGAATTGCCTCAAGGAGGAGAGCGGGCCCCGGTTTCCCGGCGACAGCATCCGGCCGTCGACCGACGGCAGTGGCGACCGCGCCCACTAGTGCGCCGTTACCGGGCGCAATTCCACGCGGGGTAGGTATGGTCATATCGAGGTTGGTGGCGATCCACGGCAGCCCCGCCCTGATCGCGAAAGTCGCCTCCGCAAGATCGCGCCAGCCCACATCTGGTCCATAGCCCTGCATCACCGCAACTGTGGCATCGTCGAACGTCGGCACCGGTGTGAATCCCCGCTCGCGCAAGGCCTCCCAGACGCCACGTCCGCCCACAGCGAGGACCGCTCCTGTAGCCACCCGCTCCGCGATCAGGCTCGCACCCGCCTGAGATGAGGTCACCACATCGTCCGCTGACGCGGGGATCCCAAGGTCGCGCAGATGGTGGGCCACCTCCTCAGCCGTTCGTGAAGCGTTGTTCGTCACGAAGCAACAACGGACACCCCGCGAAACTGCGGCCGCAATGGCATCAACCGCTCCAGGCACCGCGTTGGGCCCTACATACACCACTCCATCGAGGTCGAAGAGGAGCACATCATGCTCAAGGTTCACCACTTCATCGCTCATGACAGCACCGGTCCATTTAGCGGAAGGTCGCCCCTAGCGCGTGCCAAGAGCGTTGCCTTTACCTGGCTTAGCGCCCTGCCGTACTCAGACTGGCGTGGCCGCATCACGAAAGCCAGCGCAAGGTGGTCCCTCGCCTCCTCGAAATGCTGCCTATGCCAGTGACAAAGTCCCAACCCGAAGTGCGCGTAGTCGTTGTCTGGAGCACATTCAAGGAGTGTGGCGAATGCGTGTGCTGCCTCGTCGTAACGACGGGCATCGAATCGTGCCCTACCGAGGGACTCAAGTGCTGCCTGCGATCCGGGCTCGGCATCTAGGACCCGTTCGAGCAATTGCGCCGCGGCGTCGGGATTCCCTCTGGCTAGCAACTCCCCCGCCCGTTGAAACCAGTCGTAGGGGCCACCTGTTGGTCCAATGGAATGCGATCGTTGCCCGGCAGAAATGGTCACCCCGGATTCTTTCATGGCGAGCGCCACCTCAGACCAATTTCATCCGACGGACATCAACCTCCATCGCGCTCCCAAGCCCGCCGCCCGCCCGCCAGAATCTGCGTCGCAGTACACCCTCCGCTTCAATCCAGCGTCCTGGTTCCCATCCGTGGAGTCTGCCTGCCAACTGCGCCCTGGTCGTGATGCATGCAATCGTGTCGATTTGAGTGGACCCCCTCACCTCCCGCGAAGGGCGATCGATCACGATCGAGAAGACCGTGATCTCGTCGCCGCTGGGAAGACATTTCGTTGACACCTTGGCGCCGAGTCGGCCCACGATCCTCACGTCGTTCACCGATAGTTTCTCACCGGTTTCACTGGTACGCATGGTCCTCCTTATCGGTCTCGAAGGGCCATCCTCCGCCGCCAACCTTCGAGGCGCAGCCATACCGGGGGGTTGCTGTGCATGACAACCCACCGAAAGAATGTCCGTGTGAATAACTCCGGCGACAATTCTCAATTGCAGAACTCAGACGTGACAGACCTCGGTAACGACGTGTTCATGATCGATACCCGCATGGGTGGCTATCAAGGAATCACTGCGAGTTACCTCATCAGGGGGAGCAAGCCCTGCCTCATCGAGACTGGAACGGCCCGATCTGCGCCCATCGTCATGGCACAGTTGGCCGCTCTGGGCATCTCCCCCGAGGATCTTGCCACGATCGTTGTGACTCACATCCACCTCGATCATGCCGGTGGCGTCGGAGACCTTTCGAGATTGTTTCCGCGGGCGCAGGTAGCCGTCCACGAGAAAGGCGCCCGGCACCTAGCAGATCCGGCCAAACTCGTCGCAAGCGCCCACCGAGTGTTCGGGGAGGTGATGGACCGGTTGTTCGGCGATCTCCTGCCGACTCCCGTCGACCGCATCTCCGTCCTTGGAGATACCGGACTCATCGATCTCGGGGACGGGCGATCCCTGACGACATTCCACAATCCCGGTCACGCCTCGCATCACGTGGGGCTGGTCGATTCCCTCACCGGGGATCTCTACACGGGTGACGCCGCCGGCGTGTACATCCCTGAGACCGCTGAGGTCCGGCCTTCAACTCCTCCGCCAGATTTCGACCTCGAACTCACTCTGGACTCGCTTCAGCGCATGAAACAACTCAACTCAAGCCGACTCCTCTTCAGCCACTACGGCCCCGTGACCGACGTCGCGACCACCCTCGATGAATCCGAGGCGCAACTTCACTACTGGGTCGAATCAGTCGAACGCGCCCGGGGTGAGACAGAGGATCTCGACCACGCCATCGCGCTCGTTCAAGAGCGCGATCGAGCTCAGCATGCCGCGTTTTACTCAGATCCTGCCCTCGTCGAGAAATACGAGGCGCTCTCGAGTATCGGCGCGAACGTCATGGGCATTAGTCGTTGGATGGATCGACCTCTGGAAGATCCCCAACCTCCTCGATGAAACTGATGCCGGCGAGTTCCTCGCAGCGTTCAGCTGCATCAGTGGCTCCATCCAAATCGGACCCCGCTGCACGTTCCATCCACTCCCACGCCTCCGACGATCGACCAGCGCGAGAAAGAAGGTCCGAGTAGGCGTATTGAAGGCGTGCTCTCGTGGTACCCGGAGGTAGCCGGGTCAGCTCCGGCACCTGCAAAGTCACGACCGCGGCCTCGACCTGACCCAGATCAGCTCGAGCCCCTGCCGCCACCAGCAGCAACTCGATACGCGTATCGGTATCCATACTTGGGGCATTGATCGCCCGGATGTAATCGAGAGCCTTCTGAGGACGCCCCAGGCCACGCTCGCAATCGGCGATCATGGGTGCATACATAATCCCACCAGACATGCGTCTCACCGCACGCAGTTCTGCCAGCGCAACCGAGAAATCCCCGTCTGCGTAAGCAGCAATTGCGGCAGCCTCGCGTATCGCGGACACTCGACCAGCTCGCCGTCTTGCAGCCTCGATATGGGCACGCGCGGTCGTGATGTCGCCGTTCACCATGCAGCGATCCGCCGCGACCAAATGCCTGGCCACGATCTCTGCCAGTCCTTCGGGCAGGGTTCGCAGCTCCAGAAGGACACCCTTGTCCAATTCGTCCGGCATGACGTCCTCAGGAATCAAGGGGTCGCGCGGACGCTCCACCCGGGGGCGATCGACCTCGCGATCGACGTAACCTGAGGACGTGGACCGCGGACGATCCGAGCCACCACCAGACCGCGGACGATCCGAGCCACCACCAGACCGCGGA
>CAMAWO010000035.1 GCA_945861925.1 Bifidobacterium breve | reverse complement strand
ACAGCCTGCAGGCGAACTCCAAGTCCGTGGAGGGCAAGCAGCACCCGGACCGTGACGGTCAGTTCGAGCACATCAACACCCTCGCGAAGCGTTTCCTGAAGGCCGGGGATCCGGTCATCAGCGTCGATGCGAAGAAGAAGGAACTCGTCGGAGAAACCCCCGGCTACAAGAACAATGGCCGGGACTGGCAACCCCAGGGCGAACCCGTGAAGGTCGGGGTCCATGACTTCCCCGACAAGGACATGCCCAAGGCTGTCCCCTACGGAATCTACGACCTTTCAGCGAACACTGGACGGGTCACCGTCGGAAACGACGGTGACACCGCGGCGTTCGCCGTCGCCACCTTGCGCCGCTGGTGGACCCAGGTCGGTCAGGTCGCCTACCCAGGTGCCAAGCGCCTGATGATCAGCGCCGACTCCGGCGGCAGCAACGGCTACCGAACCCGGTTATGGAAAACCGAACTCGCCCAACTCGCCACCGACACCGGCCTGGCCATCACCGTCTGCCACTACCCACCCGGAACCAGCAAGTGGAACAAGATCGAACACCGGTTGTTCTCAGCGATCACCAGCAACTGGCGAGGTCGACCCCCGTCCAGTTACCAAGTCATGATCGAACTGATCGGCGCCACCACCACCCGCACCGGCCTGACCGTGCACGCCGAAGCCGACACCGGAAGCTACCCCCGAGGCATCAAAATCAGCGACGCCCACATGGCCGCAATCGCACCCCAACTCAAGCCCAACAAATTCCACGGCGAATGGAACTACACACTCAAGCCCGCCGCACCCTAACAAACACCCTCCAAGGCCAGACTTATTCACTTCCGACCCCTTAGCGGCGCCACACTCTCATCGCATGTCATTCGCCGATGAAGCATCACTCCTCGGCAAATCGGTCACGACCACGACCACGACCGAGATGAAGGATGTCGCGCGCATCCACTCCATCAACCGTGGGAGCGGTGTGCCGACAGCGGTGCCACATTCGATCGACGTTCGCCAGCGAAGGTGCTGGGTCGCGTCAGATGGCTGTCGTCATCAGAATGCCGTTCACCAGGAGGCTTTGGGGTGAATTCAAGGATCCAGGAATAGCGCGGGCATTCCCCCCGTCATGTCGGCCTCGTCGATCAGGCCATAGCACGACAGTTGGGCAAGCAGCCGCGGCCGGCGCTCGCACACGATTCGCGCCAGTCCCCGTGACTCCGAGGAGTGAATCAGGTCAGTCGACAGGACCGACGGACGAGGCAGGGTAACGACTTCGCCGTGCTCGCGAGCCACTCTGAGACGTCCGGTATCAACTGAATCGACCGCGACGACGATCGGCGTCACGGTCGATTCAGAGAAGAAGGGCTCCGACCTTGGGAGGTCGAGCGACGCGCTGACGACGGCGACCACCGGCGCTGGCGCTAGACCGAGCAGTTCGCGTTCCGCAGCGTCGCCGGGCTTGGCCCGCATCGGGTTATAGCGCTCTGCTCGCAGCGTCCTAGCCCCGATGAGGACGACGTCGCTGAGTCGACGTGCCTCGATGAGTACGGCCCTGTCCGCAGGGGACGAAATCGAGCCGCTGCGGCCATCCGGCCCGGCTGGCGCACCGTCGAGGGACGTCACCATCATCGCGCACACCCAACTGCCTTCGGCGGGCCATGGATACGCCCGAGCTATGTCATCCGCGGCGAGTATCCCAGCGCCTGGTCCGATCACCACCTCATTGGCAACCTACCAACACCCGCCCCGAGCGGCATGGGCCATAATTAAAGGGGCAAAGCGCTCGCGGGTGTAGTTCAGTGGTAGAACATCAGCTTCCCAAGCTGACAGTGCGGGTTCGATTCCCGTCACCCGCTCCACCCAAACTCCTTGCATCGCACGGGTCTTCGTCGTTTCCAAGACTCGGTCGAGTGACCTCGCGGGACATCGTGACACCCCACAAGTTCCCACGTTGTTCCACGCCAGTTCCACGAAATCAGTGCCCGGACAGGCCGCTGCCAGCCGTTTGCACCGCCTCGGTCCCCTAAACGGTCATGGCGACCCGTCCTATAGGTCCAGAAGCTACGACTGGTCCTCACACGGCCAAACGGGTCACGGCGGACCCGATTCTGACCACGGTGGACTCCAAGTCTCGGTCAGGAGCGTCCATACCGTTCATCGAGCTCGCTGATGGACTCGTACTGGCCGCCATCAGAGAAAGCGGAGTTCCCCTGCAACGGATTCGCCCCCCTCTGACTCGGCTGGATGAAGAGTTCGGGATCCAGCACGCGCTAACCTCTTGGAAGCTCTACACCGACGGCGCCGAGTTCCTGCTCGACATCTCAACTGACCTGGACGACCCGCCGACAAGCAAGCGCACGGTGACTTGATGGTCGTTCGCGACGGGCAGCTGGTGTTCAACGACGTGGTCGAGTCCTACTTGAAGCGGATCAAGTACGACGCCGAGGGCTACGTCCTTTTCATCCAGCTGCCGGCCTACACGGTCGCAGAGGTGGTCGTTGATCCCAATCGTGGCTTCGGCCAACCGATCTTCGCCCGAGGTGGTGCTCGACTAGAGGACACCTTGTCGATGTTCCAAGCGGCGGAGTCGCTTGGAGAAGTCGCCAATGAGTGAGGAGTACCACTCCCCGAACTTGAGGATGCGGTCCGCATCGCTACGCGCCTCTCCGCCTGAGAGGTGACGCCTGCGACTCCGCGAGGGCCGGGCTTCTTCATCGACCGCAGCCTCGGGCGTATCAGGGTGCCGGCCGTGCTTCGCGCGGCGGGGATCGAACTGCGGACCTTGGCTGACGTCTACGGCATCCCTGCCGACGAACGGGGAACAGACCTTGAGTGGCTTGATCCGGCGGGCGGCCGATCATGGCCAGTTCTCATGAAAGACGCGCGTATCCGATACCGCTCGGCCGAGTGAGCCGCACTCATCGAGCACGGTGTGCAAGCCTTCTGCCTCACGAACGGGAACATCTCGAGCGCCACGATGGATCGCATAGTCGAGGTATGTCATGCGGGGTCGCCCTGCCTTTATGCCGTCGTCGCGCGGGGCTTCGCAAACTCGACCTGTCCTGAGTCCCAGCTGGCCTCGCGCCCATAGCGCCCCTGTCCTCACAATTTGGTCAGTTCTTGACAGGTGCCGTGCCCTGGAACTCCACAGGGCGGAATCGACCCTCGGCAGAGGACAACTTGACTGAGGCCGCTTCGGCGAGATTCACGCCGAGCACGTCGGCGAGTCGGATGAGGTACAGGACGACGTCCGATAGTTCCTCTCCGACGCGCGTTCGCAGTGGCTCCCTGAGGGCGAGTGCTGCAGTCGAGTCTGCGGGTGGCCCTTGGAAGAGTTCGGCGAGCTGGCCCACCTCGCCGACCGGCTGATTCCCCCGCCGCAAGGTCGTACCTGCTGAGCATCGAGCAGGCGGCCGAGGTCCTCGGCGTCACGCCTCGCACGGTTCGCAGGTTGACAGCGTATCGGCGCCTGTCCTTCGTGAAGGTCGGCCGCCTGGTCCGCTTTCGTGACACTGACCTCGCGAAGTTCATCGCCGAGGGGACCGTGCAGGCCGTGCAACGTCCGTGGTCAGGGTGAGGGCCGGCGACGTCAAATGGCAAGAGCAGACAGCGGCACGACATGAACACCGGACGGCAGGGTGTAGGCGTATTCGGTGCCTGTCACGACGGCCAAGAATGCCGGCTGGCCAAGCCTCTGCAGGTCCACGCGGCTGTCACGGAGGGTGAGGAGAGCCCTCTCCGCTTGGGGAATCCGCGAGGAGCCGAGCTTCACCTCGATCGCAGCCCATCGACGATCCTCGTACTCGAGGATGAGGTCGATCTCGAGACCCGTGTTGTCACGGTAGTGATACGCGGCGCCGAACCGCGCCTCGACCA
Organism: Bifidobacterium breve; assembly: GCA_945861925.1. Classification (GTDB taxonomy): domain Bacteria; phylum Actinomycetota; class Actinomycetes; order S36-B12; family S36-B12; genus WLND01. The sequence goes on along the minus strand of CAMAWO010000035.1, from coordinate 18,722 downwards.
TGCTGCGCATGTCTCGCGTGACCATGGACTCGAAGACCTGCCCGAAGAACTCAGGATCCTGGGCAAGCCTGTCTGCTCTGACTCCCAGCGCAGCGCAGGCCAGCGCGGGGTCTGCGAGGTGAAGCTTGGTGCTCGTGCGCAGTCGCGACTTCGACCGTAGGGCGACACTCCAGGCCGGAAGCTCGTCCAGGCCGAATACGGTGGTGAGCGCGTCCAGATAGGTGCGGGCGGTCTTGGGATCGAACGCAGCACCGTCGCCGGCCACGTCGGCGGCCAGAGTGGCAAGGGTCGCCTCGCTGGCGAGGTTTCGAGCCACCGATTCGATGAGACGACGCATACGCACCGGGTCATGCCTGACGCCAGTCGCCGACGGGATCGCACTGGAGCACAGGTCTTCAAGGTACGAGCGGTTGAAGGGGCCGGCCTGGCGAGGTGCGACGTCGAGCAGACCCGGCCACCCTCCAGTGATGGCTGCCTCGGCGAGCTCGCGATACGTCAACCGTCCCCTCCCGCTCACGGGTTGGCCGGACTCCAGGTGAGCCAGGGTCACCTCCTGTGAGGACCGCCCTGATTCAGCGAGGGACATGGGTCGCATCCGGATCCGGCCGATGCGTCCGGCACCCGAATGGCGCGACGGATCCGATGGCGGTTTGGACGACCCCGACAGGATGAACTGGCCGCGCTCGCGGCGATCATCGATCTCGTGCCGGACGACATTCCAGAGGTCGGGGGCGAGTTGCCACTCGTCGATGAGGCGCGGCGTTGCGCCCGCGAGGAGGGCTCGGGGGTCAAGGGATGCCAGATCCCGCACTTCGGGTCCCGCGTCCATGCGGATGTGGCTGCGCGCGTGATGGAGCGCGGTGGTCGTCTTGCCGCAGCCTCGAGGGCCCTCGACCAGGAAGCCACCAAGCGCCGACAGCATGTCGTCCATGGCCTCGTCAGCCATCCGGGGGCGGTAGTTCACGACGAGACTGTACCCGATTCTGCAATACTTTCGTACCCGATCCTGCAATTAATTCATGTCCGAATCTGCAAATGGCGTCAGGTCGGATGGCTCGGCCCCGTACGCCCAACAGGGCACTCCACGGATCGCAGAAGTGGGGGAGCGGGATTCCGAGAAAGAGCCTCAAACGCCCCTCATTGACTGCAGCAATGACGCCCATGTAGGCGGGCAGTAAAGCAAACCCGCAAGGGTTGAAGGTAGCCAATACTCCCGCAACGATTGCTAGCGACAGCGTCGCGGAATCCATGGAAACCCCCACCCCTAACTCAGGGCTGCGGCCCATTCAAGTATTTCCTTTTCATCAATCGAACCCTGAACAATGTCAATTGAACTGTCGGCGCCGATGAAGAGGAATCCTCCACGTAGATGGAGTTCTCAATGTGGAAGGCGTAGAGGTGGATTCACTCCCAACCCATCGCCGTGACAAGGGCCACGTGTTGTCGTCGGTTTACTCGCAGTGAACTTGGGACTGAACATGGCAGACTTGGCAGATGAGCGCCGAAACCCTCCCCTCAGTCAACCCGCACGAGGACTCCTTCCATCAGGACCCCTTCCCGACCTACTCGATGCTGCGCGCCGAGGCACCCGTCTACGAGATTTCAGATACGCCCGGGCTTTTCTTCGTCACCACCTGGCCACTCGTTCGGGAGGCACTCATGGATCCGGGCCGGTTCTCGAACGTCATGCCCCATGCTCGGCGCACGTCTCCACCTCCGGAGGCTGAGGCGCAGGTTCAAGCACTTCGTGCTCAGGGGTATCCCTATTCGCCAGCCCTCGGTACCAACGATCCACCGCAGCACACGCGCTACCGCAAGATGGTGAATCGCGCTTTCACTGTTCGGTCCCTCGCTTGGATGGAGCCTCTCGTCGATGAGGTCGCCGATCAATTGGCCGCAGCACTTCCCGACGACGAGGTCGTCGACATCATGGAATCGGTGACGATTCCCTTGCCCGTCTGGGCCATCATGCGCATCCTTGGCCTCGATGACCGCCATCGCGATGACCTTCGTCGCTGGTCGGACTCGTCAAATGCGTCCCTTGGCGGCAAACTCACCGCCGAGCGCTGGGTCGAGACCGAGCGCGATGTCCTCGAGTACCAGCAGGTCATCTGCCGCGAGCTCGATGACCGCCGTGAGAACCCACGAAACGACCTGCTCAGCACCCTGGTACAGGCCGAACCTGGTGAGACTCCGCTCACGAATGCCGAGCTGGTGTGGCTCGTCCGCGAACTGATCGTGGCAGGGAACGAGACGACCATTCGCGCCCTCGCCGACATGATCCTCAACCTCGATGCGATTCCCGGAGTCTGGGATCGGCTCCGCGATGATGTGCAGTTCCGGCGCGGTGTCGTCGAGGAGGGCATCCGCCTCGCCGCACCGGTCATGGGTCTTTGGCGCAGGGCCACCTGCGACACCGAGCTCGGTGGGGTCACGATCCCGGCTGAGAGCACGCTATTCCTCGCATTCAGTTCCGCGAACCGCGACGAACAGGTGTTCGCAGAGCCCGACACCTTTGATCCGATGCGCGAAAACGTGCGCGACCACCTCGCCTTCGGTCATGGCATCCATGTGTGCGTCGGGGCGGGTCTCGCGAGGATCGAGGCGACCTCTGCCCTTCGCGCCCTCGCGAACAACGTCACGGCACTGGAGGTTGTCGATCGCGATGCCCTTCGGTACGGGCCGAGCTACGGCCTGCGCGGCCTCATGGGCCTCCCCGTTCGGGTGCGCCGCCGATGACCCCGGGGGAGATCGTTACCGCGCTTGTCACCGCGTGCGAACGACGAGACCTCGATGCGGTGTGCGCGCTCGTGACCGACGACATCGAGTACGACAACGTGCCCATCGGCAAGGTGTTCGGCCCAGATGGCGTGCGCAAGGTCCTCAGCAGCGGGGTCATGGCCGAGGCAGCCGAGATCGAGTGGCGCGTGCTGGCGCAAACTGCCGACGCCGACACCGTCATGAATGAGCGCGTCGACCGCTTCCTCGTCGGTGATCGCTGGATTGAGATCCCGATAGCCGCAGTCTTTCGCGTGCGCGACGGACGAATCTGCCTGTGGCGCGACTACTTCGACCTAGATACCTACCGCAAGCAGCGCTAGATCAAGGTGGTCAGTTCGGCAACTTGCGGAAGATCGGACGTGGCAGGGTCTTGAGCGCCGCCATGACGAACCGCAGTGGTCCTGGGGCGTAGACGGTCTCCTTGCCCTTGCGAAGGGCGGCCACGACGATGCCGGCAACGACATCGGGATTCGTTGTCATAGGCGCCTCCTTGAGGCCCGCACTCATCTTCGTGCGGACCATTCCGGGGCGCACGACAAGCACGTGCGCGCCGGATCCGTGGAGGGCATCGCCGAGTCCTTGAGCGAAGGCATCAAGGCCCGCCTTGGTGGACCCGTAAACGTAATTGGATCGACGGGCTCGGTCGCCGGCCACACTCGAGAAGACCACGAGGGAACCATGGCCCTGCGCCTTCAACCGGTGAGCCACACGAAGCCCGACGCTCACCGCGCCCGTGTAATTCGTGGTCGCGACGTCGATCGCGTGATCTGGGTCGGACTCGGCATCGTCCTGATTGCCAAGGATTCCGAAGGCGAGCAGTGTGATGTCGATATCACCGGCATCGAAGATCGAGTTGATGAGTTCAGCGTGCGTGCCGGTGTCCTTGGCGTCGAAGTCGACCGCAGTCACTCCGGCGATCCCGATTCCGGTGAGTGCAGCGACGGCCTCGTCACGCGCCGGTGACGGCCGGCCGGCAAGGACCACACGCCCGAGGCGCGCACGTGGAAGCGCCTTGACGGTCTCAAGCGCGATCTCGCTCGTACCGCCAAGAACCAGGACGGACTGGGGCTCACCGAGGGCATCGTTCACAGGGACAGTCTCCTTGCCAGGTCTGACGTGAACAGGCCCGTTGGGTCCATTCGGTCACGGATCGCCTGCCATTCGGCGAGGCGAGGGTAGGTGCGAGCGAGCATGTCGGGTGACTGGCGCGAATCCTTTGCCAGGTAGAGGCGGCCGCCTGCGCCGGCGACGAGTTCGTCGAGTTGGTCAAGGGCTCGACCCAACCCCGGGATCCTCGCCGGAACATCGGCGGCAAGGGTCCAGCCGGGCTGAGGGAATGACAGCGGGCCTGGGTTCGCGCCTCCGAACCGTTTGAGGACGGTGAGAAAACTCGGCGCTCCGACGCGCTGAAGCGTCCGAAGGGCGGTGCCGACAACCTCGCTTGCACTTTCAGGGACGACGAACTGGTATTGCACGAAGCCACCGGGGCCGTAGACCCGATTCCACTCCTGGACAAAATCCAGTGGATGGAAGAACTCGGCGATCTGCTGGAGTTCGTCGGTCCTTCGCTGGGGCGCCTTGCGATACCAGGCTTCGTTGAAGGCACGCACCGTGAACTTGTTGAGCAAACGGCCGGGGATGAATGGCGGGGCCGTGCCGACCACCTTGGCACGGTAGGCGAACGCCGATGATCGCTGCTCCGCTGGGAGTTGGCTGAGGTCGGCGTGGTCTCCACGGGTGATGACCCCTCGGCCGCTCGGATGGACGCTGTCGATCCACGCGACGCTGTAGCGATAGCGGTCGTCGCCCTCAATCATGCTCGCCATGACCGAGTCGAGGTCTGGGGCGCGTTCGGTATCGACACTGATGAGCGAGCTCGTGATCGGGATGAGGTCGACGGTTGCGTCGGTGATGACTCCGGTGAGCCCCATTCCACCGACAGTGGCCCAAAAATCCTCTTGTTCCCGCTTCGACCCGGTTGGAGATAGTTCATGGCGCTCACCGGTGCTGCCGACGAGCCCGATCCTGCGAACGTGCGACCCGAAGGTGCCATCGACGTGGTGGTTCTTCCCATGAACGTCTGCGGCGATCGCCCCGCCGACGGTCACCATGCGTGTGCCTGGGGTGACGGGAATGAAGAAGCCGGCCGGCACGATGCGCCGCAAAATGGCGTCGAGACTGGCGCCCGCACCCGCCGTGAGAGTGCCAGCGTTGGCATCGAGGTCGAGCGCTGACACGCCGGTCATGTCGAGCACGGTTGCTCCGCCACTCTGAGCCGCGTCGCCATATGAGCGTCCAAGACCCCTTGCGAGCAGCCCACGCGGACCAACATCTGCAATGGCCTGCTCGATCTCGGCGGTATCGCGTGGCGCTCGGACACGGGCCAGACTCGGGCAGGTGCGGCCCCAACCGGTAAGCAGTTGCTCCTCCCCGGTTGTTCGAAGTGGCGAGACCGTCGACATCGTCATACCCCCAATGCGCCGAGACTGAACGTAACAACCCATGCCACCGCGATGACGAGGAGCACGCGGTCACCGAGGACAGCATCCTCGGGGGCCTCGGCCTCGCCCTTGTCGACCACCACGCCGTAGCGCAGGATCGCGAGCACGAACGGGAGCACGCTCCATTGGGCCCACGGCAAGGTCGAGGGCGCGGCGGCCACCTCGAAGGCCCAGAGGCAGTAGGCGGTGATTGTCACGGCTGCCGCTGTCGCCCAGACGAATCTCAGATAGCCAAGGGTGTAGCCCGACAGACTGCGCCGGGCGGGTTGCGCGGGATCCACGCGTTGATCGTCGCGGTCATCGGAGTCGGCGACGTCCAACCGATGGATCGACCGCTCGAGTTCGCTGTAGCGCTTGCCGGCCGCGATGAACAGGGATCCGAAGCCCGCGACGATGAGGAACCACTGCGAGATCGGCAGATCGGAAGCGACGCCGCCAGCGATCGCCCTCAACAGGAAACCCATAGACAGCAGAGCGAGTTCGATGACCGGCTCATGCTTGAACTTCAGCGAATAGGCGAGGGTGAATATGAAGTAGACGGCGACGACCCCTGCGAGCGATGGCCGGATCGCGAGTGATAGCGCGAGGGACGCCAGCGCGAGGACCACGGCGGCAGCCCATGCGACTGGCGCGGGCAGGTGTCCTGCTGCGATTGGCCGGTGTCGCTTGGTCGGGTGCTCACGGTCTGCCTCGACGTCGCGCGCATCGTTGATGAGGTAGGTCGAACTCGAGATGAGGCAGAACGCGACGAAGGCCCCGATCGTGGGAATGAGGACGTCTCGTTCGACAATCGCTCCGGCAGCGAGCGGGGCTGCGAAGACGAGGACGTTCTTCAGCCATTGGCGCGGACGCATCGCGACGACCAGCGCGATGGGCAATGAGCGGTGAGGAATCTCAGGCGCTGCGGTCAACGCTGGCTCCCGGCTCGGAGTCCCCGACGATGCGCGCAAGTTGCGGCACGACGAGGAACCAGGTCACGACGTGCATGACGACGAGCCAGATTCGAGTGGACCACAGGACGTCGCTCGGCTGGGTGAACGGCCCAACGGCCGAGCCGAGTGCGAGCAGGGTCCCGACCCAGAAGGTGATGTGGCGGGCGTGCCGCCTACCGAGGAGCAGGCTTGCCGCAAGGGCGCCGAGAACTCCGAAGATGATGGGGACGAGCAGGGGCGCGATCCACGGTACCTGCGCCTGAGGGTCGGTTGACCGCGCGACGACGATAAACGGCACACCAAGGAGTCGCCCGATTCCGTAGATGGCGAGGCAACCGAGGCCAGCCCACGCGCCAGTCACAATTCCGGCGTAGATCATGAATCTCAGGCCGGGGTTGGCCGCGGTGGGCGGGGCTACCGGGGTCATCGACTCCAGCCACGGCGAACTCATACGCACATTCTGTCGGCTCGCGGGCGCGGGACCTAGGCAAGGTGGATTTCGCCCAAGCACTTGCGTAAGTTACCGATCAGTAGGATTATTCCTACCGACGGGTACCCGGTCGCTTAAGCGCGGCCACGAGTGAGCGGATGGTTATGGGCCACTACAAAGCAAATCTGCGCGACATCGAGTTCAACCTGTTCGAGGTCTTCGGTGCCGGGGAGCGACTCGGCCACGGCCCTTACGCAGAGATGGACGTCGCCACAAGCCGTGAAATGCTTCGCGAGGTCGAGCGTCTCGCGACCGGCCCGCTCGCCGACTCCTTCGCCGATGCCGACCGTGAGCCCCCCGTATACGACCCGGTCACCCGAACCGTGACGATGCCGGAAGGCTTCAAGAAGTCCTTCAAGGCGCTCATGGACGCCGAATGGTGGCGGCTAGACCTGCCAGAGCACCTCGGCGGAACCGGCGCACCCCCGTCGCTTCGTTGGGCCGCAAGTGAAATGCTCCTAGGATCCAACCCCGGTGCGTTCATGTTCATGTCAGGGCCCGGCTTCGCGGCGATCCTGGACAACCTTGGCAACGCCGATCAGAAGCGCTGGGCTGAGCTGATGATCGAGAAGGCTTGGGGCGCAACGATGGTGCTCACCGAGCCCGATGCGGGCTCGGATGTCGGAGCAGGCCGCGCAAAGGCGTTCGACAACGGTGACGGATCCTGGCGCATTGAAGGCGTGAAGCGCTTCATCACGTCTGCCGAGCACGACATGGCAGACAACATCGTCCACCTTGTCCTCGCCCGACCCGAGGGAGCCGGCCCCGGCACAAAGGGTCTGTCACTCTTCCTCGTCCCGAAGTTCAACGTCGATCTCGCGACCGGCGACATCGGCGAGCGCAATGGGGTGTACGCCACAAACGTCGAGAAGAAGATGGGCCTCAAGGTCTCCACGACCTGCGAGCTCACCTTCGGCGAGAAGGAGCCGGCAATCGGCTGGCTCGTCGGTGATGTCCACAACGGCATCGCGCAGATGTTCAAGGTGATCGAGTACGCCCGGATGATGGTCGGCACGAAGGCGATCGCAGCCCTCTCGACCGGCTATCTCAATGCACTCGACTACGCGAAGAGCCGGGTGCAGGGCGCCGATCTCACCGAGATGACCGACAAGACGGCCCCGAGGGTGACGATCACCCACCACCCCGATGTCCGACGCTCGCTCATGCTCCAGAAGTCCTACGCCGAAGGCCTTCGCGCACTGATTGCCTACACCGCCTACTGGCAGGACATCATCGAGATGGGTCGCGCCGGTGACGCCGACATCGACGTCGAGGCGGCCGAGCGGATGAATGATCTGCTCCTGCCCATCGTCAAGGGCGTCGGCTCAGAGCGTTCGTACGAAATGCTTGCGGTCGCCCTCCAGACGTATGGTGGTTCCGGCTTCCTTCAGGATTACCCGATCGAGCAGTACATCCGCGACGCCAAGATCGACACCCTTTACGAGGGAACCACGGCAATCCAAGGCCTCGACTTCTTCTTCCGCAAGATCGTCAAGGATCAGTTCAGGTCACTCATGACGATTGCCGGGCAGATCACTGAGACGGTGAAGGGTGATGAAGGCAGCGGTCAGTTGACTGTCGAGCGCGAATTGCTCGGCAAGGCACTCGAGGACGTCCAGGGCATCGTCGCCGTCCTGGGCCAGTGGGCCATGGCCTCGCAATCCGATTCCGAGCAGATCTACAAGGTGGGTCTCAACACCACTCGACTACTCATGGCATCGGGTGACCTCGTCATCGGTTGGCTGCTGTTGCGGCAGGCGGAGGTCGCGTCGGCTGCCCTCGCCGGCGATGTCGCCGAGAGGGACCGCATGTTTTACCTCGGGAAGATCGAGACTGCCCGCTGGTTCGCGCGCAACCGGTTGCCGTTGCTTGCGGCCGAGCGAGCCGTCGCGGAGGCCACCGATCTTGACCTCATGGGGATGCCCGAAGAGGCCTTCTGATCAGCGTCGACTGCGGGCGGGCCGTAGGCTCGAAGGCGTGAACCTCCGTCACGTCCGCAGCGTTGCAGTAGTTCTCGCCATTGCCGCCGGTGTCGTCATGCCTGCCACCGCGGCCACGGCACACACTGAAGTGGTGTCGACCCTGCCCTCTGCGGGCGCGGTCCTTAATGCTGCCCCCAATTCCGTCGCGATCACCTTCAACGAGTCTCTCCTCGCAGCATCAGTGGAGGCCTCGATCCTCGACTCAGTCGGCGCCCTCATCACGTCGGTGACGCCAGAGGTCGACGGAACCGTCGTGACGATTCCGTGGCCTGCTGGCCTGGCAGCAGGCGGCTACGAGGTTGCCTACCGCGTTGCATCAGGTGATGGGCACCCGGTCACCGGGTCGGTTGCGTTCAGTGTCACCACCGAGTCGGCACTGGCACCTCCATCCGGTGCCACGCCCTTCGCCCCGGACCCGGCTCCCTCGGAACCGGCGGCGGCGGAGGCCGGCGGTGTCACCCTCTATCCGTTCGTCCTCGTGTTTCTCCTCGTCGCGGTAATCGCGGGTGTTGCGGTCGCGCTGAGGCGAGGTCGCCGATGACGACGATGACATCCCGATCTCGTCCCGACACCACCACTGCACCGCTCTTCCTCGTTGGCGCCGCACTCGTCGCTGTCGGCGTGTCAGCGCTAACGGTCGCGCTGGTCGTGGCTGGTGGGTCCTACGAGGCGCCGCCACCCGGCATCACTGATGCGGGGCCAATCGTCGTGTGGGGCACCGCAATCCTTCGGTTGCTCACCGACCTCGCAGCAATCGCCACCATTGGCTGGCTGCTCGCCGCCGCATTCATCGACCCGGCGGGCAAGGGCGGCATCGTGTCGAAGGAGGGGCGGGCCGATCTCAAGCGGGCTGCCATCGCAGCCGGTTTCTGGGCCGTCCTCGCGTGGAATCAAATGCTTTTCACCCTGGCTGACGTCCTCGGGGTTCCCCTTGCGACTGCTCTCGACCCTAACGTTTTCACCACCTACGTGAACGAGATCCCGATCACCCGGGCACTGCTCGGCATGACCGTGCTCGCCTTGGTCGTGTGCCTCTCCGCGATCGCCACCTCGTCAACCGGAGCTGCCGCCGTGTGGGTCACGATCGCGGTTGTCGCCGCTAGCCTTCCCGCGCTCGCCGGTCACGGGGCTGGCATGGGCGATCACGCTCTCGCACTCACGGCAGGAGTAGCGCACGTCGCCGCCGCGACGATCTGGATCGGCGGCCTCTTCGCACTCGCCGTCCATGCCGCTCGCCGTGACCTCCCAATGCGCCGAGCTGCGGAACGGTTCTCCGGCATAGCCCTCGTCGGGTTCACCCTCCTCGCTGTGAGTGGCCTCGCGAATGCCTATACCCGACTCGAGACACCCGACCAGATTCTCACCACCGGCTATGGGCAGCTCCTCCTCACCAAGGTCCTGCTGCTCATCGGGCTCGGGGCCCTCGCCTGGATCATCCGGACGAGAGTCATCTCAACGCTCGGCACCTCCTCTCGCGCATCCGTGTTCGCGCGAGTCGCGGGCCTCGAGCTCACTGTCATGGTGATCGCGGTGGCACTCGGGGTGGCCTTGGCGATGACGGCTCCACCCCGCATCAACGTCGAGTTCGCGAGTTTCGGAGAGTCACTCCTCGGGTTCGCCTACCCACCGCCGCCGACCGCGTCCGGACTCATCCTCGGCTTCCGACTCGACCCCCTCTTCCTCGTCGGCTCACTCATCGCCGCCAGCCTCTACTGCATCGGTTACGCCCGCCTGCGGGCGCGCGGCGACGCCTGGCCCATCGGCCGTCTCATCTCGTGGCTGCTCGGGATCGGCGTCGTCATCTGGTGCACGAATGCCGGAATCTCGTCCTACTCGCAGGTGTCGGTCGGCCTGCACATGCTCGCGCACATGACGATCACGATGCTCGCGCCGATTCTTCTCGTGCTTGGGGCACCAGCGACCCTCGCACTGCGGGCCCTTCGCCCGGCCACGGGGAATGAGCGCGGGCCTCGTGAGTGGCTCACCTGGCTGCTCCACAGTTGGATCACCCGCATCTTCACCAACCCGGTGTACGTGTTCATCGTCTATGTCCTCGGGCTGTACGGCCTGTACCTGACGCCAGTGTTCGGCTGGCTCATGGGCAGTCATGTCGGCCACATCGGCATGCAGATGCACTTCCTCATCTCGGGCTATCTCTTCTACTGGGTCGTCATCGGCATCGATCCACGCCCCAGACCCCTGCCCTACTGGGGTCGCATGCTCCTGCTCCTTCTTGCCCTCGCGGTCCACGGAATCTTCGCCGTCATCCTCATGATGGGCGCAACCCCACTCGCGCCCGAGTGGTACGGCATTGTGCGCCCACCGTGGGTCACCGATCCGCTCCAGGACTCCCTCTACGGCGGGCAGGTCGCCTGGGGCCTGTCCGAGATCCCGACCCTCCTCGTGATGATCGTCATCGGGGTTCAGTGGTCAAGGAGCGACGATCGGGAGGCCGCTCGCCGCGACCGGCAGGCGGATCGCGATGGGGATGCCGAGTTGAACGCCTACAACGATCGTCTCGCTCAATTGGCTGAACGAGACCGTTCAAGCTAGCCTGAAATCATGACCTTGCTTAGACGCGCGATGACCGCAGCACTCACCGTTTCGGCCTGCACGCTGCTCGCTATCGCCCCGCCAGCGGCCCAAGCAGCACCCGGTGCGTTCGACCCATCCTCCCTGCCCAGCATCGGAGGGTCGTCACAGGTCATCGTCGTCACAGCCGCCAATACTCGGACGTCCTACGCCAAGGTCCGTGCCTACGAAAAGAAAGCCGATGGAACGTGGAGCACCGTGATCGACGCGACCCCCGCTCGCCTTGGCTACTCCGGCTCAGTTAAGGGCTCTGCCCGCCGCCAGAGCACCGGCAAGACCCCGATCGGCACCTTCGCAATCGTCACCACCTTCGGCCGCCTCGCCGACCCGGGCACGCGGATGCCCTATGTGAAATTCGATCGCAATGACGCGTGGACGTACAACCCGCGATCCCCCTCGACCTACAACCTGTTCCAGACGGCCGACCGTTCGTGGCGCTCATTCGGGGACTCTGTCGAATGGCTGTGGAGCTACGGCAACCAATACAACTATGTCGCGGTCCTCGACTACAACCTACCCAAGGGCGAGGTGCGTACAGGCGCGGACGGCATCAGGAGGGCGGGGAATCCCGCCAACACCGCGAAGGGCGGCGGCATCTTCCTCCACGTGAGCAACGGCAAGGTCACGGCTGGCTGTATCGCAATCCCTCAGGCTCAGATGGCCCAGGTCATGCGTTGGATCGATCCGGCGAAGCAGCCGGTGGTGGTCGTCACCCTCGACTGAGCAGTCGTTTGCGATGCCGATTGATGCTCAGGTGATGCGAATGTCCTGCAGGGCCGGGAACTGCTCCCGCCATAGAGCACTGGCCCCCGGATCAACCTCCGCGTAGAGGATCGTCTCCTCCTCCGCGGCCCGCGCAACCACCGCACCGAGGGGATCGATGACGCTTGAGTGCCCACCGAGGGAGATGCCAGGCTGGGCGCCTACCTCGTTACACGCGACCATCCACGCTTGGTTCTCGATGGCACGTGCCGAGGTGAGGACGTCCCAGTGCCCGATTCTCGGGGTAGGCCAACCGGACGTGACGAGGAAGGCGGTCGCGCCCCCGGCCGTGAGTGCGCGGAACAGTTCGGGGAATCGAAGGTCGTAGCAGGTGGCGAGGCCGGTCGGCCCGAGGGGCGTGTCGACCACGACGATCTCATCGCCGCTGCTCATGAGGGTTGTCTCGCCGCCGTCGAAGCCGAACAGGTGAATCTTGCGATAGCTCGCAGCGAGGCGTCCGTCAGGTGTGAAGAGGATTGCGGTGTTGTAGTGGCTACCGTCGTCAGCGACCTCGGCGAACGAGCCGCCATGCAGCCAGACCCGGTGCTCCTTGGCCAGCGCGGAGAGGCCAGTGATGAGTGGGCCGTCGATGGCCTCGGCATTGGCCCTCGCGGCATCGATATCGAATGCCCCCACATGCCACAGTTCGGGAAGGACAACGAGGTCCGCTCGCTCAGCGGCTTGGGCAACGAGAGCGTGCGCTCGCTCGATCCGCGACGCAACCGGTTCGGCTGAGGTGCAATCCAGTTGGATGAGGCCGACCGTCACAGACATGGGTGGATGGTAACGCCCCCAATCGTGGGACCGCCGGTCTACGGTTCACCTATGGAACAGCAACAGTTGGCCGCTCGTGACTTCATCGATGCGTGGCACGAGGTGATGCTCGATGCTCGGCGTAACGCCGATGATCCCGCCGCGTGGTCACTGCCCACCGCGTGCCCGGGGTGGAGCGTCGGTGATCTCATCGCGCATCTCCTCGACATCGACGGCTTCTTGGCCGGCGATCCACGACCGGACCATGAGCCCGACTGGGATGCGCTTCCCCACGCCGTCGGCCGCGTCAGCCTGATGACCGAGGTCGGCGTCGATGCCCGCCGCGGGATGCCGATGGAGGTGGTCCTCGCCGAGTTCGACTCCGTCCTTGAGCGGAGATCTGCCCAGCTCGCTGCTGGGACAGACGACCTCACCGCCCTCGTCCTGGGCCCATTCGGTTCCGAACGCCCCCTCGGACGTGTCCTGTCAATGCGCACCTTCGATGCCTGGGTTCATGCCCAGGACATCCGCGCGGCCCGCGGGCTCCCACTCCAACTCGATACGGCAGCGGCCCGCATCACCGCCGATCAACTGCTCTCCGGGCTCCCGCTCATCTGGGGCAAGACCCTCGCGGCCCCTCCGGGAACCGTGCTCAGCCTCAACATCACCGGGCCGGTCGTTATCGCGGACCTCCAGGTCAGCGTCGATGACGAGCAGCGCGGGCTCATGGTTACCGGCGCGGTTCCCGACGTCACTTTGACGATTACGTGGCCTAATCTCCTTGACCTCATGACCGGGCGAGTGCTGCCGGATGATCCGCGCCTACTCGAGCGCATCTCGCTCACAGGCAATGCGGCGCTGGCGAGCAGGCTGCTCGGCGCCCTCAACGTCACCCCCTGAGCACTGCGCCCAAGAGGAGTTCTGAGGCTGGATCGGCGAGGAAGGCGGCAACGCCAGCGAGCGCCCGGGAGCCCTGCGCGCCATCACACACCCGATGGTCGAATGACAGCGAGAGTTGCATGATCGGCCGCACCCTCACCTCACCATCGACTACCCAGGGCTTGTCGATGATGCGCCCCATCGCCAGGATCGCCGACTCCCCCGGGTTAATGATGGGTGTCCCGCCATCGACTCCGAATACGCCGATGTTCGTGAGGGTCACGGTGCTGCCAGTCAGATCTGCGGGGGTGCTGAGTCCGGCACGCGCTGTGTCGATTACCGCATGCTGGGCTCGTGCAAGTTCCACCAAGCTCAATCGATCCGCTTCGCGAACGACCGGCACGAGCAGTCCGCGAGCGGTGTCGGCGGCGAGGCCGAGGTTGACATGCGGGTGCTCTGTGATGACCGAGCCATCCGGACCATCAACCCAGGTCGCGTTGATGCGGGGGTGCTCCCGTGCGACGCGGACGAACGCAGCGCTCACGATCGTGAGGGCGGTGGGGCGCAGGTCCGTGAATTCCGGGTGAGCCCGCATGCGCCGCACGAGCCCCGCGGTCATCGCCATGTCGACATCGACCCACACCGTGACATGCGGTGCGCTGAAGGCCGACAGCACCATCGCCTCGGCCATCGCGCGCTGCACGCCCCGAACGATGATCGGCTGACCCGTCGCGATCACGTCGACGGACTCGCGTGCAGGTGCGGGCCCGACAATTGCTCCGAGGACGTCCTCGCGAGTCACGATGCCGTCATGGCCCGTGCCGGTGAGTACGGCGAGATCGACCCCGAGGTCCTTCGCGAGCTTGCGGACGATTGGCTTTGCTCGCGGGGCAACCGTCGCTCGCCGGGCACGACGGCGTGGCTCGACGCCGTGCTTAACCCCGTATCCGACGAGCACCGACTCGCGCTGATGCACCGCCAAGGCACCCGTGATGCTCACGATGGGGGCGCCCACCGGCACCACCTCGCCGGGCTGCGCATGCAATTCGGTCACGATGCCCGCGTAGGGACAGGGCAGTTCGACGGCGGCCTTGGCTGTCTCGATCTCGACGAGCGGCTGGTTCACGGTGACGACGTCGCCGACCTTGACATGCCAGACGAGGATCTCACCCTCGGTCAACCCCTCGCCGACGTCCGGGAGGGCGAACACTTGGATCAGGTCGGGCATCGAAGCCTCCATCAGTAGGACATGACCCGGTCGACTCCATCGAGTACCCGGTCGAGATCAGGGAGGAAGAACTCCTCAAGCCTGCTCGGTGGATACGGCACGTCGTAGCCCGTCACCCTCATCACCGGTGCCTCGAGCACCGTGAAGCACCGCTCGCTGATGCGCGCCGCGATCTCGGCGCCGAGACCCGCGTTGCGCGACGCCTCATGCACGACGACGAGCCGGGCGGTGCGCTCAACCGAGGCGGCGATGGCGTCGTAGTCAACCGGTGATAACGACTGCAGATCGAGCACCTCAATGGAGACCTCGCTACTCGCACGGGCGGCCTCAATACACGTCCGGACCATGGGGCCGTAGCAGACGACGGTGACATCGGAGCCTGTTCGCAGGGTGCGTGCCCGCCACGGGTCCGGCGTCACGGCCAGGTCGAGAGGATCAACGGAGACATCGACCGACCCCTTGTCCCAGTAGCGCCGCTTCGGCTCGAGGTAAATGACCGGATCATTGCTGGCAATTGCCTGCTGGATCGTGACGAAGGCGGCCTGCGGATCGGACGGACTGAGCACCCGCAGCCCGGGAGTATGAGCGAAATAGGCCTCTGGTGACTCACTGTGGTGCTCGACCGCGCCGATGCCCCCGCCGTAGGGGATTCGAATCGTGATCGGCAAGGCTATGGCCCCCTCGCTGCGACGGCGGAGTTTCGCGACCTGCGACACGATCTGGTCGAATGCTGGGTAGACGAACCCATCAAATTGCATCTCGAGCACCGGGCGATACCCGCGCATGGCCAGGCCAACCGCTGCCCCGACGATGCCACTCTCGGCCAGTGGGGCGTCAATGACACGGTGCTCGCCAAAGTCCTTCTGCAACCCGTCGGTCACCCGAAAGACGCCGCCAAGCCGGCCGATGTCCTCGCCAAAGAGCACGGTCTTCGAGTCGCGCTCAAGGGCGCGGCGCAGTCCGAGGTTGAGCGCCTGGGCCATGGTCATCTCGCGCGGATCGTGCCCGTCGATACCAGCCATGTCAGCGGACCCCCTCCTCGACGAAGCTCTCGAGATAGGCATCGAGTTCATCTCGCTGCTCATCAATCTCGGGGTGGCGCTCTGCGTAGATATGATCGAACATGGCGCGCGGCTCAGGGTCGGGCATCGATCGAACGCCGGCTCGAATGAGCTCACCGAGCTCCTCAGCCTCCTGCTCAAGTTCCTCGCGAAAGACATCATCGACGATGCCCTCAGACGTGAGGTAAATCTTCAGTCGCTCGATGGGGTCGCGTTGACGCCAGGCTTCAAGCTCAGCGGCCTCCCGGTAGCGGGTGGGATCATCAGAGGTGGTGTGCGCGGCCATCCGGTAGGTATAGGCCTCGATGAGTGTCGGACCGTCACCGGCGCGAGCCCGCTCAAGGGCAGATCGGGTGACAGCCATGACCGCAAGGACATCATTGCCGTCGACCCTGATCCCGGGGAAGCCGAACCCGGCGGCACGCTCGAAAAGCGGCGTTCGGGTCTGGCGATCCGTCGGCTGCGAGATCGCCCACTGGTTGTTCTGGCACAGGAACACCACGGGAGCGTTGAAGACCGCGGCGAAAACGAAGGCCTCATTGACATCGCCCTGCGCGGTCGCCCCGTCACCGAAATACCCGACGGCGGCGTCCTGGGATCCGTCAAGCTGGATGCCCATCGCATAGCCGACAGCGTGGAGCACCTGATTGCCGATGACGATGGTGCTCGGAGCACACCGGTAGCGATTCGGGTCCCATCCGCCGTTCGTCACCCCCCGGAGCATGGCGAGCATGTCGAGTGGCGGGACACCGCGGACCCAGGAAACGCCGTGCTCCCGATACGTCGGGAACGCGTAGTCGGACGCAGCCATCGCGCGCGCCGAGCCGACCTGGGCAGCCTCCTGGCCTAGGCACGACGCCCATAGGCCGAGTTCGCCTTGACGCTGGAGTGCTGTCGCCTCGAAATCGAGCCGGCGGACGAGGGTCATGTCACGAAGCAGGCCCCTGCATTCGTCATTCGTCAGGGACAGCGAGAAGTCTGGATGCTCCACCCGTTCGCCCTGCGCCGTGAGGAGCTGGACTCCTGCCGCGCCAAGCCCTGAATCGTCCATGCAATCCGACCTCCCAGCGAATACTTCCACGCCAAACACGCGCACGAGCATTCATCGGCCTCTTCAACCCGGCACAATACATAAATGCCTGCAGACACGCAGCAGATCCGAGTATTCCTCATGGACGATCACGAGCTCGTGCGTCGTGGCCTAGCCGACCTCCTCGCTCTCGAACAGGACATGACCGTGGTCGGCGAGGCCGCTTCAAAGGAGGAGGCCCTTCACCGAATACCGGCCTCGCGGCCCAATGTCGCCGTGCTTGACGTACGTCTCCCCGATGGCTCGGGTGTGGAGGTCTGCCGAGAGATCCGGTCCGTTATGCCGGAGGTCGGGTGCCTCATGCTCACCTCGTACTCCGATGACGAGGCGCTCTTCGAGGCGATCATGGCGGGCGCATCGGGGTACGTCCTCAAGGACATCAGGGGAAATGATCTCGTCGAGGCCATCCGTCAGGTGGCGGCAGGCAAGTCACTCCTTGATCCCGTTGCAACCCAGCGGGTGATTGATCGCCTGCGCAAGGGTCAGGAGCCTGATGGCCGACTCGACGGCCTCGCCGATCAGGAACGCCGGATTCTGGATCTCATCGGCCAGGGCATGACGAATCGGCAAATCGGCGAGACGATGCACCTCGCGGAGAAGACGGTGAAGAACTACGTGTCGAGCCTTCTTGCTAAGTTGGGGATGGAGCGGCGCACTCAGGCCGCGGCTCTCTCTGCCCGAATGTCAGTCGAGCAGGAGCATCGTGGTGACCATCGGAGTGGCATATGAAGCATTGGACGGCTCTGGCGGCAACTGCAGCGGCACTGGTCGTGACAGCCGCGGGCACAACCGCCGCTTCTGCGATGGGCACCGGCAACCCGTATCAAGACCATCAGGTCGGCGTCGGATATCTGGTCTACCAGCCGAGTTTCGTTGCCGGCCTTGGCATTCAGCACGTCGGACGCGACCAGATGTGCCCGCCCGGGGTCGACGAGTCACTCACGGCTGTGTACGGCAAGCACTCGGGGCGTCAGTTCACCCTGAACGAGGGAAATCCGATGTGCTACGACATCGGCAACGGGCAGGCGGTCCTCACCACGACCATCAACGGTGCGAAGGCGACCGTCGAGGCCTACTGCAATCCGTCGAGCGGAAAGGCCTGCACGGCGTCTGACGTTGCCAAGTACGGCGGCAACCTCAAGGTGACCCTTCCAGGGAAGGGCAGCCTTAGCCCGACCCAGATCTGGATCGAGACCTTCGGCAAGAAGAACCTGAGTGCCCAGCAATTGGTTCAAATCGCCAAGGGCCTCGCACCTGCCGGGTAGCACGCCGGAGCCTACCCGGCGCAAGGCGGGCCAGGCCGAGATCATCGACGAGGCTGATCTCATCCGGGCCGCCGAGCAGGTGATCACCGCGCTCGCTGGTCCGGGCGCGACCGTACGCGCCGATCAACTCGATGCGGTCCGGGTCCTCGTCTGCGAGCGGCGTCGCGCCCTCGTCGTTCAGGCCACCGGCTGGGGTAAGTCTGCTGTTTACTGGATCGCCGCCCGGGCGGTTCGTGACGCGGGGGCTGGCCCAGTTCTCGTCGTCTCACCGCTCCTCGCCCTCATGCGCGATCAGGTTGCCGCGGCCTCCCGCGCCGGCCTGCGAGCGATCACCCTCAACTCCTCAACTGTCGACGACTGGTCGTCACTCGAACGCGATCTGACATCCGGCTCAGTCGATGTGGTT
>CAMAWO010000034.1 GCA_945861925.1 Bifidobacterium breve | reverse complement strand
TTGATTCGATGACGGATATGAAAGGTACGTGGCTCACGTCGTTGACGGGTTTCCGTGAGGGTGACCCGATTAAGTGGATGCATCAGTTGAAGGTCCGCAAGGTTCTGGGGTCCGCTGCGGTGGCGTGGGAGGAGTGGCTGGACTGCGAGTTGCAGGCGGCTGATTGCACGGCAGCGAAAGCGGGCAAACAGACGGGAGTCAACTGGAGTAAGCCGACGCGGGTCCTCATGGTCATGGGTCCCAACGGCGTCGTGCATGGGGTTGGGACGTACGGAACGTTCATGCTCACTCCGGGCGAGGATGGGATAACCGCCGTGATGATATCGCATGGGCAGCGGGACGATTGGACGGCGACACCGGAACCAACAACATCCGGACAGCCGCCGACCGCGCCGAGGGACGAACGCATTTTACCTATGAATTTATGGAGTTTTCAGTACGCCGCGACAGGTACTACGGAGATTCGCAAACCAGTTGCATAGTGCCTAGGGCACATTCGGTCGTTTCAGAGCACGCTGGTTGCCATGTGGGCTAAGGGGGTCGACACATGTATGTGTCATCCACTGTAGGTAGCGTCTACGTTCTGCACCCCCCACCTCTGGGACCTCTCGACTTCGTTTCGAATGAATGCTTCCGCTTCGCGTCAGCAGGACGCCTCGACTGCGTCTCGAAGAACGTGTACTTCGTACCAGGCGACAACCCAGTGAACAGCGCCGTTCCACCGACTCCACCCCGGATCGTCACCGACTGACCACCCGGAACCGCAATCACCGTCATCGACGTGATCGGCGAGGAACCCGCATCATCCGGGGCCGAAAACGTCACCGCACGCGTCTGAGCATCCATCACCCGAACACTCCCGACCTGCGGTGCACCCGGCGCACCATCCGCCACCACCGGTTTTTGCAGCGGCTCCACCGACATCCACATTCGGCGGCTCTCAGTCTGGCTATCGCACCCGCCCGATGCGACCACCCGCGCCACGCCCGACGCATCGTTTACGCAGGTCGTCACCACCGCCCGCACCGAACCACCAGCGACCTTGCCATCAGGTGCTCCGTCGACTGCATCCCGGCCGACCTCCAACTCGTTCACCGCCTGCAACCTCGCGATCTTGACCCAGTCCTTCCGAGTGAACTTCCGGGTATCCCCACCAGTGTTCAGGACAACTGCCTGCGCCAACGTCGTCGCCGAAAAGTCCTGCGTACCGGCCTCCTGCTTCGCGGCCGCAGCCCACACATGGAGCATCTCGGTCACCGGATAGCAGACCCCACGAACCAGCACCCGGGTCACCCCCGTCGCAAGGTTCAAGCACGTCGACAACTGTTGCTCCTGCCGGGCCACCGCCGGCTCAGGCAGTAACGTCACGCCGAGCCCTACGACCACCACGACCGCCGATAGCACCGCGGCAACCCGTCGCCAAACACGCCATCTGCGAAGCGAAAAGATCACTGACGACGTTCCTCCCCATGAAGTCACTTTCGCAACATAAGCCCCATCAATGCACCACCCACCAAAAAGTGCACCTACAGCTCACGTTTAGAGACATGCAGCGTGTTCGGAATGTTTCGCACTCATAGAACACTGCGCCCCCGCGGGCCAGCACATGAGCGGCGGCGTCGGATCATCCTGCGACTGGCAGGCTCCGAGGGACGGCAAACGTCACCGACACATCGGCATCGGCCTGCCCCACCAGCCCTGCCCAGATCTGAGGGCCGCGACCAGAGTCTGGTGGTGCTGCAGGGGCGAGTGCCAGGGCTTCGCGTCGCTGGTCGAACCGCCCTGGCCTGGCAGGGAATCCGACACAACGTCGAGTTCCCTGAACGTCTGACCCTCTGGGGAGCCAAGCCCGGCCCCCTCCCAGAGTGGTTCGCGGACGCGTTCCCGAGCCGGTATCGCTCGACTGCGCTCTCCTCCCCCGAGGTTGACGATCTTGGGATCTTTACGCCTCCTGCCGTGACGGCTTGCGTGCGAATATCTACACGAGAACGCGCCCTTGTTGAACTGCCCCGCGATGCAGGGCAGGGTCAGGACATGCAGGAGGCGATGCATCTGTTCGAGGCAACGACAGGGCTGCGAACATCCGTTCTGGGGCAGCTCCTGTCGCGGTGCTTGAGCGTGAAGGCCGTTCGGATGTTCCTGCAAGGGGGTGAGCACGTGGGCAACGTCGACGTTGATGCCCAGCGGCGGCACAGCACGCTGCCGACGGGCAGTAACTCACGCTGGGTCGGCACCATGGACGACGGCTCGACGTTGGTGCTGCCGCCATGCTGACCGCCGACTATCAGCGAGCTGTGCAACTCCTGCTTTGACTGGTGCCGCCCGTCTTCGCCACCGAGGCCTTCGCGCTCAAGGGCCGAACGGCCATCAACCTATTCATGACACCGGTCTCCCGACTGCTTGCCGCCTCGGAGGTCTATGCTGGCAAGGCCGTTGCGGCGCTCGACCGGCAGCACCCGCGCGATCTGTTCGACCTCTGGGTACGCGATCAAGAAGGCGGCTACACCAGCGACGATCTCGATGTATTTGCCGTCTACCTTGCCGGTCACAATCGTCCGCCACACGAGGTAGTGGCAGGCCGCGACAAGCCGGTTGCAGATCTCTACGCCTCTGCATTGATGGGGATGACCTCCGGGCTCATCCCTTCGGTCGAGCAGCTGAACGAAGTGAGGCGTGGACTCCGTCGCTCCCGCCCCGCATGTCCTGCCCTTCGCGGGTCTGGAAAAGCTGCCTGCTGTCCAATGGAAGCTGCGCAACCTCGAGAAAGTCAGGAGTCGTCACCCCGAGGAGTTCGTCCGCCAGAACGACGAACTCGGCGCGGTCCTCGCCTCGCCAGCCACCGACTAGGTTCGTACGGGGTGGTCGTTCCATGGGTTGCTTCCGGGCATGCGCGGTGCGTCGAGCGAGCGCTGTTTCGGTGAGACGCACCCCGAATCCCGACGAGTCCCTCGTGAGAGCACAACTCATCGGGATTCGAGGCGCATCTGACTCAGATGAAATGCCACCGGGCTCACCCGAACAGCTCTGGCCTATCGGCTCAGCGGCTGATCGGCGGAGGGTCGGGCACCGGGTCGACTGGTGGATTGGCGCCAAGTGCGACGCCCCACGGGGTCGCGGATGTGCCCATCTCCTCGAAGATCTCGTCCAACAGGTAAAGGGCTCGGGGTGGGATCGGGTAGGCCGGTCCCAAGCAGTCCCGGGCGATCTGCAGTGCCTGGTCAGCGCTTCTCAGGCCGAGTACCTCGACGAGGCGGGCAAGGTCGCCGCGATCCTGCTCGACGCGGCCGGCAGCGACCTTCATGGCCAGCAGGTGCTCGGCGCCGGCTACGCAGACGCGCAAGTGCGCGGACTCGAACACGACACGCTGGTCGGCGTCGGCTCCCGGAGGGACGAACCCCTTCACTGCGTCGTTGAGCCAGTCCTCGGCCAGTCCGAACTGGTCCGCGACGTTTCGGGCGGCGGCGCGAACCTCGGTGGTTGGGGCGAACACGGCATCGAGGTCGCGGGTCGTCCGCGTCGCATCGAAGCTCAGGGCGATCGCTGCTCCACCGACCAGGTAAATGTCAGCGGTCGTGTCGCGCGCCGCGAGTTGCTCGTTCAGGGCCTCGAGCAGTGACTGAATCGCCACCGCATCGAAGGCAGTCATGCGCGTAGGAGTGCGGTGTCGGTGATGAACACTCCGCGGATGCGGAACTGCCCTGGGGACTGGGCCAGGGCCCAGGCGCGACCGTACGCCGAGGAGGACACGAACCACCAGGGCCGGGCAACCCGGGAGGGATCCAGCGCCCAGACGGGAGACGTCCACCCGTCACGGTCGGCAAGCCAGCACGTCAAGGCCGCGAAGGAGGCGTCAACTCCCGAGTGGCCGGTGCGTTGCGGCTCGCCGGCCAGCACCTCGGAGGCCACCTGGACTCCCCTATGCCGCTTGAGGGACTCGTAGTCGTCGAGGAGTTGCAGGACCCCGAATCGCCACAGGTCCTCCCCCGGGGGCAGCGCCCCGTCCAGCATCGACTGCACCTCGCGCGCTGCTTGCGCAACCGTTGCTGTCGACATGCGCCAAGGCTACCCGCACCCGCGTCCGAGGGACCCGACGTCACCTCGCTTCGCCAGCGCTTGTTGAGGTTGGGAACGGAGGCCCTCCGCGCGGAGTGCGCCGATCGCGCACTCATGTTCGACTACCTCCTTGGGTAGGCCACCACGACGGAGACGCGCTGACCGGTGACCTTGGGGCCACCCACGACCCAGACTCCCCGGACGGTGTATCCGCCCTTGAGCCCTACCTTGCGTAAGTAGGAAGCAACCTTCTTTGCTCTGGCATCCGACAGAACCTTGGCACAGTGGGTCAGCTGCTTGCCGCGCGCGAAGCCGGTGACGGAGATGGCGTCGTCCTTGCCGGTGCGCCGAACGAGGGCGCGCAACCGGGCCTTGGCGGGCTTGGTCAGTTTCGAAGAGTTCTGGGCGAACGTGACCAGTGCCTTGGCCTGCCGAGTGGCGATCGCGGTACCCGGTGCCTTGACGACGACGCCAAGGGACAGGGAGCGAATCGAGCCGTCGGGCGCGTACCCGTTGACCTGCAGCGTCTGGGGACCGGTCGCAATGCCCATCGGCACGGGCACCTCCCCCGAGAACCTGCCCGATGCGTCCACGGTCAGCTCGCCCATCGATATCGACGGCAGGATGTAGAACCGCACCGGGGAGCCAGCCCGGAAGCCGGTGCCCGCCGCCATCGCCATCGGCTGGGGAGAGCCCGCCGGCGCCATCGCGGCGCCGAACTTCCACGGCGAGGTCCGCACTCCCGGCGCGAGCGCCGATGCCCGGGGCTCCGGCTGCACGGAGTACAGGACGACAGCGCCGGAAGCCGTGACGGCCGGGCTGTCCGCGGCACCGCTTCTTCCCTCGACCTCCATCGTGAACCCGGACCCGGACACGATGAGCGAGGTCGGGTCGGTCGGCGCGTTCGGCTTGACCGTCACCGCAATCGGATTGCCATTCATGAGCACGATGAATCCGCCGGCCGGCACGCCCGCTGCCGGAATGTTCGGGTTCGCCTCGTGCGGGATCGGGTTCAGGTTCGCGTAGGAGATCGCTGCCGTCGTAGTCGCGGGCGTCGGGCTCGACGATGAAGGTCCGGACCCCGCAGGTGCAGTGCTCGACGCCGGGGCCGGGATAACGACCGGCACAGCAGTCCACTGCCCGAACAGGGTGGTGGCCGCGCCCGGGGACAGAGAGGACCCAGTCGCGTAGGCGGTTCCCGAGCCGTCCGCCGCGGTGTCCCAGCCGGCGAACGTGTCACCGGACCTGGACAGGCTGCCGGTGTTGCCCGGCACCGTGAATGCCGATCCGCCGGTCGTGAATGACGCGCCCGCGGGGGCAGAACCGCCCGTGGCTCCGTTACCGGCAAACGTGATCGCATACGTGCCCGCAGTCCACTGCGCCATAAGGGTGGCGGACGATGACGCCGCGTACGACGCCCCGGTCGCGAAGGCGGTGCCGCTTCCGTCCGCAGCGGTGTTCCAGCCCCCGAACGCGTAGCCCGCCCGCACCAGGCTGCCGGTGTTCCCGGCAACCGAGTACGCCGCGCCACCCGGTGTGTAGGAGCCGCTCGCGGGAACCGAACCTCCCGTGGACCCGTTGCCGCCGAACGAGATCGCGTACGTGCCGACGAGCGTCCATTGGGCGTTCAGCGTCGCCGCGACCGACGTCGAATAGGAGGAGCCTTCCGCATACGCGCTGCCTGAGCCGTCGGCGGCCGTGTTCCACCCGGAGAAGGTGTACCCGGCGTTCGCGAGCAATCCTGAGTTCCCGGACACCCTTAGTCCAGTGCCCCCCGATGTGAAGGAGCCACTGGCCGGGACCGACCCGCCCGTCGCCCCATTCGCGCCGTAGGCCACGGCGTACGTCAGAGCCGTCCAGCGCGCATACAACGTCGCGTTCGCCGAACCCATCGTCAGCGTCGCACCGCCCGCATACGACGTGCCAGACCCGTCAGCGGCAGTGTTCCACGTCGCGAACGAGTAGCCCGTGCGGGCCAGCGATCCGCTGGCTGCCAGCGTCGCGGACGCGCCGCTCGCGTACGAACCGCCGTCGACCGGACCGGACCCAACATGATGGAGAAATCCGCAGCGTCGCAATGGGAATCCGGCCATAGACTCGGCGCCGTGAGCGAGCAATTCAGTGAATGAGATCCAGACCCATGCATGGGTGATCCTCGTCGTCGAGGACGACCCAATGACCCGCGTGCTGCTCGCCGAGATGCTCGAGGCCGCAGGGTTCGTTGCGCTGATGGCCGCCACCGCGTCTCAGGCGCAGCGACTGTTCGCCGCCCGCGATCCTGATGCCGCGATCCTCGATGTCGACCTTGGTCACGGACTCAACGGCTTTGACCTCGCCGAAGCCCGGCCATCGCGCTGCTCTTCCTCACCCACCTGCCCGACTCGCGCTTCGTCTCGCGGGCCAGCAACTCACTGACGGAGGGCGCGGCATACCTGCGCAAGGACCAACTATTCGACAAGCGCATCCTGCTCGACGCCCTTGAGGCTGCGCTGTCCGGCGAGGTCACCTCCGAGCATCGTCACGACCTGAGGACCGCCCGGCCGAATGACGTGCTGTCGCGAACCCAGATCGAGGTCATGAGCCTCGTCGCTCAGGGCCGGTCAAGTAGCGATATTGCTCAGGCGCGCGGTACACACGTCCGAACCGTGCAGTACGTCATCACCCGCTCTCTTGAGCGGATGGGCATCGACCCCCAATCAGAGGTCACCGAACGGCGGCAGGCCGTTGTCGCATTTCTCCGCGACGCTGGCTCGTCACAGGCCAAGGCCTAAGATGCGACGGCTCTCATCCGCCGGCTGGCCAGCAGGGAGGTCATGACCAGCGGCACGCTCGTCATGTCCTTTCTCGTGTATCTCACCGGTACATCCGTCATCATCGTCTTCTCGACGGCGTCCTCGCCCGGCGTCGACATTGCACTGTCTGCGGTGTCGAGCATGGGCGTGTTCGCATTCATCGTCGCCAGCCGAGGGTTCGTCACCCGGATCACCAACACTGGCTGGAGATCCCTCGCCGTCGTGGCAACTGTCGTGCTCGCCAACGTGATCCGAAGCCTCGCCCTCGTCGCGCTGGTACCGCAAATTGGCTCTGGCACCTCGCTGCCGCTGCCAACCCGTATTGCGAGCTCAACGACCGACGCAAGCGCTTCAAGGCGGTCATGACTGTGCTCACCGCGAAGTCGGTAGAGCTCTCACTCTCGCGGGCCACCTACGCAGAGCGTCTGCAGTACGCCAATGCCGAACTCGAGGGGAGCATCCGCAACGTGCTCGATCCGGCGCTCTCGCTCGCCGCAATGGAAATGGATCCCGATACCCCGGGACGCTCGGGCATGACGAGTGCCCGGCTCCTTCAGGAGATCCTGCGCGTCAGCGTCCGTCCGATGATCGAGACGCTTGCTCAGCCAGCCGGCCTGAACGCCCACGTAGGCGTCCAGCTTCAGGAGTGGCCCCAGATGCCGGCCCGCGCCCCCCGGCGCACGATCGATGTCACCGACTCGATTCGACCCGTCCTGAGCGTCGTCCCGATTCGCATCATCGGGTTTCCGGTCTTCATCTCAACCATCACGCTCGGCCCAGCCCTTCGGGTCGTGGCGATCCTCACCTTGACCTGGCCATTGCTCAGCGTGGTCCGGCGGCTCTGGCCTGAGCGCTACCGGGTGCTCCCAGCCGGACGCGCCGCCGCCCTGCTCACCGCGGTATTCATCGTCTCGTTCGGATTGCCGATGATTCTCGTCTTCGCCGTTCCGCCGGCGGTGGCCTCCACGAACGGATTCAACGTCGTCGGCTGGCTCGGCGCCTCCACCGTCCTGTTCTCCGTTGCCGCAGCTTGGTTCGTCGCGTCGGCGTTCATCTTCCAGCGGTCGCGCCGACTCACCGAGGAGCGACTCATCGAGGTAAACGACCAGATCGAATTGTCGATCGCCCGCATGCGGCAGGAGATCTGGTTCACCCGCAGGAACCTCACGTGGGTGCTCCACGGTCCGGTTCAGTCGGCGCTCGTCTCAGCGACAATCCGTCTGGAGTCGGGCGTTTCCGTCGATGCTGCGGATCGCGCGGCCATTTGGTCGAACATCGCGGAGGCCTACGCCCTGCTCAGCACGGGCGGTCCATCGGAGCCCGACTTCGCTGCATTCTCGGCTGAACTCACGGCGTTGTGGACCGGAGTGTGTGAGATCTCATTCCATGATCCGGATTCAATGATGGGGCGCGTAAGCGCGGATCCGTGCGCAACCGCGGCGCTCATCGAGGTAGTTCGCGAGGCGGTGGGCAACGCTATTCGTCACGGTGACGCCACCACCGTCGACGTCACGATTCGTGGAACGGAGGAGGATCTCGTCAGCCTCGTCATAACGGACAACGGCACCGGGTTCGCGCCCGGCGCGGCGCCGGGGATTGGTAGTGACCTGTTCACCGCCCTCACCTACGAATGGTCGAGTGAGCGTTCATCGACCGGAAGGGGGATCACGGCCGACCTCACCTGGTCTTCCGTAGCTATTCGTCCGTAATCGAGGTGCGTATGGCGTCCCCGGGGGCGGATGCGGGATGCTTGGGCCATGAAGATTGCTATCACCGGAGCGTCCGGGCTCATCGGCTCCGCACTCGTCCCTCACCTTCGCTCGCAGGAGCACGAGGTTGTTCGCCTTGTTCGCCGCCCAGCAACCGCGCCCGACGAGGTCACTTGGGACCCCGCCGCCGGAACTGTCGACCTCACTGGACTGCAGGGCACCGAGGCCGTCGTGCATCTCGCGGGCGCCGGAGTCGGCGATCACCGCTGGACCGACAACTACAAGCGGCAGATCCTCGACAGTCGCGTTGATGGGACACGAACGATTGTCACCGCGCTAAGGAAGCTCGACGTGGCGCCGAAGGTGCTCATCTCCGGGTCCGCGATCGGTTGGTACGGCGAGACCGGCGATCGTCGCGTCGACGAGACCGACCCCGCTGGCACCGGCTTCCTCGCCGACGTCGTCCGCGCCTGGGAGGCCACGGCCGATCCTGCTGAGCAGGCTGGCATTCGCGTCGTCCATGCCCGCACCGGACTCGTCGTAGCAAAGGAGGGCGGGGCATGGGCTCGCATGTTCCCCTTATTCAAACTCGGACTCGGTGGCAAGCTCGGCTCCGGCCGCCAGTACTGGTCGTGGATCTCGCTACCCGACGAGGTCCGCGCCCTCGAATACCTCATCACCAATGAGTCGGTCACCGGTCCGGTGAACCTCACCGCCCCAAACCCCGCGACCAACGCCGAGGTGACCGCTGCGATGGGACAGGTGCTCGGCCGGCCGACCCTGCTCCCCGCCCCCGCATTCGCACTGAAGGCCGTCCTCGGTGAGTTCTCGACCGAGGTACTCGGGAGCGCCCGAGTCATCCCCGCTGTCCTCGAGCGAGCCGGGTTCACCTGGGGTGACACCACGATCGCAAGCGCCATCCGCACGGCGCTGGAGAGCGCGGCGCACATCCAGAGCACCGGCCGGTAGCCCGTGGCCGAGTCGGTCGATGCCATCGTCGTGGGAGCCGGGCTCGCCGGCCTCTCGGCGGCACGACAGCTTGCAATTCACGGAGTCGACGTCATCGTGCTCGAGTCGTCCGATGACGTCGGTGGCCGGGTGCGCACCGACAGGTTTGACGGACTCCAGCTCGACCGGGGATTCCAGCTCTTCAATCCCGCCTACCCCGAGGCCGCCCGAGTGCTCGACTACGAAGCACTCGACCTCAAGCCCTTCGTCCCGGGGGTCATCGTCGCCCGCGCAGGTGGCCGCAGCACCCGCCTCGGTGATCCGCGCCGCAAGCCCGGCTGGGCGATCGACGCCATCGGCCCGGCTACCGGCAGCCTGCTGAGCAAGGCTCGCTTCGCGAAGCTCGCCTGGCAGGCATCGCGCACCCCCGTGGGCACCATCACCAGATCCCCCGACTCGACCACTGGCGAGAAGCTCCGCGCTGCTGGCATCGACGAGCGCTTCATAGAGCAGGTGCTGCGCCCGTTTCTCACCGGGGTGTTCCTCGAGCAAGATCTCGCCACCTCTCGTCGCTTCCTCGATCTCGTGCTCCGGTCCTTCGTTCGAGGCGTGCCCTCGGTGCCAGCCCGGGGAATGCAGGCGATCCCCGAGCAGCTGCGCGATGCGCTGCCCGCCGGAACAGTTCGCCTGAACTCACCCGCATCGCATGTCACTGCGACCTCAGTGACCGCGGGCGGCAAGAGTTTCTCGGCGCGTGCCGTCATCGTCGCGACCGACCCGACGACCGCCGGGAGCCTTCTTACGGGGGTCACCGTGCCCGGGGGCAACTCGGTCACGACCTGGTACCACCTCGCACCGGTCGATCCGAAGTCGCTCACTGGGGGTGACGCCGTCCTCGTTGTCGACGGTGACCGGCGCGGCCCGGTCATCAACAGCGTCGTCATCTCCCATGCTGCACCCGCATACGCCGACGGCGGCCGCGTGCTCGTCTCGACCTCCACCCTCGGAACGCGCGACTCCGCCGACGATGAGGCGAGCGTGCGAGCCCACCTCGAAGCGCTCTACGGAACCGAAACCAGCGACTGGACCCGCGTCGGCGCCTATGCGATCCCCTACGCACTCCCCGCGATGCTGCCCCCCCTCGATGTCCGCAAACCGGTCGATCTCGGCGACGGCCTGTTCGTGGCGGGTGATCATCGCGATACGGCGTCGATCCAGGGTGCGATGGTGAGCGGACGTCGCGCCGCCGACGCCGTGCTCGCGCATCTGGGCGTGCGGCAATGCGGGGCTAGGCTGGGTGCATGACCGCTCCCGCGCGACTCGGCCTTGAGGTCAGGGAGGTCGGCTTCGGGAGCGACGCCGTCGAATACCTGGTCGCCTGGGAAATGCAGCGCGAGGTCCACGCGCAGGTCGTCGCTGGCAAAATCCCCGACACCGTCCTACTCCTCGAGCATCCGTCGGTCTGTACCGCTGGACGGCGCACCGAGCCGCATGAGCGTCCCTTCGACGGAACAGCCGTCATTGACGTTGATCGTGGCGGCAAGATCACCTGGCACGGTCCGGGGCAACTCGTCGGCTACCCGATAGTGAGGCTGCCCGACCCCATCGATGTCATCGCCCACGTTCGCCGGATCGAGGCGATGCTTATTGAGGTGTGCTCGGCATTCGGCGTCGCCACCCAGCAGGTGAGCGGACGAAGCGGAGTGTGGGTCGCTGCAGACAGCCGGGGTCCTGACCGCAAGATCGCCGCGATCGGTATCAGGGTGACCCAGGGCGTGACGATGCACGGGTTTGCCCTCAACTGCGACAACGATCTCGCATTCTTCGACCGCATCGTCCCCTGCGGCATCCGCGATGCCGAGGTCACGACCCTCACCAAGGAAATCGGGCGCGATGTCACGGTGGCCGAGGCTCTGCCGCTCATCATCGAGCACCTCCCGCAACTCGTCCACGGCATAGGCTGACGCTCGTGACCGACACCGTGTTCGCTGGCACGAACCCCGAGGGTCGCCGCCTCCTTCGCATCGAGGCCCGTAACGCGCAAACCCCGATCGAACGCAAACCCGAGTGGATCCGCACCCGGCTCAAAACCGGCCCCGAGTACCTCCAGATCAGCGAACTCGTGAAACGCGAGGGCCTTCATACCGTGTGCCAGGAGGCTGGCTGCCCGAACATCTATGAGTGCTGGGAGGACCGCGAGGCCACCTTCCTCATCGGCGGCGAGCAGTGCACACGCCGCTGCGACTTCTGCCAGATCGATACCGGCAAGCCGGCGCCCCTCGACACCGATGAGCCGCGCCGGGTCGCCGAGTCGATCAGGACGATGGACCTTCGCTACGCCACGATCACCGGGGTCGCGCGCGATGACCTGCCGGATCAGGGCGCATGGTTGTACGCCGAAACGGTCACCCAGATCAAGAATCTCAACCCGAACACTCGCGTTGAGGTGCTCATCCCCGACTTCTCGGGTGAACCTGCTCTGCTGCAACAGGTATTCGATGCCAAGCCGGCGGTACTCGCCCACAACCTCGAGACCGTGCCGCGCATTTTCAAGAGCATCCGCCCGGCCTTTTCATACGGGCGCAGCCTCGACGTCCTCACCCAGGCCAAGACGGCCGGCATGATCACGAAGAGCAACCTCATCCTCGGCTTGGGCGAGGAGATCAGCGAGGTCGAGCAGGCGCTCGCCGACCTCCACGGCGCGGGCTGTGACCTCATCACGATCACGCAGTATCTCCGGCCATCGCCGAAGCATCACCCGGTAAGCAGGTGGGTGCGACCAGGGGAGTTCGTCGCGCTCGCTGACCTCGCCACGTCAATCGGCTTCGTCGGCGTCATGAGCGGGCCCCTCGTCCGCTCGAGTTACCGGGCCGGACGCCTCTTCGAGCAGGCCACGGCGGCCGCCCGATGAACGCCCTCGTCGTCGCGACCCACGTATGGCCGGCCGAAGACAAGACCCCGCGGGCCTGCGACGTCCTCGAACTCGACTTCGGCGGTCCTATCGGCGACCGTCACCACGGGCTCACCATGAAATCCGACGCCCGCCAAAAAGAGTTCTTTGCCCGGGGAACCGAGATCCGCAACCATCGCCAGATCTCGATCGTCGATCTCGCGGAACTCGCAACGATCGCGCAGTCCATGGGCATTGCCTCGATCGCACCTGGCCTCATCGCCGACAACATCTGCACCAAGGGCATCGACAGCCTGACGCAACTGCCGCGCATGACCCGGCTCATCTTCGAAGGTGGCGCGGTCATCATGCTCGGCGGCGAGAACTTCCCCTGCACGATCGCCGGGGCCATGATCGGCTCCGTGCACGGAACCGCACCGGAGAAGTTCCCGAAGGCCGCGATGGGCCTGCGCGGCGTGACCGGCTGGGTCGAGCATCCCGGCGTCGTGCGGCCCGGCATGGCCATCGACGTCCGAATCCCCTGATCTTCGCCGCCCAAGGACCATCGCCTCACACGCCGGTCTCGTCCGCCCTATCCTTAACTCCATGTTGAAGAAGATCCGGTCGACCCTTTCCTCCCTCGCCCAGAACTGGAAGATGACCCAGAAGGCCTACCCGGCCCTGTGGCTCGAGGTCGGCGGGTTCTTCCTCGGGGCCGGGCTCATCGTCGCCATCCCCGTCTTCTTCTTCCTCAACACCGTCACCGCGATCCTCGTTGCGCTCCCCATCGGCCTGCTCGCGGCGACCTTCTGGTTCAGCAGGCGTGCGATGAAGGCGGCCTACCGGCAAATCGAAGGCCAGCCCGGAGCGGCCGCGGCAGTCATCCAGTCACTGCGCGGCGGCTGGCTGTGCACTCCGGCCGTGTCGGTGAACAAGAACCAGGACATGGTCAGCCGGGTCGTCGGCAAGCCGGGGGTCATCCTCGTCTCCGAGGGTCCATCATCACGGGTCACCCAGATGCTCGCGAACGAGCGCAAGAAGACCGCCCGATGGGTGCCGGAGATCCCGATCTACGAGATCCAGGTGGGCGATGAGCCCGGTCAGATCGGCCTGACGAAGCTCCAGAAGCAACTGACGAAACTGCCGCGCAACCTGCGCGGCGGCGAGATCACGAATGTCAGGCGCCGCCTCGACGCCGTGAGCACCGCCGGCGGCGGGCTGCCGATCCCCAAGGGGCCGATACCGACAAGCTCGCGCTCGGTCCGCCGCCAACGTTGACCCGCGAATCCGCCCTCGGCGACATTCGCTCGGCTCTCGTCGGCCGACCAGCTCACGCTCGGTCCGCCGCAAACGCTAACTTAACAGCTCCACTCAATCGAACACATTGTCGTGCGGTTGATTTCCCCGGCGAGCGCATGAACTCCCGCATCCCCCCATATTGGGGAGCTGCTCTGAACCGTGGTTGTCCGGGTCAAACCGTCCGGGGGGCTTAGGTAGACTTTGACGGCCGAAAGAACGTTGCCGGTTGTGTCAGGGGTCATGATCACCTGTCCGGCCTCGCCGACCCCGTGAATAACGTGCCCTTTGTCCATGGCGAACAGGAGTCTGGACGGCTGACTCCAGCCACCGCCCGTGGCCTTGCCCGCAGCGCACGCAGCCTCGTGGTCGCCGCAATCGCGCCACTCCTCCCACGCGACCCCCGCCTGCCCCTTCGCCTTGCGGACGGTGAGCCGGTACTGCCAGTCGACCTCCTCGCCCTCCTCGTAGCCGGACAACTCGCCCAACCAGACCCCCAGGACGTCCTTGGCGTCGGTGATCGGCCCCGACGACGGCGCCGCCCCTGCCGGCACCCCACCGCTGACCGCCAGCACCACGGCGAGCGCCCCGGTACCGACCGCGGCCAACGTCCTACTACCGAATCTGCTCATCCGAACTCCTCAATGTCTGCTGGTTGCTCACCATCGGAATTGATGGCGCGCTTGAAACTGGACTGGCCATCAGGATCCGATGTCACCCGTGATCAGGGCAGCGCACCATTCTGCCGTATCCGGCGTATCCATAGTCGGGATACCACTTTTCGGGCGTCAGTCTCGGGGCGGTCGGTGACAGGGCGGACGTCGTAGGGACCTGAACGACATCCTCTTCCGGCTGCCCGGACGAGAGCATCACCGCCGTCATGCCTTCCTCGCCCGGGGTCGCCATGAGCGTGCCGGTAGCGCCAACTCCGTGCACGACACCCTTGGCATCCATCGCGAGCAGAACCCGTGACGGCGCAGTCCAGCCATCGCCGGTCACCTTCCCCGCCGTGCACTCGACCTTATGGTCCGCGCAGTTGCGCCACTCTTCGAACGCCACTGCCGCCGACCCCTTCACCTTGCGGACGGTCAGCCGATGCTGCCAGCTGATCGGATCCCCCTTCTGGAAACCCGTCAACGACGTCAGCCAGGCACCCTTCAGGTCCTGCATGGAGTCGATCGACCTGGACGCAGGCGCAGAATGCGCCGGCACCCCACTACCCACCACCAACGCCACGGCGAACGCCCCTGCACCAACTGCCGTTAACGCCCTGCCGCTCAACCTGATCATGGACACTCCTTGGGATCGTAGGCCTCCGGCCCGAACGAATGATTGAGAGAAACAACGCCGGCCCCGCATGGTCACGGACGACATCAACTGCCTCGCATTCTTGCAGACGCAGCAAACACTCATCAGGTTCCATTGCCCTCCTACCGATCACGGACGGAAATCGTCGTGCACGACCACCCGCGACAGTTCGATCCCCTCCGCTGAACGCCAGAAGTGCAGGCGACGGGCCGAAGGGGTGCCCGTCTGAAGCGCGACACGCCAGCAGGTCGCGCCATCGCGCCGCACGGGAGCATCGTCTCCTCCAGAGCCCGATCTCAAGGCGTGCATAAGCCGACTGGGGTTCGACTCCGCCAACCCGGTGAGCACCTCGACGACGACCCCAGCCACCTTGACCACCGATACGCCCTCGATGCTCGTAAGCGAGTCGAGGAAATCAGGACCGATCCAATAGGCCTCAAGTGGCCGGGTCGATTTCTCTCCGGCGGGGATCCGGCGCACCCAGTCCGAGTAGACCTGCCACCGGAACTCGTCCTCCGGGTCAGCGAACGCCTCGGCCGCGGGCTGCACGGCCTCGCTGCGCTCCCGGATGAGCGCTGACCGATGACGGGTCTTCAGCCGAGTGAGTTCTCGCTCCTGTCGCTCGCTCCGCTGCCGCAGTGCGGCCGCATCGGCTTCAATCCTCAGTAGTTCAGCGGTCATGAGCCGGATCCGCTCCTCAGCGAAATTCGCTCGACTCTCGTGGGCAGTCGCGCTGGCCTTCGCGGCGTCGAGGCTGAGGCTCAAGTTCTGAACGACACCCGATCCTGGCCGGCTTGCCACCGCCGCGACACTGGCGGCATCGGGTGGCCGGCGCGCACCATGCCGCAAGTCGAGTGGAGTCGGGGGAAGCGCGAGCGGAGCAGGAGACGGTGCCACGACGAGCGCGCCGAGGACCTCCGCCGAGATGGCCGAGTCTGTCGGTGCAGGCTCCTCCTCCGCCTCAGGATCAACCGGCGGCCAGACAAGCCATGCGGGACCCCCTGCCCAAATTGAGAGTGCAGGCCGGGTGGCGTCACCTTCCGAGACGTCACGCATCGACAGCTCGATCGTGCCTTCAGCGGTGAACACCACTCGGGCGAGCACGACCTCATCGGCTGAGAGCAGATCGCACAGGTCATCCGCCGGACTGCCCGTCACCTGCTCGCGCAGAATGGTGACACACCAACCGGGCAGGAGTTCAACTGTGCACGATGACAATTCAACGCTCGTCACGAATACCGGGAGGACATCTTCGGCGTGCAACTCCGTCAGCCGTTCTGCCACCGGCGGCACATGGTCGGACACATCGAAAAGACGACTCTCGGGGAAGTACTCGCCTTGGATGGTCATGCCCTTGATGAAGATTCGAGGTGCAGCCACCCCCGGGAAGATCTTGGCCGACTTGATCGCGCCGTAGCGGCTATCTGGCAACTGCACGATGACTTCCGTGTCGGTCGGAGTCCCTTGCACGATGGCGTGGGCGAGCGATGATCGCCCAGATTCCGAGACGGTGCCGTAGCCGGCCCGGGCAGCGGCCGAGAATGCGTCACCGATCAATCGGGTGGTTGCCCTCACGGCCTCTTGGGCGGAGGAGGCAAATCGCAGGGGCGAACGGGCGAGGTTGTCCATCCAATCAAGCCCCACCGGGTAGACACGTCCGGCGCCCCCATAGACCTCTGTGCCCGGTGCCATAGAGGCCGAGAACTCCCACGAAGCATCACCCGTTGGCATGACGTGGACGTCGGCGAAATCCCCAACTTCGGCATGGATGCGATCAACGTCGATCAGGGGCTCGCTCGCACCGCTGGAAGCAGTCACGACGATGACCACGCGGTCGCGACTCGAATCGTTCAGACTCGCAGCCAGCGAACTGGCCTCGTCCACAGTCGTGACCCTGGGCACCTCCACTTACTCCCCTCCCTCGTGCCTGCGAGGCTATCCCGACCACCTGACAATTACCGGTTGAGTGGATTTCCCGGAAGCACGAGGTGCGCGAGTCCGATGATCCGACCAGCAGGTCAGCGGGTCAGCCGGCGGCAGGGAGAGGTCGAGCGCGTGGGCATGGATGCGGACGCCGCTTCCGCGAATCACATAGGGTGCAGCAGGCTCGCTTCCGCGCGCGGTCCATGGGAAGGTCACGACGATGTACGTCATCCTCGCACTCTCCAGCGCGATCCTGCTCGGACTCTGGAAGTTTGGGATCGGCCAGTTCCGCGGACGAATCTCGAGCTACAGCGTCGTCCTTGTCAGCGCAAGCTCAGCGGCGGTTGTCTACCTCCTCCTCGGCTTCACAACAGGCGGCCTCGCCTTCGACCGCTGGGATGCATACCGGGGATTGATCGGTGGGGCCTTCAACGTCGCCGGAACGATCCTCGTCCTCAAGGCTTTCGAACGGGGGAAACTGGGGGTCGTCACCGGGGTGGCCTCAGCCTCGACACTTGTGCCATTGGCCTACTCCGTCCTCGCGGGCGAGCCAGTGTCCCGCCTTGCGGCATGCGGGATCGTGGTGATACTCGTCGGGCTCCTGATCTTCTATGTGCCCAACATGAAGGCCGAGGCCGGTGCATCGAACTCCAAGGCCGCCATCGTCATGGCGGCGGCCGCGGCGCTCAGCTGGGGTGTGGCCATCATCGTCATCGACATCGGCTCACGGGTGAGCGTCACCGGCACTATGTTCATGTCGCAGCTCCCTCAAATAGCGTTCACCCTCATCATGGTCGTTGTCGTGACGGACTCCCTTTGCGGGTTGACCGGCCGACCCCTCGGCGCGATCGCCGGTGCTGGGCTTGCGCTGGCACTCGGCAACGTGGCGTTCTTCACTGCAGCCAATGAGGGAAACATCGGGGTCGTCTCGGTGATCGGATCCCTGAGCCCGATCGTCGTAGCCCTGCTGGCGCTCGCAATTCTCGGGGAGCAGATGGTGAGGTCAGAGCGATTGGCGCTCCTGATCGTCCTCGCCGGCACCTGCCTGGTGGTCTCCTAGTCGATTGGCCACGAGTCGGTGGCGTCACATGCTCGTCAATACGTAATCGGCGACGAGGATGTCGAAGATTGCCAGGCCATAGTTGAACGAGAAGATCGTATGCGCGGAGCTCTCCCTACCCGGATGTTCTCCGGCGACCACGTCCCCAAGCTCAAAATCTGGATTCAGATTCGGATAGGCATCGGTGAGGCCGCCTGTTGGGTCAAGGAGTTGGCTCCTGTCATCACACGAGATTCGATCGACGAGGCTGGTGATGCTGGGGGGCCACCCGCGCCCGTGAACGTTGAGCACGTTCTGCCCGGGCCTCAGCCATTCCGCTTTGAAGATGGGTTGCAGGAGGTTCGATGTGCAGACGATGAGGACGTCGCATTCCTTGACGACGGCTTCCGGGTCCATTCTGATGACAAGCTGACAGGGCAGATGGTCGAATTCCTCGAGCAGGTGTTCGCATCGTTCCTCGTTGCGCGAATTCACGATAACCCGGCTTCCCGGGAAGATCGCTCCGATGGCCTCGATGTGCGCCCTTCCGCAACTGCCCGTTGCACCGACGATCCCGAAGACGGGGTTCTCCTTCGCGAGGAGCTTCGTGTCGACCATGCTGACCATGGCCGTGCGGGTGTTCGTGATCCAGCGAGCGTCAACGATGTCGCTCACGATCCCAGAATCAGGGTCCATCATCACGATGATCCCAGTTGTGGCATCCAATCCCCGTTCAACGTTTTCCGGGTAGACACTGATGAGTTTGGTTCCAGCGAGGCGCTTGGTCGGGAGGTAGGCAGGCATGGCGTGCATGAATGATCGTGCTCGGGTGTGCACCCCCTGCTTCGGCGGCATCTCGTATTCGCCGAGGCTATGAAGGAGGAACCCCTCGAGGACAAGGTCGTAGACATCCTGAATGGGCAAGCGCGCATCGGCAATGTCCTGACCTGACACGGATCGAGGCGAGCGCATACCCGGACCCTATGGTTTGGGCCATCGTCCTACCAGCATGGATGGACAAGGTGACGACTGGTAGACCATGGCCCGCTTGCGGTTCCCCGTGTTGCGCGGGAGTCCAGAGCTTGGCTCAAATGAGGTGGCTAGCCGGTGGCGGTGAAGCTGATGGTGATGTCGACGCGGGCTCGCTTGGTGGACAGCGAGATGTCGTTGCCGTGCAATGCACCTGGCTGGACGTAGCCGGCGGCCCTGACCTTGACCTGCGTCGCCAACTTTGGAACAAGCTTCGCGGTGGCTGCGAGGATCTGTATCGACTCCGCATCGAGTTGAGCAGACAAGGGGGCGAAGCGGACCGTTCGCTTGATCTGCTTGATGAGCACTGATGACATGGTCCGGTAGGCGGAGCCTTCGGTCGAGTGCGGCGGCTGAAAGACCGACGGCGGTCGTGACCCGTAGCCTCACCGTTTCACCCTTGTTCCATGAGGCGCATATTCACCTCTGTCAGCGAAGGATACCGGGCGGGAGACCTTTTCCGCGGTGGTACGACGCCGATGAGCCCTCGCTCGATGACCAAGACACCGGAATCGAGGGACAAGTTGGACACCAAAACGAGCCAACAGGTCGCTATGGCCGCGATCAGCAATTCACTGACCTACCAACTGTCGAACTCGGGTAACAATCACCGGTTGAGTGCGTTTCCCGGAAGCACGAGGCTCGCGAGCCCGTTGATCTGATGCAGCAGGTCGGCCGGCGGCAGGGAGATGTCCAGCGCGTGCGCATGGACGCGCACGCCGCTCCCGCGAATCAGATAGGACGACACAGGCTCGTTCCCGCACGCGTAGACAAGGTGTGCATCGGGAAGCCCGAGCGCCGTGGCATATGCGAGGGCCTGATACACGTCAGCATTCGGGTATCCGGATATCCTTTCGGCCTTGTACTTGGCGTCAATAACGGCGAGCGGCCCATTGGCAGAACTGAGCCAGACGATGTCCGGCCTCATGGGCACCTGATCAGCCTCGTCAAGGAATCCCGGGAACTGGCCGCGAACAGTCGTCGTCGGATCTAGGTCGAGAAGCGCCGCACGGAGGGCATGGGTGAGGAACCCCTCGAAGATCAACGGCATGTCGAGGACGAAGCCATCGATGCGGACGTCGCCGCCGCGATGCTCGAACGACGAGGCGGCGAGTACCAGCTCTGCGAGGCGAAGGGCCGGCTGATACCGCAGATTCAGCCGTGAGGGTCGCCACGATGGCAACGGTGCCCCAGGCATCAGCCGAGTCACCTCGGCAAGGCGGTGCGTCACAGCGGTGAGCCGGCGCGAGACGACGACGGGTACCAGCGGGTTGCGCAGTAGGCGCTCCCCCGCAGCCAAGAGGATCTGGTTCTCCGCCGTGTCAATCGTGAAGTCGTCGTATGACACCTCGAGCGGCAACCACATGCCCGGCCTGCGCTTGAGTTGCTCGCTGATCCTGATGCGCCCGCGGACAACCGGCAGTGACTCCTCGGCGAGCCGATAGCCCTGGATGAGCCCCGGCCGTAGTGCCCGGGAAACTGCCCTCAGGTAGGCCTCGGCGAGCACGTGCACGATGTCGGAGTCATGCTCGACGCCGACCGATTGCTCCTGCCAGGTCACTCCTCCCATGGCATGAGCCAGCATGAACACGATCCGGTTGATCGGCACCTTCGGTGCTACCCGCACCTCGAATTCGCCAACACTGACCGCTCCGACCTTGCCCTGTGGTCGTAGCAGCCATCGGCCCGGGGAAGCCTCGGGCTCCACCTCGACAAGACCGGTCCGCATGAGTGCCTCAGCCGTCGGTGCAGGCAGTTGCACCGATGCTGGGTCTCCATACTCGATGAGGTGGATGGCCTGGCTCACCCCGACTCGACGTCCTCCGGGACCATAGGACTGACGGGAGCCAGTGCGCGTCGCAAGGCGGGAAGGCCATAGCGAGCTACAACGTCAACGCCCTCTCCGACGTGGTACTCCTCGAGCAGCGGCAGGATGGAGGTGCGCCACACTCGGTCAAGCCCGGCGTCGGTCACCACCGTCGAGGTCATGAGATACGACGGCCCGATCTTCACGTCCTTGTCGGCGATGCGGCGGTTCAACTCGACCAGAACCCCGACGAGGAGGTCGATGCGATCGGCAGCAAACGAACGATCGACGAGCCATTGGCGAAGCACCTGATCCAGTCGCTCATCTTCTGGATGAAGCGAGATGAAGGCAAAGCGCCGGCGCATAGCCGAGTCGACCAGTGCGATCGAGCGATCGGCGGTGTTCATAGTGCCGATGAGGAATACATTTGCTGGAAGGGTGAACGCCGGGCCCGTATCTCCTGAGGAATACAGCAGGTCGATCGAGCGGTCGCGGTACTCGAGGAGGAAGTAGAGCTCGCCGAACACCTTGGCGAGGTTGGCCCTGTTGATCTCGTCGACGATGAGAAAGTAGGGCTCGCCCGGATTCTCCCGAGCAGCATCGACAACCTTGCGAAGCGGCCCGGGCACCAACTGGAGTGCGATGCCACCGCCGACCGTGCCCGATGGCCGATATCCCTCGAAGAAGTCCTCGTAGGCGTAGGAGGGGTGGAATTGCACGAGCGTCACCCGGCCCTTGCCTGCGAGCGCTTCGGCGATCTCCTGCGCCAGGTATGTCTTACCTGTTCCCGGCGGCCCGTAGACGATCACCTGTCGCCGCTCGGCCAACAACTCGACGAACTCATCGAGCCACACCCGGCCGATGAGAAGTCGTTCGACCACTTCATCAGAGAGCAGCTCCAGCCGAGCCTCCGGCACTACGTCGCCATCGACGGTGTCGTCGTCCAAGGCCGGCATCCGCAGGGCCCCAACCGCATCGTAGATATCGGTGAGCTCGACGACATCGGCGCTGGACCGCAGCCGGCCGGCTAGACGCGAGGGCAGGTCTGACACTGCGAGCGGACTATCGGCGTTGTCCCAGTCGACCAGACGC
The DNA here is from genome assembly GCA_945861925.1 of Bifidobacterium breve. Lineage (GTDB taxonomy): Bacteria > Actinomycetota > Actinomycetes > S36-B12 > S36-B12 > WLND01. Next base: position 845 of record CAMAWO010000034.1, on the reverse strand, counting down.
CGAAGGTTGCTGCGCTTTCCGGGGCTTTCGTGCTGCACTGCGGTGCCGGCGATCTCGCCGATGAAGACATCGTCGCCGGCCGTGGTGACAACGAGGTGCCCCGGCTTCATCCGATGGAGAAAGGCGAGGATCTCCTCGAACTTCGCCTCTCGCTGGCTGTAGCCCAAGGTGCTGTACCCGGAATCGACGGCCCCCTTGATGTCTTCATCACTGGCATCGGACGGCAGCATTGGAAGCATGCTTGCCGGCAGCGACATGAACCCTTCGTCGATCCATTCCGGGACGATTGAGGTGCCCTTGACTGAGGTGCCCCGTACGAGCCAAGCCCTATCGCCTCCCTTGACCTCGGCGAGGATCCCGGCGATCTCGCCTACGGCCAGATGACGGTCTTCGGGTAATGGCCCGTCGAGATCGAATCCGTCATCGAGCAGGAGCCTGCGTTGCTCGTCGGTGCGGTCTTCGTCGCCGTAGCGCTCGGCGGAGAGCAGACCGCCTTTGAGTGCGACGCGGTGCCAGCCTGGTGGGCGCTCCTTCCAGAGGTGGACGCCAAGCGACTGGAATGAGCCCCCTACCGTGTCAGCAACGTCCGTGAAGGTAACCCAGCGACCGGCCGGGATCCGCGCGATGACGGAGTCTGCGAGTTCCCAGTTCTCGCGGCTCGCCTTCTCCGCGATGTCGCGAGCCTTCCATTCCTTGTAGAGATGCCTCGCTGCATTACCGAAGTCCTGCGGATCGGGATACGAGGCCAAGGCGGCCCGTCCCACTTCAGTGAGAGTCCACACGCCACCGACCTTGCTCACCCACCCGGCCTTGACAAGATCAATCGACCAGAATCGCAGGTTGGT
>CAMAWO010000033.1 GCA_945861925.1 Bifidobacterium breve | reverse complement strand
GATCATCGTCCGACTCGACCGGCGCGCCTACTCACCCGTGCTCCGCCAAGCCGAACTCCCCACCGTCACCGTCCCCTGGTGGGGCAACCGACGACTCAGCTACCAATTCGCCTGAAACTAGGGTCAAACTCGCTGCGTGAAAATCGGCGCTAAGGACGGACGTTCCCGAATAGTGGCGCACCTGGACTGCGGCGTCGTTACCTCCGCGCGGGCCATTGTCGACTTCGTCGTGACTGAGCATGGCGCCGCTGATCTCCGCGGCCGAACGCTCGCCGAGCGTGCCACGGCGGTTATGGCGGTTGCCGCCCCCGAGCACCGAGCGTCTCTTGACGAAGCGCTCAGGAGGCCATGACGCCATGAACCATGACGAGATCCGGCAGCAACTTCAGCGCTTCCTTGGGGCGCAGTTGGGACACCACAACTTCGTCATCTCTGTCCTCCGCAAGATCGGCGTGGGCCGGTCCCGTCAGAACTGGATGTTCGAACTGTCACCATCCCTCGGCGACGGCGACGGCGACGGCCCCGAGTCGCTGATCCTTCGCAGAGATCCGGACGGTGGGCTGGTGGACACCGATCGTGCGATCGAATTCAAGGTGTTGCAGGCGCTCACCACAAGTTCGTTACGCACCCCCCCCCTCCCTCGCTGGCTGGATGCGACAGGTGAATGGATGGGCCGTCCGTCGCTGATAATGCGCAGTGAGCCGGGTACGTGCGATTACGGACTGCTCAACGGTGGACTTCCACTCGAGGAACGCTTGAAGTACGCGGTCTTGCTGTGTGGACTACTTCACGAGGTCCACATCGCGGACTGGCGCGAGATCGGCCTGAGTGACGTCTTTGATGACCCGGGTACCAACGCGGCCCTGCACCAGTTGCACACGTGGATCGACATCCTGCGCCGCGACCAGCTTGAGCCTTTCCCTGAGGTGGAATACGCGATCCGGTGGCTTGATGAACGAGCCCCGATCTGCGAACGTACCGTCCTCGTGCACGGAGACTTCAAGCCTGGCAACGTCCTGGTGCACGACGGCGAGATCAGCGCGCTCTTGGACTGGGAGCTGGCCCATCTAGGTGACCCGCTTGAGGATCTCGGTTGGGTCACCCAGCCGATGCGCGGGCGCGAGCATCTCATCGCCGACCACTGGGAGCGCGAGGATCTCATCGCCGAGTACGAGCGGCTATCGATGCGGCCAGTAGATCCCCATGCCCTCGCTTGGTGGCAGACATTCTCGACCTTCAAAACCGCAGTCATGCAGGTAACCGGCCTTCGAGCGTTCCTTGAGGAACGCAGCGACGAGCCCTACCGACCCACACGTCGTGTTTTAGGCACGCTGCTGCGCCAGACCGGTGCACGAGAGGACTGAGCATGCACCCCACCATCGACGAACAACTTCGCGGCGCGATGCGACTCGTCGGCGTGCTCGAATCGGGCGAGCTATCGGCCGAAGCCCGGGAAGTGCTCGCAAACATCGGCCGTCTCGTACGCCAGGCGAGAGTGGCGACGCTCTCGGCGGGTGAGTTTTACCGGCAGGACAATCTCAGAATTCTCGAGTTGCTGGACCGCCTCAACCCGTCCCCCCGGGATACCTCGGGCACACCATGGCAGGTCGACGGCGAAACAGGTTCGGCCGCTACCCTTAATACCACCTTGCGAGCCGAACTGTGCCGGGAAATTGAACGCTTGGTCTTGGACACGCCGGAGCACGCGGATATCGGTCGCTATCTATTACTCCGCGTCGAACAGGACCCCACTTAACCACGTCGAGGAAAGGAGCAACGCGTGTTCGCATCTCACGTCGCGAGCGGGGAGAGCGATCCCCACCTCTCGGGGCAGTTCCCACTGTCGCCGTTGGACGACTACATGGTGCACCAGACGCCGGATCCGGTTCGGGTCATGTGGACCGGAGACCCGCGGGCGTACGAGCGGTACTGGATGATCGCCTACAACCCGACCGGCACCGTGATGGTGGCGACGGGCGGCAGCATCTACCCAAACCTCGACCGCGCAGAAGCGTACGCGATCATCAACCTCAGCGGCCGTCACACGTCGGTCCGCAGCTTTCGGAGTCTGGGCGTCGACCGGTTGAATTTGCGAGTGGGCCCCATCTACCCCGAAATCGTGCGCGGGTTACGCGAGTGGCGGTACCGACTCGAGCCCAACGAGTGGGGCATCAGCTATGACCTGACCTTTTTCGACACGACGCGGCAGGTCTTCAGAGAGCCCCTATCGGATTCCGCCCACGGCACCCCGCCGGGACGGCGCAGTGATGTGACAGCGGGCTTTGAAGGCTTCGGCGTGGTGACGGGATGGGTCGACGTTGACGGAATCCGCACCGAGCTCGGCTCAGGTTCAATGGGCACCAGGGACCGCCACTGGGGTACCGGTCGCGGCGTAGGCGGCCCAGCGATGTCGCTCGGTGGCCGGCTGCACGTCGGCGTCTCGGGCAACGCGTTCGTGCCATTCGAGGACTGGACGCTGTGGGGTGACCGCGTGTACTACCCGTTCGCATCCAAGCGGGAGGGGGCTACGTTGGTGTCCAGACCTGACCGTCGACTTAGGTTTGACCCAGATACCCAGATCTTCGTCGAAGGTGTCGTCGATTACCGCCTTGCCACGGGCGAGGCCAAGCAATTGCATTACGAAAGGATCGCCGACCAAACTGTGTTCCTGCGCTGCGGGATGTACGGGGGCACCCCCGACGGAGACATCCACCAAGGTGGATACGACGGCCCTGACCTTACGCAGGGTGAGACCTACGACGTCTCTCGCGCCGAAACCGCCATTGGTCTGCGCGGCCTAGACGAGCACTTGTGCCGCGTCACTTGCGACGGCGAATCGGTGATCGGCGTATATCAGACGATTGATCCGGTGGCTTACGAAGTCTGCATGTCGGGGAGGCCAGGTTGGGCGTTCCTCGACTAGTGACCATCAGCCGCTTGTGACCGCGCTTGAGGCCCTACGGCACAACGCATTGACTGGGTTCGCCTCAGATTTTTGAAGGGCTTGATCCAGCTACACCGACGACCGCCGGAGCCACTGGGCCGCGTCAGCGCTTGACGCTGTCCCTCATGTATCCCAGCTGGTTCCAGAACGTTGACGGATAGCCCGGGGTCGGTGAGGGGGGCGGGATGAAGCGCCGCCGCGGCTCAAGGCCGCTCGTGGGGTCTCCTCCGGTATTCGCGGGATTCCGGTCTCCGCCTGAGGTGATGCTGCTGGCGGTGCGCTGGTGCCTGCGGCACGCACGGTCCTACCGGACCTGGAAAAGCTTCTCGCCGAGCGCGGCATCGACCGGGATCACGTCACCTTCGTTCGGTGGGTGCAACGCTTCACTCCCGAGTTCACCAATCATGCTCACTCAAGCGCAGGTGAGGGCCTACGCCTGCCTCATCGTCGATCCGAGCATCGCCGCCCCACCTGTCGGGCTGTCATGAGACATCCCGGAGCCCCGGGTCAAACGCTATAGGGCCGTGACAGGAGACAGTTTCGTGACGAGTAACAGTGCAGCCCCTGTGATGGGTGTTGATGATGGTTTCTTCTTTGGTCCTTCCGATGACGTGGTCGATCCGTCGGCGCGTCCGGTTCGACGGACGTTCACTGCTGAGTACCGGGCCAAGGTGGTCGCGGAGATCATGGGACAACTGCCAGGGCTCTTGGAGCAACCCTCCGAGAGCACGGGCACCAGCGAGTCGTCGAGGACGCGATGAGCGACGCCGTTGACGAACTGCGTACAGCGATCGTCCCGGTTAACTCTGAAGAGCCGGATAACGGCCAAGCGTTGACCGCGCGTCGATCCTTCCACCCGGCCAGGGGAATCTCTGGGGAACCTCACCTTGGGTTCAAGGGGTGAGACCTCCTCACAGGCCGAGTCGGTGATGTTGGAGATCGTCTCCGCCGACAGGTCCATCCCCAGCGTCGCGACCAGGTGGTACTGGATGTCGCGGATCGTCATCCTGCCCGCGTACAGGCTGATGATCATCACGCCCGAGACCATCCATCCGCTGAACCCCCTTGGGCACCAGCACCGGGCTGAACGTCCCTTGCCGGTCCCGCAGAACGTCAAGGGGCACGTCGCCGACCTGCTTACCAAGGTTTTGGGCGTGAACCCATTCCTCAAGGCGGGCGACGCCCGCCCCGCCGGATCACCCACCTGGGCGATCGCATCGTCGATCATCCGATCCGATACCAGCGACCGGCGCAACGCACTCGCCGAGACTGGCGCCACCGCCGCAAGACTCAAATCGACCGTGCTCTCCGTTCTCTCAGAATCCGACATCCGTACTCCTCCTCGACCCGAAGAACCAGTTATGCCACCGCCCTAAGACCACGACAAGTTGACATCCTCGCCCTCGCCTCACAGACGAGACGCTGCGCATTTGCGGGACTGCGCATCTGCCAAGCGGAAAGAATCGAGTGCGGGCAGCGCCATCGGTAACGTCCCTTACTACAACTCCTCAGTGTCGTATGACATACGGTCCGACTGTTTGTCTGTCGTTCCGCGAGGCCTTCGGTGAATCGTTCTACCGCGACAAGTTGCCGCCACGTCAGAAACTTCCTTCCGCCCGAGGTTTGGATCCACACCCTGGTAGGAACCAGGCGCGGCCCCTTCGGCAAAATCACCGCGCCGCGGCAGCCGTACTTGGTGACGTTCGTGGTCGCGGCGTTCATGCAAGTCGGTCGCCTCCGGGCAACACCACTTGGGTAGGCCAAGTGTCGACCGCGGGCATGGCGACCTGAAAGACTGCGAGCGTGGAATCAACCGCACCCCTTGAGTTGCTGCAGGCCGGGGTGGACGAACTTGCTGGCACCCTGGTTGCTGCTGGCCGTTTCGTCCCAGGACTCAGCGTGGTCGAGGACACCGGAATCCTCAGTTGCTGGTGGCCGATGCCCGCCGCGAGCGACCGTGCGGCTCTTCGCGCACTCCTTGCGGATACCGATGCGGCCACGCACCTAGCGCTCTCGCAGGCGCTGGCCACGGCCGTCGACGAGCGGGTGCGAAAGCACCTGCAAAAAGCCGACGTGATACCCAAGCGATCTGGACGTAAGACTTTACCGGAGGCCTGGCTCACCGCGCTCAGCCAGGAGTCGCCGTGGCTAAAAGGTACGTTCGACCTGGAGCGTGCGCGCATCTTCGAGCACTCGGTCATCGAGTGGGTCGGCTCGGGTCGAGTCGCTATCGGACGACTCCAACTGTGCCTGCGCGTGCGTGAGCCGGTTGATCCGGATGGGCCGGTGCAGCAGTGGACGGTCGATGTTCTCATCGAGGACGTCGACGAACCCGGGTCGAGGATCCCGGTGGAGGCCTGGTGGGTCGGGGCGGCGACCATCGATCCGGTGGCCAGCCGGGCACTGCTCGCCGATCTGGCTCGGCTGATCATGGTGGCACCAGAGCTTGGCGGACTCCTCGACCAACCGGTGCCGACGCGGGTTCTCCTTGATGAAGGATCCGTCATCCGGCTGCTCAGCGAGCGGGTCGAGGCACTCACCGACTCCGGGGTCACGGTGCTGCTGCCATCGTGGTGGACCGGCCGTCGCCGGGTGGGCCTGCGGGCCAAAACGAGCACTCGATCAGGGCCTGCTGCCGTCGTCAACCAGGGGTTCGGGCTCGAAGAAATGGTCGACTTCAAGTGGGCGGCAGCGCTGGGTGACCAGCTTTTGACCAAGGCGGATTTACATGCTTTGGAGGTCGCTGTCATTACCCGCCGATCCCTGGTGCGACTGCGCGGACAGTGGGTGGAGGTCCGAGCCGAAGACATGGCAGGCGTTCTTGCCAGGGTCGGCAGATCGCATCGTGCCACCGTTGCCGCACTCCTGCGGATGTCGGTTGGCATGCCGGCCGGGCAGGAGGCGGCGAACGAGCTCGGCGATCTGCAGGTGCACGGAGTAACTGCCAACGGCTGGTTGGGTGATCTCCTTGACCAAGCCGGGCACGCCCGCGCGCAGCCGATCACCGCACCCGATGGTTTTCATGGGGTACTGCGCGAATACCAGGCACGCGGGGTCGGCTGGCTGGTGTTCATGGGCAGACTCGGGCTCGGTGCCTGCCTAGCCGATGACATGGGCCTTGGCAAGACCGCGCAACTCATCGGGAGCCTGCTCGCCGATCCACTGCGTGAACCGACGCTGGTGGTGTGCCCGGTGTCCGTGCTGGGGAACTGGCAAAGTGAACTGGCGACGTTCGCACCCGGCTTGCGGGTCATGATCCATCACGGCGCTGATCGTGAGGTGGATCAACTTCAGGACGCGGTGCAGGGTACCGACGTGGTGCTCACCAGTTATTCCGTGGTGGCCCGCGATATCGATGCACTCAGCGCGATCACCTGGGGGCGCCTGGTCCTCGATGAGGCCCAGCAGGTCAAGAATCCGGGCACCGCACAGGCCCGGGCCGTCCGCAGGCTACGGGCCGACCGTCGAGTCGCGCTGACCGGCACGCCCGTGGAGAACCGGCTCTCAGAACTATGGTCGATCATGCAGGTAGTGTCCCCAGGACTCCTGGGAACGGCACGGGAGTTTCGAGATCGGTTCGCGATCCCAATCGAGCGCGATGGCGACGAGGCGGCAACGCGGCAGTTACGGCGCATCACCGGCCCGTTCGTGCTGCGCCGATTGAAATCTGACCCCGGTATCGCCGATGATCTGCCGGCCAAGATTGAGCGTACCGACCACTGCCAGTTGACCCGCGAACAGGCCGTCCTCTACCGGGCCATCGTCGATGACCTGCTGGAACAGGTCGAGACGTCAGAGGGCATCAACCGGCGCGGCGCGGTCCTGGCCGGGCTCACCCGGCTCAAGCAGGTCTGCAACCACCCGGCACTAGTCCTTGGCGACGATTCACCCCTGCCCGGTCGCAGCGGCAAGCTCATCCGGATCGAGGAGTTGCTTGAGGAGATTGTGAACAGCGGCGAACGGGTGCTGGCATTCACCCAGTACCGAACGTGGGGGGGATCGGCTGGCGCCGTACCTGTCGGATCGACTCGGGATCGACGCACTGTGGCTACATGGAGGTGTCCCGCGAAAGCACCGGGACGCAATGGTCACGCAGTTCCAGTCCGAGGTCGGCCCACCCCTGATGCTCATCTCGCTGCGCGCCGGGGGCACCGGACTAAATCTGACGAGGGCATCGCATGTCATTCACCTGGACCGATGGTGGAACCCGGCCGTGGAGGATCAGGCCACCGACCGTGCGCACCGCATCGGCCAGGCACGCTCGGTATTTGTGCATCGACTGGTGACGGCCGGGACGGTGGAGGAGCGGATCGATGAGATGATCAACCGCAAGCGCGACCTAGCGGAGCGCGTCGTGGGGTCCGGTGAGTCGTGGTTGACCGAACTCAGCACCGATGATCTTCGCGAAGTCGTGGCTTTGCGCGCCGAAGCCATGGAGGCCTGATGACGCGCAGTACGCGCTGGGGTGGCCACTGGGAGTCTTTCCCGGTGTCTGCCCCGATCCGGGTCGAAGGCGGGCTCACCGCCAAAAGCCAGCGCGGTGCCATTGCCAGCACCTGGTGGTCCAAGACGTTCACCACGGTGCTCGAGTCCTACGGCCTCGGCAGCCGGCTCCAGCGCGGGCGCGGGTACGCCCGCGCCGGACAGGTCCTGTCCTTGGAGGTGTCAGCCGGCCTCATCACGGCGCAGGTTCAGGGCTCGCGAAAGGTGCCCTATGTTGTCAGTCTTGACACCGTGGTCCCCAACGAGCACCAATGGCGCATCATCGACGCCGCCCTCGCTAACCGGGTCGGTCTCGCTGCCCACCTGATGGCCGGTGACGTCCCGGCCGATCTTGAGGAGGTGTTCGCCCAGGCCAAGGCTCCCCTCTTCCCCTCGAAATGGGTTGATCTGAGGGCGCGTTGCACCTGCCCTGACTCAGCGAATCCCTGCAAGCACATCGCTGCTGCGCTTTACCTGTTCGCCGAACAACTAGAGGTGGATCCATGGCTGCTCCTGAAATGGCGGGGTCGCACCCGTGAGGAGGTCCTGGCCGCGCTCGGCCTCGCCGAACGAGGCAACGGCGACGACCTGGCGATGGCGCCATGGTGGCCCCTGCGGCCCGGTGAACCGCTGGCCGCTCAGCGGGTGCGGCAAGTGGACAACGTGACAGGAGCTGCGGATCCCCCGCACGCGGTGCTCGCTCGACTAGGCGAGCTGACGGTTGAGGCGTGGAAGGCCCCGGCGTTCGTAACCCTGCAATCCTGCTACGCCGCGGTCGCTGCTGACCTGGCAGCGCGAAAGGACGTCCCGATCCAAACTTCCAACACCAGTTCGATCGTGCAGCCTTAGAATCCAAAAGGATGCAACCCCGCTTTAAAGTCCCGAGCGCATATGCGCCATGTGTGCGGCGTACGCATCTTTCGCTGATTGCCATGAGAGTACTGCCATGGGTCGGTCGTTCATGAGTTGGGAGATGCGTCGCAGTTGGGTGGGGGTGTGGTCCAGTTCGGTTCCCTTGGGCATGTGTCGTCTTGAGACGCCGTTGCTGTTCTTGTTCGATCCGCGCTGCCATGGCGAGTGGGCGTCCGCGAAGTAGATGACGATCCCCAGTCGCTTGGCGAGGTCGTGGTGCTCGGACATTTCCTTGCCCTGGTCCCAGGTGATCGTCAGGACGTGCCAGTAAATGAACGTCCAGCACGACGAAGAGTCCCTGAGAGATCAGGGGCTCTTAGGACTCGTAAAATGCGGGGCAGCGAAAGCCAAGCTGTCCCTGACTGAGCGCGAGTACCACTGCACTGCGTGCGGCGCCCGGATCGACCGGGATGTCAACGCTGCGATTAACCTCGCCCGCCTCGGCGACCCGACTGGGGAACGAGGCCTGCCGGGACACACTCGGTGGCTGGACGTGGAGGCTCTGGTAAGACCATGCCCGGACCGGCTCATGCCGGACTGGGTGCGGCTCGGGCCCGCGAAGCGTCAACCGTCTCCCACGTTTAGCGGGAGACGGATACACCTCGGCAGGTGCCGTGATGACTGGCGTCACCGCCAACCATCAGGCACCGAGTTTGCCGAGGGGGGACCAGTTACTCGGTCACCTGACCAGTTCGATGGTCGATTGAGCCGGATGCTGGATGCTGGATGAAATGACTGGGGGGAGGACGGGGGAGGGGTGTCGCTCATCCCGGCTCTAGGCTGGGGCGGTGTCCAAAGTCCTCACCTCCCTGCCCGCCGGCGAGCGCGTCGGCATTGCCTTCTCCGGTGGCCTCGACACCTCGGTGGCCGTCGCCTGGATGCGCGACAAGGGGGCGATCCCCTGCACCTACACCGCGAATATCGGGCAGTATGACGAGCCCGATATCGATTCGGTCCCTGGGCGCGCGATGGCCTACGGCGCGGAGCTCGCTCGCGTGGTCGACTGCCGCGCTGCTCTCGTCGAGGAGGGCCTCATCGCCCTCACCTGCGGCGCCTTCCACATCCGCTCCGGCACCCGGCAGTACTTCAACACAACCCCGCTCGGCCGCGCAGTGACGGGCACCATGCTCGTCCGCGCCATGTTCGAGGACGGCGTCTCCATCTGGGGTGACGGATCCACGTTCAAGGGCAATGACATCGAGCGCTTCTACCGCTACGGGCTTCTCGCCAACCCGGCACTTCGCATCTACAAGCCGTGGCTCGACGCCGACTTCGTCAATGAACTCGGCGGACGCAAGGAGATGTCCGAGTGGCTCGTATCGCATGGCCTGCCCTATCGGGACAGCGTCGAGAAGGCCTATTCGACCGACGCCAATATCTGGGGTGCCACCCATGAGGCCAAGCTGCTCGAGCATCTCGACACCTCAATGGAGATCGTCGAGCCGATCATGGGCGTGCGGTTCTGGGACGACTCCGTGCCGATCCCCGCTGAGGACGTCACGGTTCGCTTTATCCAGGGTCGTCCGGTCTCGATCAACGGCCGGGAGTTCGCCAGTGACGTCGAACTCGTCGACGAGGCGAACGCCGTGGGCGGCCGGCACGGGCTCGGCATGGCCGACCAGATCGAGAACCGCATCATCGAGGCCAAGAGTCGCGGAATTTACGAGGCGCCCGGCATGGCGCTGCTCTTCATCGCCTACGAACGACTGCTGAGCGCGATCCACAACGAGGACACCATCGCGAGCTACCACGCCGAGGGCCGCCGCCTCGGCCGGCTGCTCTACGAGGGCCGCTGGCTCGACCCGCAGTCACTCATGCTCCGCGAGTCACTTCAGCGCTGGGTCGCCTCGGCCGTCACCGGTGAGGTCACCCTTCGACTTCGTCGCGGCGACGATTACACGATCCTCAATACCCAGGGTCCAGCCTTCAGCTACCACCCGGACAAGCTCTCCATGGAACGCACCGAGGACGCCGCATTCGGGCCGGTCGACCGCATCGGCCAGTTGACGATGCGCAACCTCGACATCGCGGACACCCGCGCCAAGCTTGAGCTCTATGCGGCGCAGGGGCAGTTTGGTGGTAGGCAGGCGCAACTTGTCGGCGATCTCACCCCGGGTGGTGCTCGTGCCATCTCGGCCCCGCAGGAGGAGGGCCTGCTCGAGGACGACGAGATGCTCGACAGGGCAGCCATGGAGTCCGGCTCCGACTAGTCGCGTCTCGCTGTCGTTCGTGGGGGTAAAGGCTGCGGAGCTTCACGCGGGAGTCGTCTGGATGTCCTCGATCGATGCGACATGCTTCTCCAGCATCGCCGATGACCACCGATAGAAGCCAGCCGCTCGTCGGGTGGCCTTCGCTGTCTGATTCTGGAAGGGTTTACGGTGAGTGAAAGGGAGCCACTTGTTCACCAGGCTTGGGCATTGGAGCTATCGCCGTCGCACGATGATCCTTGTCGGCTCGGCTCTTGTGATCATCGTGACCGCGATCGTCGGCTTGAGTGTCTTTCCGCGCCTTGGCAGTGAGGGCTTCAACGATCCAGCGTCCGACTCCGAGCAGGTGGCGCAGATCCTCGAGGAGCAGTTTGGCTCCCCGGAGTCAAACATGGTCATCGCGCTGATCGGCCCGGAATCGGAAGGCCCGGATTCGGTTGATTCGGGTGCGTTAACTCGCACGGGATCCGAGCTGGCGGAGGCTGTGGCGTCCGTGCCCGGGGTCCTGCGCGCGACCTCCTACTGGGGGACGGGGGCTGAGAACCTGCGCAGCGCCGATGGCCGCGGCGGACTCATCCTTGTCACCTTCGACCCATCGGCGGCGGCATCCTCGCGGCAGATCGCTGATGCGGTCGAGCGAACGGTGGATGAACAGTCGCTCGGTTCGACGGAGGTCTACATCGGCGGTGGCGCTGCGATTGCCAAGGCCATCAATACGCGGATCAGCGCCGATCTGGCACGGGCCGAGGCGATCGCGATCCCGGTTACCTTCGTCCTTCTCCTCTTCGTATTCGGCGGCATCATCGCAGCCGGAATGCCGCTGCTCGTTGGGGTCGGGTCGATCGTGGGTTCCTTGTTCGTCCTGTTCCTTGTTACCTACGTGACTGACATCTCGGTCTTCTCGATCAATGTTGTGACCGGGCTCGGGCTTGGCCTCGGTATTGACTACTCACTCCTTGTTGTGAGCCGGTTCCGCGAGGAATTGGCGACAGTCACAAGCACCGGCGAACCTCGCTCGGTGGAGGACGCAGTCATCCGTACCGTGGCCTCGGCTGGCCGCACTGTGGTGTTCTCGGGCCTCACGGTCGCGGTAACCCTCGCTGCCATGTTCTTCTTCCCGCAGTACTTCCTGCGGTCCTTCGCCTACGCGGGGATTGCCGCAGTGATGTTCGCGGTTCTCGGCGCGATCATCACGCTTCCCGCTGCGCTTGGAATGCTCGGCCCGCGGGTCAATGCCCTGCGCGTCAGGCGCGGCATCGGTGGGTCCAAGGAGGGCACCCGCTGGGCGACGATCGCGGCTGCAATCATGCGGCGCCCATGGCCGGTCGCCCTCGGGAGCGGGTTGCTCCTCCTGATTCTCGCCTGGCCGGCCCTGAACGTGCAGTTCAGTCAGGTCGACGAGCGGGCTCTTCCGCGGACGGATCCGTCGGTGATAGCGACTGAGGTCTTCAAGAGCGACTTCCCGAGGCTCGGTGGTGTGCCGATCGAGATCACTATGCCGCGTCCAACCGACAACCAATCCCTCGCCGATTACGCAGCGGCGCTCTCGGAGGTGGCGACCATAACGCGTGTCGTGTCATCCTCGGGGGTCTTCACGGACGGGGCGCTTGTCTCCCAGACGCCCCCAGGAGTCGTAACGTCCGCCGCGGCGACGGAACGCGTGACTGTATTCTCGACGGAGCGGGCGCGCAGCCCGGAGGGTGAGCGAGTCATCGCTGACATTCGTGCGACCGGTGCTCCCGCCGGGACACAGGTCGGTGGCCTCTCGGCCGAATACACCGACTCGCAGCAGGGCATCGCGCGCATGCTGCCGTGGGCCCTTGCGTGGGTGTTCGTCTCCGTCCTCATCCTGCTCTTCCTGTTCACCGGAAGTGTCCTGCTGCCGATCAAAGCCGTCATCCTCAATGTGATGAGCCTCGCGGCCGCGATGGGCGTCCTCGTCTGGGTGTTCCAAGAGGGGCACTTGTCCTGGCTCGTCGGGGATTTCGTGAACACGGGGAGCCTTGACACCTCGACGATCATCGTCACCGCGATCGTGGCCTTTGGACTCTCGATGGACTACGAGGTGTTCCTCCTTTCGCGCATCAAGGAGGAGTACGACCGCACCGGTGACAATACTGCGGCGGTTACGAAGGGTCTCCAGCGCTCGGCGGGCATCATTACGGCCGCGGCGCTGCTCCTCGCCGTCGTGTTCGCAACGTTTCTTACCTGCTCCGTCACGAGCATCAAGATGATCGGGCTCGGGGTGACGGTGGCGATCCTTCTCGACGCCACCGTCGTCAGAGTGCTGCTCGTTCCGGCGTTCATGCGGATCGCTGGACGAGCGAACTGGTGGGCGCCGGCGCCACTTCGGCGCGTCCACGAAAGGTTCGGCATCTCCGACCACTGACGAGGTTGCCGACCGTTTGACCTGTATTCCGCCCGCGGCCTTGTTACGCTAGAAACATGTCTGAATTGCCTACCCTTGAGGATTTCCGGTCTCACATAGATGCTTACCACGGATTGTTTGATCCCCACGGAGAGCTGACAAAGACTCAGGACCGCACTCATGCGTTCTCGATTCTGGCAGGCGCTTTCCTCAATTCATTCCACGGCAAGATGTCCCGCGTATTGAACGAGCGGACGATTGCGGGTGTGGATCCGCTGAAGCGGACGGTTCAGACCCTCGGGATACTCGATGAAATCGAATATGGCGAGGAGGCAACTGCAGTCTCGGCCGCACAGCGGCTCTGGCGGATCCATTCGCACGCCACCGCGACGATGGACGACGGCACAACCGTGAGTGCCGCAGACCCAGATCTCCTGGGCGTGGCATTCATTACGGGATTTCGGTGCACTGCTGCTTTGCACGTCTTGGAGGATTCGAAGGGCCTGCATGACTTTGACGACCGGAGTCGGGAGTTGTTCCATGCCTACTGGGTCGAGCGCCACGGCCTGATGGCTGGCGTTGGGATACCAAGCGGGTACCTGCCCGAGAGCCCTGACGACGCCGTCAATTGGTGGACTGATCAACTACAGGAGAACGCCATCGCCGATGCTGCGCAGCACACGTTGGAGAGCATGCTTGATGCATTCACGAGCACCGCATCGGGTCAAGTGGCCGAGTTGAAGACGCGAATCACTTCGAAAATGGTCTCCCCCATCGTGATTCGCGAGTGCCGAACCATCGCGTACTTCGCTGCACCACAGTTCTTGCGCGAGACCGTCTGGCCCGAAGGTCCGCCGCACTTGGGTCATGCCGCGCTGTTGACGCTCCCAATCGCCAACAGGGTTCTGCCGACTTGGGTTGCCGGTGGGCTCTCGCGTGAATGTCCCGAAGCCCGACGCGTCATGCTCCTCGTGGCAGAGGAGGATGCGACCGCCTAGTGCGGTGTCACGTAAGCGGGATTGCCGGGATTTCGGGCCGATGCAGGCGCAGGCTGACAGCATTGGCCCATGACGTTGAAAAATCCCCAGCCCAGCGTTGCCAACGAATCCGGTACCCGAGTCGTCATTGATCCGAGCGCGGTGCGAAGCGTGTACCCGTTGCTCGGCAGCCTCGTGGTACCGCGTCCGATCGCCTGGGTCTCGTCGCGAAGTGCGGAGGGCATCGACAACCTTGCCCCGCACTCTTTCTTCACCATCGTGAGCACGGCGCCACCCATCATCATCTTCAGTTCGATGGGGGAGAAGGACACCGTGCGCAATATTCGGGCGACGGGCGAGTTCGTCGTATGTGGGAGCCCTGCAGCGAGGCTCGAGCAGATCAACGTGACGAGCGTCGAGTTCGGACCGGATGTCAGTGAATTCGATGTCACTGGCGTTACCCGGGAGCCGAGTCAGACGGTTGCCGCGGCCCGCGTCGCGGAGTCGCCCTACGCCTTGGAGTGCCGCCTCGTGGAGATCCAGTCGATGGGCAATGGCCTCGTCGTCTTCGGCGAGGTCACCTGCATTGCCGTCGATGCATCGGTTCTCGTCGATGGACGCGCTGCCATCGGTCGACTCGACCCAATCGCCCGCCTCGGTGGCAGCGACTGGAGCAAGATCGGCGAGATCACTACACGCCGCAGGCTGAGCGTCGAGGAGTACCGTTCGGGCACGTGAGACGCGGTGGGGGGAATGCTGACGGCCGCCGGCCGCCGGCGGCGCGACAATGGTGGGAGAGTTTGCACAATCTCGGCCGGATAGCGGCAAATTTCGCCGTTTGTCCCAGAACATGGGACAAACGGGGGGTGGAGGGGCGTTGGAGTTCAGTCTGGACGCCCAGCTAGCGCGGACTGCCCTGGCGCTGGGATGCCTGCTCGGGGCCTCCCTTGCCGTGATGCGCATCAGCGGGATCGGGCTTCGTGGTGACCTGCTCGGGTCCGCAGTCAGGGCTGTGGTGCAGTTGGCCCTCGTCGCTGTCGTCATCGGCTGGCTGTTCGCCAATCCCCAGTGGTCGCTTGTCTACGTTGCGATCATGCTCGGGGCGGCGACCCTGACAGCGGTGCGCCGAATCGGCTGCGGCCACCGGCATTCATGGCGGGTCCTCGTGTCGATCGCTGCCGGCGCGGCTGCCACAGTTGGGATCGTCGCGGCGACCGGCGCCCTGGCACGAGATGTCCAGAGCCTCCTGCCGTTCACGGCCCAAATGATCGGGGGCGCCATGACCGCGACGCTCCTTGCGGGTGCGCGACTGCGCGATGATGCGCTTGAACGATGGCCGGAGATCGAGGGCTATCTCGCGCTCGGGGCCAGCACCCGGCACGCAGTGCGTCCGGTCGCTACAAGGGCCATTGAGCAGTCACTTGCCCCGGCACTCGACCAGATGAAAAGTGCAGGTCTCGTCCTGCTCCCTGGTTCATTCGTTGGGCTCCTCCTCGGTGGTGCGAGCCCAATGCTGGCCGTCCAGATCCAACTACTCGTCCTCGTCGGCCTCGTCCTCACGCAGGTGATCTCGAGCACCCTGTCGGTGTACCTGCTCTCATATGCAGTTGGATCCAAGAAGCCAGAGGGCTGGCTGCGCTAACGGCTAGGGAAGCCTGATCTTCCTATCCCTCCTCATCCCCAAGGTTTTCACCTAAGTCAGATGCACCCCGAATCCCGATGAGTTGTGCTCTCACGAGGGACTCGTCGGGATTCGGGGTTCATCTAGCCGAAACGGCGCTCGCTCGGCACACCACGCATGCCCGGAACCGACCTGCGCGGCAAATACCCCGATGATCAGCACTCTTTCAGCGAGCGGGCTGTGATAACCGCTTTCGACACTCGTGCTTGGCGATTCGGACAAACTGTTCGGCGGCGGGTAGGAGCGTGGCGCCCTTTCGAAGCGCGATAAGAATCATGCGCGGCTCAATCGGCGGATCGAGGGCCTTCACGACAATGCCGGGGTCGTTCGTGTCGACCGCGAGCAAGGGCATGACGGCGGGGCCGAGGCCGGCGCGGACCATGCCCTGAATCGCCCCGTTGTCACTCGCTCGAAAAACGTAGCGGGGGGTGATACCCGCATCGCGCAGTCCCACGTCGATCCGCGTCTGGGTGCTGCAGTCGTGCTCGCCGACCATCGGGGCTTGCGCGAGCAGGCGAGTGGGAAAGGTCTTGCCCTTCGCAAGTCGGGTGAGGTCGCTTTCCCTGGGCAGGAGGACGACGAAGGGATCGGCGCCGAGTTCGATGAGTTCCAGTCGACTGTCGTTGTAGGGGCCTTCTAGGAAGGTGACGTCGATCTCGCCCGCGATGAGCAAGTCGACGAGGGAGTCATTGAGGTCCTGCTCGACGAGGTGGATGTCGAGATTAGGAGCGGCAGCGCGCATCTCTCGGACGAGTTCGGGGAGGAGTTGAACTGACACGCTCTGGAAGGTTCCGCACCGAAGGCGCCCGGCCGTTCCCGAGAGGAGGTCGGACATTTCACGCTCGGCAAGTGCAAGGCGTGCCTGAATTGCGGTCGCATGCCCGAGGAGAAGTCGCCCGGCCGGGGTGAGCGTGACTGGCCGCGGACCACCTGGCCGGTCGAAGAGCTGCTGTCCGACGGCGCGCTCAAGGCGGGCAACCTGCTGGCTGATGGCGGCCTGCGAGTAGCCCAGGGCATCGGCGGCCCCGATGAACGAGCCCTCGTCGGCGATGGTGCGCAAGGTCGTGAGGTGTCTGATCTCGACGTCCTCAATGCCCATAAACATAAGCATAAGTGATGAATGTGATCAGGTTCAATCGTTTTTATTTATGTATTAAACCCTCTAGCGTGAGCGATGGAAAGGAATCCACATGGAACCCATTGCTCACACCATTCAATTACTCGCCCATCGCATCACGTGTGAGGGATTCGGCGACGACTCGCTCGATCTCCTCGTCATCGCGCACGCGGCCCGCGACCTGCATGTCAACGAGATCCTCGTGCAAGTGATGATCGATGAGCATGAGCCCGTGGTTGCACGCGAGCGTGCCTTCGCCCTGGTCGCCCGCTCAATTTCCTCGGCATCCGAGCGGCCCCGGAACCTCACGGAGCCAGTCGAGCGTCCGCTTGTGACTGCCTGCTGAATCCGCGTCCGGAACATGTTGGCTAGTGGCTGCGTCGATTAGCATGTGGCCGTGAGTAGCGGACACTCGCACGGCGGGGTTGACAACCGAGACCGCCTCGTTTGGGCCCTCGGGCTCAGTCTCACGGTCCTCGTGATCGAGGTCGTCGGCGGCATTCGCTCGGGGAGCCTGGCGCTCCTTGCGGATGCCGGACACATGCTCACCGACGTTGCTGGCATCCTCATTGCCCTCGCGGCCATGAGCGCGGGCCGGTTGCCGGCCACGCCGTCTCGGACCTTCGGGTACCGGCGACTCGAGGTGCTCGCCGCAGGGGTGAATGCGATCCTCCTGTTCGCTGTGGCGGGCTGGATCGGCTACGAAGCGTGGTCGCGCTGGCAAGCGCCTCCGGCCATCGCGAGCGGGAGCATGCTCGCGTTCGCATCCGTTGGGCTCGTCGCAAACATCGTTGGTCTGCTCCTACTCCGCCGGGGCGCGCGCGGCAGTATCAACATCAAGGGTGCCTACCTCGAAATGTGGGGCGACCTCCTGGGGTCCATTGCGGTCATTGTCGGAGCCATCGCCATCTCGGTGACCGGATTCCTGCGGATTGACCCGATCGTCTCGGTGCTCGTCGCGCTCATGATCCTGCCGCGGGCCTGGCAACTCCTCCGTGAGGTGATCGGGATCCTCATCGAGGCGACCCCCAAGGACGTCGACCTTGAAAGCGTGCGTGAGCACTGGCTGAGCAAGCCCTTTGTCCTGAGCGTCCACGACATGCACGCCTGGACAATCACCTCCGGCCTTCCCGTGATGAGCGCGCACGTCGTCGTTCGTGATGACGCGCTCGCGGCGGGTCTCGGCCCGATGCTCGAAGATCTGCGAGGCTGCCTCGACGGCCACTTCAGCATCGAGCACTCGACCATCCAGATTGAGCCAGAGGGCCACGCGGCGGTCGAGGAGCACCTGCACAACTAGGACCGCACCGCCGTCGTTCTCCGAATGCTTCGCGGATTGGGCGCCAAGACGGTTAGATGGTCCGATGATGAAGGACTCTGCGACCGTGGTGATCGTGGGGAGCGGTATGGGGGGCAGCACCCTCGCGTGGGGTCTCGCGCGCCGCGGTATCGATGTGCTCGTCCTAGAACGGGGCGACTACCTGCCGCGAGAGCGCGAGAACTGGTCACCGGAGGCGGTGTTTGTTGAGCGGCGATATAAGCCGAACGAGACTTGGGTTGACGACGCTGGCGTGGAGTTCAGTCCCGGGGTTCACTATCTCGTCGGCGGCAATACGAAGGTGTACGGCGCAAGCCTCCCGAGGCTTCGCGAGCGCGACTTCGAGCGCACCGAGTACCCGGGTGGGATATCTCCCGCCTGGCCGTTTAGCTACGCCGACCTCGAGCCGTACTACTCGCAGGCCGAGTCCCTTTACCGCGTGCACGGCACCACCGGCGAGGATCCCACCGAGCCCTGGCGCAGCCAGCCTTATCCCTACCCGGCGCTTGACCACGAGGCCTACGTCCAAGAAACCGTCCGGCGTATCGAGGAGCAGGGCTTGCATCCCTCGCGAACCTCCATGGGAGTCGACCTGCAACCGGGCGGTGGCTGCATTCGTTGCAGCACGTGCGATGGCTTTCCCTGCAGGCTCGGGGCGAAATCGGATGCAGAGACATGTGCCCTCGGCCCGGCGCTCACGGGGGGCAGCGTGCGGTTGCTCACCGGGGTCAGAGTTGACCGTATCGAGACCGGCGCTGGTGACCGAGTGACGAGGTTCCTCGGTGATTGCCATGGGGAGCCCTGCGAGTTCACCGGGGGCTCATTCGTCCTCGCCGGCGGCGCCGTGAACTCGGCGGTCATCCTGCTTCGGAGCACGAGCGACCGTTGGCCGAATGGGGTTGCGAACTCCACCGACCTCGTCGGCCGAAATTACATGGTCCACAACAATACGCACATCGCGGCGATCGATCCGCGTCGCTCGAATGACGTGGTATTCCAAAAGACAGTCGCGATCAACGACTATTATCACGATCTCGGTGACGGAATTCCGGGTGGAACGATTCAACTTATCGGCAAGGTTCAGGGATCCATGATGAAGACCCATGCGACTCGCGCGCCGTTGGCCGTGCTCAATCGAATGGCGGGACGAAGCATCGAATGGCTCGTCATGACCGAGGACACCCCGACCCTCGACAACCGAGTGCGGATCAACTCGAACGGACGAATACAGGTGTCATGGCAGCGACGCAACTATGACCGCCATGAGCTCCTCCTCGGCAAGGCGAAGGCCATGCTGAAGCGCGCTGGCTACGCCCTAGTCTT
This sequence comes from Bifidobacterium breve, assembly GCA_945861925.1. GTDB lineage: Bacteria > Actinomycetota > Actinomycetes > S36-B12 > S36-B12 > WLND01. The sequence goes on along the minus strand of CAMAWO010000033.1, from coordinate 4,217 downwards.
CGAGCAGCGATTCGGGATCGATATGAATAGCCACATGTGCGGCACCGCCGTAGCCGGACTCGATCCGGCAACGAGTGTCCTCGACGGGCACTGTAGGTCGCACGAGATCGCAAACCTTCTCGTCGTCGATTCGTCATTCTTCCCGTCATCCGGAGCGCAGAACCCAGCGCTTACCATCGGTGCGCAGGCCCTGCGCGTTGCTGCAGAGGCGGACTGGAATTGAGACCACTGCTGTTCATCGTCGGCTTGGCGGCTGGAGCAGTGCTTCTCGCGCCCACGGCCCTTGCGTCCGGCCCTTCCTTGGAACCTGCGAAGAAGCGCCCGCAACTCACGTCAGCAGAACTCGCCGACATCGGCTTCACTGTTGAGGCGAACACCACCGACTGGGGAATGCCGGTCTCCATAGGTGGGGGCGAGGTACCCCGAGGCACCGACATCATCATCAGTGGAAAGGCCCCCGATCAGGTGCCGGTCGGCGCCACGCTCAGGCTGGCCCGGTTCTACCCGTTCAACAAGATGGGTCTCGGGGAGTTCCGGCCGCTCAACATCAAGACCGTCGTAGGCTCCGGACACCGATTCTCGATGCGCTTTCAGCTCGGCTATCCGGGGGTGTGGGGTTACCACGTGGGCTACCAGACGAAGGGGCCAGCGTCCGTATTCTTTGGGTTCGAGTTCCAGGTTTCGACCCCGGGCACGGGCGCGCGTCCGGCCCGCGCCATCGCTCGCCCGGTGTCGATCGACCCCAAGACGCTCTGGCGGGCCGGCTTCACCAAGCTTCCGAACACCTCGGCGTGGGGTGGGACCGCGCAATTGTCCGACTCGCAGGTCGCCGCCGGAACGCCCGTCACGATCTCGGGGAAGGCACCGCCGTCGGTCGCAGCCGGGGATATTCTCACCCTGAGTCGATTCATTCCAACCGACAAGCGTGGATCGGGTCACTTCGAGCCCGTCGTTGGAGCCGAAACCAAGGTGAAGTCGGACGGCTCGTACTCGCTCACGATGGAGTTGAGCAAGCGCGGGCTGCACGGGTACTCATTGGGCCTTGAGCAGGGTGGCGAATGGGTCGGCGTCGAGTTCCAGGTGAAGACCTCCTGACGATCACACCGACTGACGCCAAAACAGTGAGGTCCCCCACCAGTCGGAGGGGGACCTCACTCACTTCATTTGGGTTGAATCCGACGCGTTGGCCGGAGTGCCGGGCCTAGTGGCTTCGGGAGAAGATCGCGTCGATCTCTGCCCGATGTGAGGGGGTCAGTGCAATCGCGCGCTGACGGTCCCATTCCCGGTGAAATGCCCGACGGGCAGCCTTATTCTCGTCGTGCGGCTGGCGATCGAACATTGAGGCGAACACCTTTGCAAACGGCTTCATGGAGGGTTTCTCCTGTCATCGTCGTGGAAATCTCGACCTTCCCGGGGTCGCCAGGTTGGTCAATGCCCTTTCGGCGGTTGCCGAACGAACACGCTAAGTATCACCCAGAATTGTTTCGCCTGACAACAAAGCAGCGCCATCTGTGCTGATCCTCACAAAGGATTCATCGCTCGTTCATGCCGGCCGTGACATGGCTCACAGGATCGGTCCCGTCGGGCAGCGTCATACCGGTTATGGCGATCGAGGCCATGTGACACGATGGGTCGCTCAAGGATTGTTCACATCGGTCGAGCAATGTTCACTCGGAGGCATGCAATGTCCGCCACAACGGTCACCTACTCCCCGAAAGTGTTCATTCCCCTGACGATGCTCTGCCGTGATCGCTGTGGCTACTGCACATTCGCTCAGTCACCCTCGCGAGTGAGTGCCCCTTACCTCACCCCCGAAGAGATCCTCGTCATCGCGACGGCTGGGTCTCGAGCCGGCTGCCACGAAGCGCTCTTTACCCTCGGTGAGTTCCCGGAGGAGCGCTATCCGGTCGCGGGCGAGTGGTTGAGGGAGCACGGGTACCAGACCACCGTCGACTACCTCGCGGCCATGTGCCAGTTGGTCCTCGACGAGACCGGCCTCTTGCCACACGCGAACGCCGGAGCACTCGGGCGTGAAGACCTCGCGAAATTGCGCCGGGTCGCGCCCAGCCAGGGCATGATGATCGAGTCACTGAGGCCTGACCTCGCTGCTCATCGCGGGGCCCCTGACAAGACACCTGAGCGTCGGCTCGCCACCCTGCACGCGGCGGGGGAGCTCGCGATCCCGTTCACGACCGGCATCCTCGTGGGCATCGGTGAGAATCGAGCCGATCGCATCGAGGCACTCGAGGCAATCGCCGATGCTCACGAGCGGTACGGCCACGTGCAGGAGGTCATCGTCCAGAACTTCGTTCCCAAGGCCGACACGCTCATGCGCAATGACCCCGCTTGCTCGATCGAGGATCTCGTCGATGCCATCAAACTAGCCCGGTCAATCCTGCCGGCCAGTGTGCATGTGCAGGCGCCACCCAATCTCGTCGATGACCCCGGGGCGCTCCTCGATGCCGGTATTGACGACTTTGGCGGTATCTCGCCCGTCACCGCAGACCACGTGAATCCGGAGCGTCCGTGGCCACATATCGATACCCTCCGGGCCGTTGTCGAGTCGCGCGGCCGAACCCTCGCCCCGCGGCTCACCGTCTACCCCGAGTTCGCCACCCTCCCCAGCCGGTGGCTCGATGACAACGTCCGCTTCGCCGTGCTCGACCGAAGCGATGCTGAAGGCATGGGACGCGACGATCCCGGGGCGACTTTCCCGGAGCGCTACGAGGCTGCCGCAAATGTCGGAACGGGGGCCGAGGTTGTGCAGATCGGACGTCGCTCGACGGCGTGGTACTCCGGCGCAGACCGGCATCCGCCAATCCTCGTTCCGGCAACACCACGCGCCACGGGTGCCATCGCCGAGGTGCTCGAAGGGGCACGGCAGGGGCAGGAGTTGCAGCAGGCCGAGATCGTCGCGCTCTTTGGCGCGAGGGGCTCCGAGGTGGCGGCCGTTGCCGCGCTGGCCGACGAACTGCGGATGGTTGCAAACGGCAATGCCGTCACGTTCGTCCGAAATCGCAACATCAACTACACGAACGTGTGCACCTTCAAGTGCTCCTTCTGCGGATTCTCCAAGGGTCCACTGTCCCTCAACCTTCGGGGCAAGCCCTATCTCCTCACGAACGAGCAAATCGCCGACCGGGTGCGCGAGGCAGCCTCACTCGGCGCCACCGAGGTGTGCCTCCAGGGGGGTATCCATCCGGATTTCGACGGCGATTACTACCTCGAGGTCTGCCGAACGGTGAAGGCTGCCGTTCCCCAGATGCACGTGCATGGGTTCACCGCCCTTGAGGTCACCGAGGGCGCCCGACGCCTCGGCGAACCGCTGCCGTCCTATCTTGCACGCATGCGAGACGCAGGGCTGAAATCCCTGCCGGGCACGGCCGCCGAGATCCTCGACGATTCGATCCGAGAGGTTCTGTGCCCCGACAAAATCACCACGAGCGAGTGGCTCGACTGCCATGAGATGGCTCATGAGGCCGGGCTCCGATCCAACGTGACGATCATGTTCGGGAGCATCGAGCATCCTGAGCACTGGGCTCGTCACATGATCCGCACCCGTGACCTGCAAAAGCGGACCTTCGGCTTCACGGAATTCGTCCCGCTTCCATTTGTCCACATGGCCTCACCGATCTACCTGAAGCGCCGTGCGCGGCGAGGACCCACCTGGCGCGAGACTGTCCTCATGCATGCGGTCGGCCGCATCGCCTACCGAGGTTGGATCGATAATGTGCAGGCCTCCTGGGTAAAACTCGGCGTCGCGGGCGCCCAGCAGTTGCTTCAGGCCGGGGTGAACGATCTCGGGGGCACCCTCATGGACGAGAACATTTCCAGGGCTGCGGGTGCGACCCATGGGCAGGGCATCACAGCGGAAGACTTCCGCGCTGTTGTCGAGCCCATCGGCCGTACGCTGCACGAGCGCACTACTCTGTATGAGCCCATTGCGCAGCGCGTCATGCAGGAATCAGCCAAGTGAAGGAATCAGTGAAGTGAAGCTTCGAAGTGCCGTGACCACAACCCAGCAGACGTTCTCTGAGGCGGGCGCCGACCTGCCTGCCGCCACCGTTGTCGTCGTAGCGGCCGCTGTTGTCGAGAATCCGCTGGCCGGTAGGGGCCACGTCGCTGACCTCGAGGAGCTCGAGGTGCTCGGCAATGAGGCGGCCGGCTTCCTCGTCCGCCAAGCGCTGGGAGCGCTCGGGGCCCTTGGCATCGAGCCA
>CAMAWO010000032.1 GCA_945861925.1 Bifidobacterium breve | reverse complement strand
GTGGGTGCGCTCCTGCATGATGCTCGCGCCCTCGCCGTAATCCTCACCAATGATGACGAGGGCCCCGCCCAAGACTCCACCGGATGCGAGGTTGGCGAGCGCATCGGACGCAACGTTGAAGCCGACCGTCGATTTGAACGTGACCGCTCCACGAAGTGGGTAGTGGACGGACGCCGCGAGTGATGCGGCGGCGGTCGCCTCAGACGCACTGTTCTCGAAGTAGACCCCGAGCTCATCGAGGATGTCGTGGGCATCACCGAGCACATCCATGAGGTGCGAGATCGGAGCTCCCTGATAACCGCCGACGTACGCGACCCCGGACTGGAGGAGGCCCTTGGTGACTGCGAGGATTCCCTCCCCGCGGAACTCCTCACCATCCCGAAGGCGGAGCCCTTGGACCTCGGTGGCGAATGAACGCTCAGCCATGATGCCTGCCTCTCTCGGTTATTGCGTCGATTTTGGTGCTAAGCATGGTGCTAAGCATGGTGTGAAGCATCATCCCTGCTGCCGGGGTCAGACAAGGTGCTTTCGGTGTGGGTTCCGTCACCGCTGATCAAGCCCATCGAGGATTGCCCGCGTCACCTCGGCGGTGCCTGCGGTGCCCTGGAGGTCGGCGGTGCGTGTCGCAGGGAGGAGAAGGGAGGCCTCAATTGAGCGCATGATGGCTGCCGCGAGCTCCGGATGGCCGAGGTGCTCGAGCATCATCGCGCCTGACCAGATGGCCGCGACGGGATTTGCGATCCCGTGCCCGGCGATATCGGGTGCGGATCCGTGTACGGGTTCGAACATGGAGGGGAACAGTCGCTCAGGATTGAGATTTGCCGAGGCGGCAACGCCGAGACTGCCCACAGTTGCAGCTGCGAGGTCGGAAAGGATGTCGCCGAATAGGTTCGACGCCACGACGACGTCGAATTCATGGGGACGCTGCACCATCTCGGCCGCGAGGGCGTCGATAAGGACCTTGCGCAGGGTCGTTCCCGGGTAGCCGGTGGAAACCTCCGCAACAACCTCATCCCAGAATGGCATCGTGTGGATGATTCCGTTGGACTTCGTTGCAGACGTCACGTGGCCCCGGCGACTGACTGCTTTGTCGAAGGCGTAACGTGCCACCCGCTCGATGCCGACTCTCGTGAAGATGTTCTCCTGCAGGGCGAATTCACGCTCGGTGCCGCGTCCGTAGCGTCCGCCGATCTCCGAGTACTCGCCCTCGGTGTTTTCGCGAACGATGACCATGTCGACGATTGCGTCCTCAGGAAGTCGGACCCGCGGCTGGACTCCCTCGAACTGACGTACCGGCCGAAGATTCACGTACTGGTCGAATGCCCGCCTGATGGGGATGAGCAGACCCCAGAGCGACTCATGGTCTGGGATGTCGCTGCGACCGACGGCGCCGAGGAAGACCGCATCGTGCTGGCGCAGGCGATCGATGCCGTCGGCGGGCATCATGGTGCCTGTTCTCACGTGGTGGTCGCAGCCCCAGTCGAGCCACGTCCAGTCGATGCGGATCCCAGACATGGCCGCTGCTCGATCGAGGACCTTCGTTGCAGCAGGCAGCACCTCGTTTCCGATTCCGTCGCCGGGTATTGCTGCGACCGTCAGCGTCTGATCAGCCACGGGCGGGCGCACCTACGTCGATGTCCTGGCGGCCGTCGTTTGCGTCCAGCGCCTCCTCGGCGTGAAGATCGAGAGCAGCGATCATCGGGAAGTCATTGAAGGAGAACAGGCAGGCGTCGCTCTCGGGATCGTCATTGGCGTGCTCATGCCAAGCCCACGACGGAACGCAGAAGATGTCGTGCTCCTTCCAATCAAATCTGCGGCCGGCGATGATGGAATGGCCGCGGCCTTTCGCGACGTGGTAGATCACCGACCCGGTATGCCGATGTGCGAGGGTCACTTGGGATGGCTGGAGCAACTGAATGTGGGCGCCCATGGTCGGCATGACCGACCCACCTGTGTGCGGATTCACGTACTCCATGATCACGCCGTCGTAGGGGGTGCCGTCGCTCACCCTCGCAAGGTTGACGAGTGCCTCGTAGGTGCGCTCCCAGGGATAGGCAAGGAGGGGGGAGTAGCGCTTGGTCCACGATCGACCGTCTGGCTTGAGGATGCCGCTGCCGTGCTCGAGGAGCGATGTGTTCACGACCTTGCCGGGGATTTGATGAAGGTCTGGGTGCACCTCGTAGAAGTTTGAGTCGAGGGCATTGACGAGTGGGATGTCTAGGCCGTCCTGCCAGATGACCTGCGTGGTCGTCGATTCGTTGCCGTGTTCGTGCCAGGTGCCCTTTGGTGTGATGGCGAAGTCATTCGGGCCCACCTTCAGGCGGTCCCCGTTCACGATGGTCCAGGCGCCCGCGCCTTCGATGACGAAGCGAAGGGCCGCGGCGGCATGGCGGTGCGCGGTCATCGATTCGCCGGGATTCATGATTTGCAGGCCGCTGTAAAGCAGTCCGACGGCAGCGGAGACATCACGGCGCTCATCATTGACGAGGTAGACCACGCGTCGTCCGGCGTCATCACCGGTGACGAGGATTGCTGACTCGAGCACGAGGGGGCGGAGTTCCTCGTAGCGCCAGTGCATGGGGATAGATCGAGGTTGCGGGAACCAGGGTTCGATCTCATTCGCGACGGTCCATAGGGCTCCGGAGCCGTGCTTTGCCAGACGTGCGTAATACTCCTCGAGCTCCGGGGTCGCCTGCACCCTGGCGCGTCCAATGACGTCCTCGATCATGTGATGTCCTCCATCATCGCCTTCCGCTGGGACTCACCACGGTCCCTTGAGGATTGCAGCTTCTCCGCTGCGGTGATTGATGACTAAATGCTAGTGTTCGGGCCGACTTAGGGCGACCGCGAACCCGAGGAATTGAGGTGACGCCACGTGATCGATTACGCGCGGTTCACCGCTGCTGCAGTTCAGGCAGCTCCCGTTTACCTCGATACTGCTGCGACCGTCGAAAAGGCCTGCGGGCTCATTGCCGAGGCAGCCGAGAATGGCGCGCGACTCATCGTCTTCCCAGAGGTGTTCGTCCCCGGATATCCCTACTGGAACTGGACGATGACCCCTGGCAAGGGCAGCCCGTGGTTCGAGCGGCTGTTCCGCGCCGCCATCGATATCCCTGGCCCCGAGGTCGACGCGCTGCGTGCTGCTGCTCAGGGCGCGGGAGCGCAGGTTGTCATCGGAGTGAATGAGCGCGACCCATTCTCGATGGGGACCCTCTACAACTCGCTTCTCTTCATCGGGGGTGGTGGCGAACTGCTGGGGGTGCACCGCAAACTCGTGCCCACCTGGGCGGAGAAACTCACCTGGGCAGGCGGCGACGGCAGCTCGCTTCGGGTCTATGACACCCCAACGGGACGGATCGGGGGCCTGGCCTGCGGGGAGAACACAAACACCCTCGCGCGCTTCACGCTCCTCGCGCAGGGTGAGAACGTCCACTGCGCGACGTATATCTCGCTGCCGACGGCACCCCCCGACTACGACATGGTCGAGGCGATCAAGGTGCGAGCCGCGGCGCACTCCTTCGAAGGCAAGGTCTTCACGGTGGTCGCCTGCTCATCGATCACGGCAGAGATGGTCGACCTCATTGCTCACGATGATGAGTCCAGGGCCATGCTCGAGCGCCGAAACTCCGCATTCAGTGGAGTATTTGGCCCAGATGGCCGACTCGTGAGCGAGCCGCTCATCGATGTCGAAGGCATCGTCTATGCCGATATCGACCTCAACAAATGCATCCAGCCCAAGCAGATGCACGACATCATCGGCCACTACAACCGGTTCGACGTGTTCCAGCTTCACGTGAACCGCACGCCCCAGTCGCGGGTGGTGTTCACCGAGAGCATCGATCGACAACCGAACACCCCGCCAGCGGCGCCCCCACTCCGGGAGCCGTAGTCGTCTACGCCACAGGTTCCTGTGACGTAACCGTCCAAACCCGACCCGATTCCCGAGGAGCGTCATGCGATTCGTCACCTTCAGCACGGTAGCCGATGGCCCGTCAATCCTCGGACTCGTCACGGGGGATGAGGTCGTCGACCTGCGTACGGGTCTCGAGGGCATTGTCGACGTCCCGGTCCGCCTCATGGACTACGTGACTGCCGGACCCGAATTGCACGCGCAAGTGGTGGCTGCGGTGGCGAAGCAGGGTCCGTGGCCCGATGGCGTCACCTACCCCCTTTCCGGGGTCACCCTGCGCGCGCCGCTTCGCCCGGGAAAGGTCGTTGGGGTTGGGCTGAACTACGTCGAGCATGTTGAGGAGTCGAGTCGGACCCTCGACACGGCCAAGGAACTCCCAACCCGTCCAGTGCTCTTTAGTAAGCCGGGAACCGCGGTGGTGGGCCCGGGGGAGCCGATTCAGCACAACGCGACGATGACCGAGCAACTTGACTGGGAGTGCGAGTTGGCCGTGGTCATCGGGCGGGCGGCCCGCAATGTCCCAGAGTCTGATGCCCTCGACTACGTGTTCGGTTACAGCATCATCAATGACATCAGCGCCCGCGATCAGCGACGCTCGGGGCAGTGGTTCTTTTCCAAGGGCCAGGACAGCTACGCACCCTTCGGTCCGATGATCGTCACGACCGATGAGATCACCGACCCGCATACCCTTCGGCTCACCCTGACGGTCAACGGGGCTCAGCGGCAGGACGGCAACTCGCGCAACATGCTTTTCAAGATCCCGACTCTCATCGCCGACATCACGTCCGGCGTCACCCTCGAACCCGGGGATGTCATCGCAACGGGATCACCACAGGGTGTCGGGGCGGCGATGGACCCGCCAACCTTCCTGCAACCGGGCGATGTCGTGGCCTGCACGATCGAAAGAATCGGCACCCTGACGAACCCAGTAGTAGCAGTGCAGTAACCCCCCCCGTCATTTGAACCAGATTCCGGCTCAACTGGCCAAAATTTTGGTCATTTGACGGACATTTCGGTCATTTCATCCACAACCACACCCTGACGGAGCACGGCAAGATTGCTGACTCTCAGGCCCGTTTTCACCCGTGATCTGGCGCCAACGAGTGCCCGGGTCGATCGAGGAGTCGTTGTCGAGAATCCCGGCCAGGTACCTGCAGCGAGTGACTACGAGCCGCGGGCTATCCAGGAGTCGATGTTGTCGGCGGCCTCGGCAAGCGTTGTCGAATCGCCATGGCCCGTGTGGACGACCGTGTCGCGCGGCAGGACGAGAAGCTGGTTCCGGATCGAATCCGTGAGAGTTGCGAAGTCGCTGAAGGACCTGCCGGTCGCACCCGGTCCGCCGGCGAACAGGGTGTCTCCGGTGAACAGCACGCCGAGTTCCGGTGAGTGGAAACAGCAGGCCCCGGGGGCATGACCGGGCGTGTGAAGCACGCGAATCTCCGTGCCCGCGACGGTGATGACCTGACCGTCCGTGAGGGTTCCGGTCGGACGCCGTTGGGGGTGAGTGAGAACCCAGACGGGCTCATCGGCCGGGTGGAGCAGGATCGGTGCTCCGGTCGCGTCGGCCAACGCGGGGGCAAAGCGCACATGATCATCATGTGCGTGGGTGCAGGCGATGGCGACGACCCGCCGGCCGGCGACGACCGACAGGATTACATCGACGTCATGCGGCGCATCGATGACAATGCATTCGAGGTCATCGCCGATGACCCACACGTTGTTTTCGACGTCGAATGTGTCGCCGTCCAAGGAGAAGGTGCCCGACGTGACCGCGTGGTCGATGCGGATGGTCATGGGAGAAGCACCACCGAGCGCAGTACGTCTCCGGCGTGCATCTTCGAGAACGCGTCTTCGATCGAGTCGAGGGCAATCTCCTCCGTCACGAAGCGATCGAGGGGGAGCCGGCCTTGAAGATAGAGGTCGATGAGCATCGGGAAGTCGCGGCTGGGCAGGCAATCCCCGTACCAACTGGACTTGAGTGACCCGCCACGGCCGAACACGTCGAGCAGCGGCAGGTCGATTCGCTGATCGGGCATAGGTACTCCTACGAGCACGACGGTCCCGGCGAGGTCGCGTGCATAAAAGGCCTGGGTCCAGGTCTGCGGGGTCCCGACCGCGTCGATGACGACGTCAGCACCAAATCCATTCGTCATCTCACGAATGGATTCGACCACATCGCACTCCTTGGCGTTTACGGTATGAGTGGCCCCGAACTCCCGGGCGATGTGCAGTTTGCGATCGTCGATATCGACGGCCACGATGCGGGTGGCGCCGGCGAGGGATGAGCCGGCGATGGCTGCTGCGCCGACCCCGCCGCAGCCGATGACCGCGACAGAGTCTCCACGCGTGACGCTGCCGGTATTGATGGCGGCTCCGAGCCCGGCCATGACGCCGCAGCCGAGCAGGCCAGCCACCGCCGGCGTAGCAAGGGGACTCACCTTGGTGCACTGGCCGGCATGGACGAGGGTCTTCTCCACGAAGGCACCGATGCCGAGCGCTGGGGATAGGGGCGTACCGTCCTCGAGGTGCATCTTTTGCGCTGCGTTGTGCGTCGCGAAGCACAGGTGCGGCCTGCCACGAAGGCAGGCGCGGCACTGACCGCACACCGCCCGCCAGTTGAGTACGACGTAGTCGCCGGGCTGAATGTCAGTGACACCGGCGCCGATTTCCTCGACGATGCCGGCTGCCTCGTGGCCAAGGAGGAACGGGAAGTCCTGGCTGATGCCTCCCTCGCGGTAGTGCAGGTCGGTATGACACACGCCGCAGGCCTGAATCCGAACGACAGCCTCGCCTGGGCCCGGGTTGGGAACGATGACCGTCGCGAGTTCGACCGGTGCGCCGGCGCTCCGAGCTATGACGCCTTGAACTGAATGAACCATGATGCCGACGCCCCTTCTGTTCGCCGCGCACTGAGCAGCGCCGTCGGCCTGAGGGATGAGTATCTCAGTTGGCCCGCGCCTGAGTCAGTCGATGATGATTCCGCGGCGGAGTCGGATGATTGGGGGGAGTTGTCCAGTACAGACAATCGCGAGCAGTACATAGACGACGGCCCATGAACCCGACCACTGGAGAACGACGCCGGTCAGCAGGGGACCGAGTGCTGCGACGAGAAAGGTGACGGAGAATGCCATGGCAGTCAGCCGGGCCGAGGAGGCGGCATCGCGCGAATACTCGCTCAGCATGGCGAGGGCGATCGTGAACCCGCCACTATGGGATAGCCCGAAGGCCATGAGGACGATGATGGGTAGCGCGTTTGGCGCGACCCCAATGAAAAGAAGTGCTGCAGTCGAGACAAGAACAGTCGAAGCAAAAAGGGTTCGTCGGGCAGAAATGCGCTGGGCCAGCGGCGGCAGGAGGAGCGCCGCCACGATCTGGGCGCCCGAGAACAGGCCGAAGAGCACGCCGCCCTCGACCGGGCTCCAGCCGCGATCGTCATATGAAGGGGCGAGCCAAGCGATGGCACTGTAGAAAACGACGGAGTTCAATGTGAGGTAGGCGGTGAGGGCCCAGGCGTTCGCATCTCGCCACGGCAGGGCTCGCAGGCTCACGGAGCCCTGCTCGTCGCGTGGGCCATGACTTGGCAGGTAGGGCTTCTCGACGATCGTCCACAGGAGAAAGGCCAAGGCGGCTGGAATGGCCCACACGGCGAGGGCGACCGTCCATGAGCCGGTGAGTTCGGCGATCGGGACGGTGAGCGCGGCACCGACGGTTGCGCCAGCGAACATGGAGGCGGTCCAAAGACCGGTGGCCATCCCAACTGAGTCTGGAACCTCTTCCCTAATGATCCCGGGCACCAGGCCCGCAGCGAGGGCGATGCCGATTCCGGCGAGGAGGGCGGAGGCTGGAAGCACGCCGGGCACCTCACCCGCGAGACGGGTTCCCATGGCGATGACGAGAATGGCCATGGCAAGCCAAACGGTCTGCGAGCGGCCGAGTTGGCGCGCGATCGCCGGCACTGCGAGGGCGAACACCCCCATGGCTATGACAGGCAAGGTGGTGAGTGCGCCGACGGCGATGTCGTTCATGCCGGTCGCCCGCTGGATGTCGATGACGACGGTCGGAACACTCGTGAGTGCAGTCCTCAAATTGAAGGCAACGAGCGCGATGGCGGAGAGCAGCAGAATCCGCTGGCGTCGAAGTGAGGTGGCCATCACGCCGCAATTGTTGCGGCGTACCCTCAACGGATGGACGTAGGGGGTGGTGAATCTCCCGGAGGCAGACACACACGTGCAGGCCCCGTCTTCCCGAACGATGACGGCAGTGCTGATCCCAGACTTCGCGAGTTGCTTGCACTGCAGCCATCTTCGGTGATCGAATTGCTACGCCCAAGTCGCCTGCTGGTCGCGGTTGTCGCCGTCGTTGATGAGGTCGACGACGCCGGGGCAGACAAGGGGAGCCACATGGCGGTGGTGTCCATGATCAGTGCCGCGGGTCACAAGGGCCTTCTCGCGTTCACCGGACTGGACTCGATGGCTCGCTGGGATCCTGCGGCAAGGCCGGTTCCGGTGACGGGTGAGGCTGCGGCGCAGGCCGCGTTGGACGATGGCGCGCAGGCGCTCGTTATCGATGTCCTCGGTCCGGCCCGCGTGGTTGTGACTGGCGCAGACCTCGTCAGCCTGGCAGCGACTATGCGATGGCCGCCCGCCGAGTGCACCGACGAGACGTAAGAGATCCGGCGCCGTCGAAGAAGCCGGCTTCCTGTTTCGCCAGGCGTTCTGGTATTGTTCTAGGCGATTGACTCGGCCCCCGGGGTCGGGTCGCGCAAGCGGAGCCTCGGCTCCCACCCACGAACCGCCCTGATGCAGGAGCAGCGACTTGTTCGCTGCATGAGGTTCGCTGGGTCGCGAGTGTGGCGAGCGTCCCATTGGGACGTTTGCGACGCGATGCCGAGACCTCTGTGCGCGCTGCGCCAGGGGTCTTCGTGATTCCTTGGGCAGATCGCGTCCCATTACCTCGAGCAAGGAGCCGCCATCAGCGTCGAGCCAAGGATCAATGACCGGATCCGCGTGCCTGAGGTCCGACTCGTCGGACCAAATGGTGAGCAGGTGGGCATCGTTCGCATCGAAGATGCGCTCCGTCTTGCTGTAGAAGCGGACCTCGACCTCGTCGAGGTGGCTCCGATGGCGAAGCCTCCGGTTTGCAAGCTCATGGACTTCGGGAAATTTAAGTACGAAGCTGCCATGAAGGAGCGTGAGTCCCGGCGCAACCAAACCCACACGATCATCAAGGAGATGAAGCTCCGGCCGAAGATCGATCCGCACGACTACGAGACCAAGAAGGGTCACGTCGAGCGGTTCCTCAAGGCCGGCGACAAGGTGAAGATCACGATCATGTTCCGTGGTCGCGAGCAGAGCCGGCCGGAGCTCGGGCTTCGCCTTCTCGGCAAGTTGGCAGAGGATGTCGAGCCTCTGGGCTTCGTCGAGGCCACCCCGAAGCAGGACGGACGCAACATGATCATGGTTCTCGCCCCGCATCGCCGTAAGGCGGAGTCGGGGAAGGCCCGTGAGGATGTCGCTTCTGCCGAATCGGGAGAAGCGTTCACAGAGCTCAAGCCCGAGGTCGTCATCGAATCCTGATCTTCCTACCCGCCCCACCCAACCAAGCGAGGAATGTCATGCCGAAGCAGAAAACCCACAGCGGTGCCAAGAAGCGATTCAAGGTGACCGGCTCGGGCAAGATCACCCACGAGCAGGCGAACCGGCGTCATCTCATGGAGTCGAAGTCGAGTAAGCGCACTCGCAGGCTTGAGTCGGACGCCATGGTGGCCCCGGCCGACATGAAGAAGGTCAAGAAGCTCCTCGGCCGCTAGCCGACCCCGCCGTTACCCGAGGCATTCCGCCCACTTTTTCAGGAGATCGACATGGCACGCGTTAAAAGAGCAGTCAATGCACAGAAGAAGCGTCGCGAGATCCTCGAGCGCGCCAGCGGTTACCGCGGCCAGCGTTCGCGTCTCTACCGCAAGGCCAAGGAGCAGGTCACTCACTCGATGGTCTACGCGTACGCTGATAGGCGCACCCGTAAGGGCGACTTTCGTCGCCTGTGGATCCAGCGGATTAATGCAGGGGCCCGCGCAAACGACATGACCTACAACCGGTTCATTCAGGGCCTGAAGGTGGCGGGCGTCGAGGTCGATCGTCGAATGCTCGCAGAGCTGGCCGTGAACGACCCGGCGGCATTCGCGGCGCTCGTGGCCGTCGCCAAGGCGTCCGTTCCTGCAGTGTCCGCCTGAATCACCCATTGACTCAGCCGCTCGCATCGCGGCGATCCCCGAGGGTCGCCGCGATGCGGCATTTACGAACCAGAGCCGGGCGACGTGAGGCAGGAGCTTTCGCTGTCGAAGGCCCTCAGGCCGTTCGGGAGGCTGTGTTGCATGCCCCTCACCTGCGGACGGTCTACGCGACCCCCGATGCCTGCGCGCGATTCGCGGAGATCATCGTGGGCGCGCGGGCGAATGGCGTCGACGTTGTTCCGGTCACAGATGAGGTGATCGAGGCGATGGCCGAGACGCGCACCCCGCAGGGGATCATCGCGGTATGCGACTTCCTTGACCATTCGCTTGATGACGTGGTCCGACTTGGAGCGAACAGCGCAGTGGTCTTGGAGTCCGCGGCCGATCCGGGCAATGTCGGAACCATCATCAGGACTGCCGACGCCGCAGGAGCCAGCGGCGTTGTCCTCACGAAGGGTTCGACCGATCCCTTCGGGGGCAAGGTTGTCAGGGCATCCGCAGGGTCGATCTTCCACCTGCCCGTCGTTGACGAGGTCGAGGTGCAGTCGCTGGTCGCACGAGTCTCCGCAACCGGCATGACCCTCGCAGTGGCGACCGGTGACGGCGAATGCGACGTCTTTGAGTGGCTGGACGAGGCACCTACCTCGATCTGCTGGGTGTTCGGTACCGAGGCCCATGGGGTGAGCGATGAGATGCGCGCAGCGGCGGATGCACGGGTTCGCATCCCGATCGCAGGCCGGGCGGAGTCGCTCAATGTCGGGGCGGCCGTCGCCGTGTGCCTATTTGCCGATGTTGCCCGTCGGCATGAAAGACTGAAGTCATCCCACAATGACCCGAACTGCTGAATGGAGGCCGCAATGTCGTACGTCACGCTCCCCATCTTCGACGAGACCGGCTACGTCGTCGTCGACTCATACGATCAGGATCAGGACCCGCGAGAGTGGCACGACCTCATCTACGTGGACTGGAAGTCCTCAGGGGACACGAGATTCTCTCCGATTGCCAGCGCCTACGGCGCCATCGAATGCGATGGGTTCTGGAATCACACGCCAGCGAAGACCGATAAGGACGGCGTGTGGGTACCCGAGAATGTCGAGCGTGCTCCGCGGTTGACTGAGCGGGCCCTGGAGTCGGGCGCGAATGTCGGACGCTGCCGGGTGATCGAGTTGCAGCCAAACACGTATGCCGATGCGATCTACAACCTGCACCGCGATGACAACAACCGGCTCAATGTCGAGGGCACCGGCTGGATCGTCCGGGCCTTCTTCAACCTCACTGACAACCCAGACTCGATGATGATTCTGCGCGAGGATAAGGACGATCCGGCGACCGAGACTCGAGTGCCGCTCCCTGCCGGCGCACAGGTCGTCATCGACACGCAGCGTCTCTACCACGCAGTCTGGCACCCGGGCCAAGAGCCACGCTACTGCCTCATAACCTCCCTCGAGTCCGGTCCTGAACTCAACACGTGGATCAGCAACCGAAACCCTGTCCCGAGAATCGAGTCCCCGGTGATCGACCCGGTCATGGCGCAGGACGCCTACGCCGCTGCCGAGGCGAAGAGGGCGGCGCGAGCAGCCGCCATCGCCGCACAGGGCAAGGACCCGAGGTTCGGTGACGGAAGCATGGCCATGGGCGAGGGCTCCGGAATGGAGGTCTTGAGCGAGGCATGAGCGAGACCACTATCCCCTATGAGGCAGTTCTCGACGAACTCGAAGCTGAGGCCATCCACATCTACCGAGAGACTGCTGCAGCCTTCCGTGATCCGGTGCTTCTCTACAGCATCGGCAAGGACTCATCAGTCCTGCTCCACCTAGCTCTCAAGGCGTTCGCCCCGGCCGGGCTGCCATTCCCCGTCATGCACGTTGATACCACCTGGAAGTTCCAGGAGATGATTGCATTCCGTGACAAGCGCGTCGCCGAGCTCGGCCTTGACCTGCGCATCTCAACGAATGAGGAGGCGCGAGCTGAGGGAGTATCACCGTTCTCCCACGGCACGCACGAGTACACCCGCATCATGAAGACCGTTGCTCTGCGCGCCGGCATCGATCGCTACGGCTTTGATGCAGCGATCGGTGGGGCCAGGAGAGATGAGGAGCGAAGCCGGGCGAAAGAGCGCATCTTCAGTCTCAGGGAGCCCGGCCACCGCTGGGATCCACGCAAGCAGAGGCCGGAGTTCTGGCGAACCGCCAACACGACCCTTTCCGAGGGCCAGTCGATGCGGGTGTTCCCGCTCTCAAATTGGACTGAGCTCGATGTGTGGCGCTACATCCAGCGGGAGTCCATCGACATCCCGTCGCTCTACTTCGCGAAGGAGCGACCGGTGGTTGAGCGCGATGGTGCGCTCATCATGGTTGATGATGACCGCTTCCCGTTGCGTGACGGTGAGATCGTGCACATGCGATCGGTTCGATTCCGAACCCTCGGCTGCTACCCGCTCACCGGAGCCGTCGAATCGACGGCCGATAACCTGGCGGATCTCATCGCCGAGATGGAGAGTTCGACTATGTCCGAGCGTGCCGGTCGGTTAATCGACGGTGAGGGCGGCGGGTCGATGGAGGCCAAGAAGGCAGAGGGCTACTTCTAATGTCGACCACGCGTCAAACCCCGGTGCTCCACCTTGTGACTTGCGGCTCCGTCGACGATGGCAAGTCCACGCTCATCGGGAGACTGCTAGCGGAAACCAACAGCGTCCCACTCGATCAGCTTGAATACGCTCGGCAGACCCGACGAGGCGGTTCGACGATCCCGGTGGGCGAGGTTGACTTCTCTCTCCTTACCGACGGCCTTGAGGCCGAGCGTGAGCAGGGGATCACCATTGATGTCGCCTACCGGCACATGAACCTGCCGAACGGACGCCGCGTGCTCATCGCCGATGCACCTGGTCATGAGCAGTACACGCGCAACATGGCGGTTGCTGCCTCGAATGGCGACGTCGCCGTACTGCTCGTCGATGCCGCGCGCGGGGTGCGCCCGCAGACCCATCGTCACCTGACTGTGTGCGCGCTCATGGGCGTTAAGACCGTCATCATCGCCGTGAACAAGATGGATCTCGTGGGCTACCGTCAGGAGCCGTTCGATGACATCGTTGCGGTGGTGCAGGCAACCGCATCGCGCCTCGGGGTGCCCGATGTCAGGGCCATCCCGATGAGCGCGGCTGTCGGTGACAACGTCACGTCGGCGACGAACGAAATGCCATGGTTCGAGGGTCCGAGTCTTCTTGAGGCGCTGTGTGGCTGGGAGCCGGTTGTCGACACGGCGAAGAAGCCCTTCCGGTTCCCTGTCCAGTTCATCGTGCGTGCCGAGGGCAACTTTCGGGGGTATGCCGGAACTGTGGTCTCGGGTGAGGTGTCGAGGGGTGACGAGATCGTTGTTGCCGATTCCGGGCGAACGGCGCTGATCGATCGCATCGTCACCTTCGACGGAGATCTCGAGCAGGCGGTGAGCGGACAGGCGGTCACCTTGACGCTCGACCACGAGGTCGATGTCACCCGCGGCGACCTCATCACCGGGGTGGGTCCCACGGCGGCGCAGCCCGCCGACCGCTTCTCAGCTGACCTCGTCTGGCTGGGCGAGGAGCCGTTGGCCCACGGCCGTTCGTACCTGCTCGTGTCAGGATCACGTTCCGTCCCTGCGACCGTGACGAATGTGCGCTACCGCCTCGATGTCGTCTCGGGACATGAGCATTCGGCGCGACTCCTTGACATGAACGATGTCGGAAGTGTCGAGATCGCGACGGACCGTCCGATCCCGATGGACCCGTATACGACGAGTCGCGACACCGGGGGCTTCCTCCTTGTGGACCGGGTCACCGCTGACACGGTGGCCGCGGGGCTCACGCGGCACGCGATGCGTCGGTCCTTCAACGTCGTTCCTCACTCATACGACGTCGATCACGAGGCCCGGGTGCGGCTGATGGGACATGAGGGCAAGGTCGTGTGGCTTACCGGGTTGCCGGGTTCCGGAAAGTCGAGCATTGCCGACGCTGCCGTGCGGCGTTTGCACGCGCTCGGTGTTCATACCTACGTTCTCGATGGCGACAATGTCCGCACCGGCCTGAACAAGGACCTCGGATTCACCCCGGAGGATCGCGCCGAGAATGTTCGGCGGGTGGCCGAGGTGAGCAAGCTCATGATGGATTCAGGGCTCGTTGTGTTCGTGGCTCTCGTGTCCCCGTACCGGTCCGACCGACTGTCGGCGAAGGCGCTCTTCGGTCCAGGGGAGTTCCTCGAGGTGCACGTCGATACCTCGGTGGAGGTGTGCGCCGAGCGTGATCCGAAGGGCCTTTACGCGAAGGCGGCGGCCGGTTCGCTCCCGAACATGACCGGCATGGGGCAGGCCTACGAGATCCCGGAGCGGCCAGATCTCATCCTGCACGGTGTCGGAGATATCGAGGCGTCGGTCACGGCACTGACGATTGCGATCCTCGGCGAGTAGGCACCGACGCCGGGTTTATGCGGGGGTGAAATACTCGGGGTCTTATGTCTGGACCAAACACAAGTTTTGACCCGAAGCAGGTATCCGTGCTGAGCGCAGACGCCATCGATGGCATGGCGCGCGAGGCCTGTGAGGCCATCAGTGTGGCTGCAACCCTCGCAGCGCTCAAGGAGGTCCGGATCGCTCATGCGGGCGATCGATCGCCCCTCGCGCTCGCGAACCGGGAGATCGGGGCGCTGCCCCCGGCTGCCAAGGCCGAGGTCGGCAAGCGGGTCGGCGAGGCACGCACGGTCGTGAAGTCGGCGCTCGATGACCGGCAGTCAACCCTAGAGATTGAGCGTGACGAGCGGGTCCTCGCTGAGGAATCTGTTGATGTGACATTGCCTGCAGTTCGAGAGGCTGTCGGCGGACGTCACCCGCTCACCACCCTTATCGAGCGGGTGTGCGACGTATTCGTGGCCATGGGCTACGACATTGCCGAGGGCCCCGAGGTCGAGGCGGAGTGGGTGAACTTCGACGCCCTCAACGTGCCACCAGATCACCCGGCACGAACAATGCAGGACACCTTCTATGTCACGTCGGCTGACAGCGGCGTCGTCCTTCGCACCCAGACTTCACCGATTCAGATTCGCGCGATGCTAGAGCGGCCCCCGCCGATCTACGTTGTGGCGCCGGGCCGGGTGTTCCGGACCGATGAGCTCGATGCAACGCATACGCCGGTGTTCCATCAGGTTGAAGGCCTTGCCGTTGACGAGAACATCACGATGGCCGACCTCAAAGGGACGCTCGACCACTTCGCGCAGGCGATGTTCGGCGAGGGCATAGTCACGCGACTGCGTCCCTCGTATTTTCCCTTCACCGAGCCGAGCGCCGAGCTCGACGTTCAGTGCTTTGTGTGCAGGGGAGCGTCTGTCGGGAATCCCGAACGGCCCTGTCGCACCTGCGGGAGCGAAGGCTGGATCGAGTGGGGCGGCTGCGGCATGGTGAACCCGAGGGTGCTGCGCGCGGTGGGGATCGACCCGATGCGCTACCGCGGCTTCGCGTTCGGAATGGGCATTGAGCGCACCCTCATGTTCCGCAACGGGGTCACCGACATGCGCGACATGGTCGAGGGCGACATCCGGTTCACTAGAGCATTCGGTTTGGAGTCGTAGTGCGCGCCCCAGTTTCCTGGCTCAGAGAGATGGTCGACATCCCGCCCCATGAGGGTGGACGCGATATCGCCGAACGCCTGGTTCGAGCCGGGCTCGAAGTGGAGACGGTCGAGGTGATCGGCGAGGGCGTGATCGGGACCCTCCTCATCGGGCATGTCGTAGTGATCGAGGAGCTGACGGAGTTCAAGAAGCCCATCCGTTGGTGCCAGGTCGATGTGGGTCCTGAACATGGTGGGGTGCGCGGGATCATCTGCGGTGCCCGAAACTTTGCTGCTGGCGACATGGTCGTGGTGGCACTTCCGGGAACGGTGCTTCCCGGTGGCTTCACGATCGCTGCACGCGAGACGTACGGCCACACGTCCGACGGCATGATCTGTTCGGAGCGCGAGCTCGGGCTCGGCGACAACCACGACGGCATCATGGTGCTGCCGGAGGCACTCGGTGCTATCGGCGCTGACGCGGCACCGATCGTCGGGGTGGGCGATGAGGTCCTGGACATCGCGGTGACCCCTGATCGCGGCTACGCCCTGTCGATGCGCGGGATTGCGCGCGAGCTGGCCTTTTCGTACGAGGTTGAGTTCGACGACCCAGGCGTTCGCGTTGTCGAACTCCCGGTGCCAGCAGCGGGAGCCGTGCCGGCCGAATGTGGCAGTGAGGATTTCGGGGCCTGCGGGCTGTTCACGATTCGTACTGTCACTGGGTTCGACCCATCGGCGCCCTCACCACTGTGGATGCAGCGGCGGCTGGTCTTGTGCGGCATGCGTCCGGTGTCCCTAGCCGTCGATGTCACGAACTACGTGATGCTCGAACTCGGGCAGCCGCTCCACGCATTTGACCTTGACAAGCTCTCCGGGCCCGTTCGAGCCGGATGGGCTAAGGCTGGTTCGCGGCTCGAGACCCTCGATCACGTAGTCCGCGACCTCGGTCCAGACGACCTCGTCATCTTGGACGACTCCGGGATCATCGGACTTGCTGGCACCATGGGTGGCCTCACGTCGGAGATCGATGACGCCACCGTGAATATCGCTCTGGAGGCCGCCCACTTCTCGTCGGGAGTGGTGGCTCGGGCCTCACGGAGGCATCGTCTGTCGACTGAGGCGTCACGCCGATTCGAGCGGGGGGTCGACCGGGTGCTCGCACCCTATGCATCGGCGCGTGCGGCTGAACTCCTCATCAGATTCGGTGGCGGAATCTACGTGGGCATGACCGCCGTCGAAGCACAATACCGACCCTCTCGAATCTCGATGCCGGTGACAGAGCCCTCTGACGTCGCTGGGATGCCCATTGACGATGCGACGGTCATCCGCCTGCTGCAGTCCGTGGGCTGCGAGGTCGCCGAGAGTGATGGGATGCTCGCGGTGGATGCACCCTCGTGGCGACCGGACCTCACCGACCCCGCAGACCTCGTCGAGGAGGTGGTGAGACTGGTGGGCTACGACAAGCTGCCATCGACGCTGCCGACGTCAGCGCTCGGCCACGGCCTCACCTGGGCTCAGCGAGTTCGTCGACGGGTCGGCATGGCACTTGCTGCCCGTGGAGCAATCGAGGTTCTCACCTATCCGTTTGTTGGCGACCGTGAACTCGATGCCCTGCGACTGGCTGAGAATGACCCGCGCAGGGCCAAGGTTCGCCTCGCGAATCCGCTGTCTGACGAGCAGCCGCTTCTTCGCGCGTCGTTGCTCCCCGGGCTCGCCGCCGCCGCCCGACGCAACATGGGGCGGGGGAACAACGACCTCAACATCTTCGAGCTCGGGTCGGTTGTTCTTGGGCTCGCGGGGGAGACTCTCGTCCGTCCGAGCGTCGATCATCGCCCAACTGACGATGAATGGAGCAGGCTGAATGACCTGCTGCCAGAGCAGCCGATCATGGTGGGTTGCGTGCTGGCGGGGGAGCGCACTCCGGCCGGCTGGTGGGGGGCTGCGCGCCCCTTTGATTGGTCCGATGCCGTCGAATCGGCCCAGGTTATCGCCGAGGTTCTCGGCGTTGAGTTGACAGTGGCCCGCGGCTCGGATCCGACGTTTCACCCGGGTCGGTGTGCTGCCCTCATGATCGGCGATGCCCAGGTGGGGGTCGCCGGCGAATTGCACCCGAGGGTCATTGAGGCGACGGAACTGCCGGCGCGCGCCTGTGCGATGGAACTGAACCTCGACGCTTGTCGCGGGGCGGCCCACTCTGTGCGGCGAGCGCCCGCGGTGAGCACCCACCCGGTCGCAAAGGAGGACCTCGCGCTCGTCGTCGCCGATAACGTCCCGGCGAGTGCGGTGTTGGACGCGCTCCGTGATGGGGCAGGTGACCTGCTCGAGTCGATCAGACTCTTCGATGTGTACCGCGGGTCTCAGGTCACCGGCGGTCATCGCTCCCTGGCCTTCGCCCTGAAGTTCCGTGCTGCTGACCGCACGCTCGATGCGGGTGAGATTCAACGTGCGCGGCAGGCCGCCATTGACTCGGCTGCCCGATCGTGCGGTGCGACTCTGCGTTGACCGGCTCCTTGAGGTCCTAGAAAGTGGGGTCCCAGGTCATCCCGCTTTCTGCATATATGCGCGGGTGTGTATATTATGCATATGATCAGGGTGACTGTCGCGGGGGCTTCGGGCTACGCGGGCGGTGAGCTCCTGCGGTTTCTCGCGGGCCACCCGATGATCGAGATCGGCGCAGTGAGTGCCGCGAGCAAGGTGGGCCAACGGGTCGGCGACGTGCATCCGCAGTTGCTGTCGCTCGCCGGCCGCGTGCTTGAGCCGACAACCGCAGCCGTTCTCGGCGAGGCCGATCTCGTTTTTCTCGCCCTGCCGCACGGGGAGTCGGCGGCGATTGCGTCAGAACTTCCCGCGGATACCCGCATTGTCGATCTTGGGGCCGATCACCGGCTTGTCGATCCAGAGCAATGGGCCGCCTACTACGGGGGCCTGCCACATGCGGGCAGTTGGACGTACGGACTGCCCGAGCTCCCAGGGTCTCGGGAACGAATTGCCGCTTCCCTTCGCGTGGCGAATCCAGGATGTTACGCGACGGCTGTCACGTTGGCGATTGCGCCGCTGGCGGCGGCTGCCCTCATCGAGACGACTGATCTTGTTGTTGTCGCGGCGTCCGGAACGACGGGTGCAGGCCGCACTCCTACGGACTCGCTGCTAGCGAGCGAGGTCATGGGCTCGATGTCTGCCTACAAGGTGGGCGGCGTCCACCAGCACATTCCGGAGATCGAGCAGTCGATCGCCCAAGTGTCCGGCCAGCGGACAAGCCTTTCGTTCACCACCCTTCTCGCACCCATGCCGCGCGGAATTATCAGCACGTCGACCGCTGCCGTGCGGCATGGCACGACCCGCAAGGACCTCATCGACTGTCTCGCTGAGGCCTATGCCGGTGAGCGTTTCGTTCGACTGCTCGCGCCGGGCAACTGGCCGCGGACCTCCTCGGTGAGCGGTACCAACGCTGCACTCCTGCAGATCGAGTTCGACGAGCACTCGGGCCGCGCCGTCGTCGTGAGCGCCATCGACAACCTGGGCAAGGGCGCCGCCGGGCAGGCGATCCAGAATGCCAATCTCATGCTCGGCCTCGAGGAGGCCATGGGCCTGCCGACTGATGGGGGAGCGACATGAGCGTCACTGCTGCGCGAGGATTCCGCGCATCCGGGGTCGCAGCGGGGCTTAAGGCCTCCGGTGCACCGGATGTTGCGATCGTCGTCAATGACGGCCCGCTGCAGGTGGCCGCCGGCGTTTTCACCGGCAACCGGTTCAAGGCAGCCCCGGTGGTGTGGTCCCAGCAGGTACTCCGGGCGCGCACCCTGCGCGGGGTTGTCCTCAACTCGGGTGGGGCGAACGCGTGCACCGGTGCTGGCGGGTTTCAGGACACCCACCGCACCGCGGAGCTCGCGGCATCGCTGCTCTGCTCGGCTGGGCTAGAAACTGGGGCCGGCGAAATCGCGGTGTGCTCAACTGGTCTCATTGGCGAGAGACTTCCGATGGATCGACTCGAGGCGGGGGTTGAGCACGCCTTTGGGCGTCTGAGCGACGATGGTGGAGGTGATGCAGCAACAGCGATCATGACCACCGATACCGTCCCGAAGCTAGCGGCGTATGACAGCGGCGTGTATCGCATCGGAGGGATGGCCAAGGGAGCTGGCATGCTCGCCCCAGCCCTCGCGACCATGCTCGTTGTCGTCACCACCGATGCACTGCTCACGGAGGCACAGGCCGAGGAGGCGCTGCGTCATGCCGCAGCGCACTCGTTTGACCGCATCGACTCCGATGGATGCATGTCCACCAACGACACCGTTTTGCTGCTCGCGAGTGGTGCGAGCGGCGTGCGTCCGGATCCCGCGGAGTTCATTGCAGCCCTAACTGACGTTTGCGCGAACCTCGCCCGGCAGCTCATCGCTGATGCGGAGGGAGCATCGAAGGACATTGCGATCATCGTGGAGTCTGCAGCGTCGGTCGCCGATGCGCTGGTGGTTGCACGCGCGATCGCTCGGAGCAACCTACTGAAGTGCGCGCTCCACGGCGAGGATCCGAACTGGGGCCGCGTTCTTTCTGCAATGGGTACCACGAATGCGCAGTTCGAGCCTGATCGCGTCGATGTGGCGATGAACGGCGTGTGGATTTGCCGGGGTGGCTCAATCGGCGAGCCGCGCACGCTCGTGAGCTTGAGCGCCCGCGAGATCGAGATTTGTGTGTCGCTAGGTGCAGGTTTCGAAGGTGCCACCGTCTGGACAAACGACCTCACTGCCGAGTACGTCCACGAGAACTCCGCGTATGCGACGTAGGAGCGACGCATGACTGATGCTCTCCAGCGGCCCGTCGTTGCTGAGGCTGCACAGAAGGCTGCCGTGCTAGCGGGGGCGCTTCCATGGCTCAAGCGGTTCAGCGGCGCGACGATTGTCGTGAAATACGGCGGTAATGCTATGACTGATCCGCTCCTTCAGGCGAGCTTCGCCGAGGACATCGTCTTCCTGCGACTCGCAGGTGTGCGCCCGGTCGTCGTCCATGGCGGGGGACCACAGATCAGCACGATGCTCAACAGACTCGGCATCGAGAGCGAGTTCGTCGGCGGGCTTCGCAGAACGACTCCCGAGGTGATGGACGTCGTCGGGATGGTGCTCGTGGGGCAGGTGCAGCGCGAGCTCGTCGGGCTGATCAACGCCCACGGGCCTTTCGCGGTTGGGCTGTCCGGCGAGGATGCCCGGCTATTCCTTGCTGAGCGCAGGTCCGCAACGGTCGACGGCGAAAGCATCGACATAGGTCTCGTCGGCGATGTCGTCGAGGTTCAGCCGGCATTCGTCGAGCGACTCCTCGAAGAGGGGTTCATTCCGGTCGTCTCGACCGTTGCTCGGGATGTTCACGGGGTCACCCACAATGTGAATGCAGATACCGCAGCATCGGCCCTCGCGGTGGCGCTTGGTGCCGAGAAGTTCATTGTCCTCACCGACGTCGAGGGCCTGTTCGCCGACTGGCCGAGCAGTACCGAGGTCATTGACGTCATCGAGGTGAGCGGCCTCCGCGATCTCCTGCCAGGACTCGAGTCGGGGATGGTTCCCAAGATGGAGGCATGCGCACGCGCGGTCGAAGGGGGAGTCGGCCGGGCGCACGTCATCGACGGACGCATTCCGCACTCGCTCCTCCTAGAGGTGTTCACCGACAACGGTGTCGGAACGATGGTGGTGCCGGATGATGCTGCACTGGAAGGTCCAGAGGCGATATGAGCGGTTGGCAGGAGCGCTGGCAGGCAGCCCTCATGGACAACTACGGGACCCCGCCGATCAAGCTCGTGAGGGGTGCTGGGTCTCGAGTGTGGGACGACACAGGCATCGAGTACATCGATCTCATCGCTGGAATAGCGGTGAACGCAGTGGGGCACGCGCACCCGAGATATGTCGAGGCGGTCTCAGCCCAGCTCTCAACCCTCGGTCATACGAGCAACCTCTACGCGACTGAGCCTGCCATGGCTCTCGCCGAGCGACTCATCGGGCTCGCTGGCAGTCCGCCCGATGCTCGGGTGTTCTTCTGCAATTCCGGTGCCGAGGCCAACGAAGCAGCATTCAAGATGACTCGACTCACGGGCCGAACCGAGGTTGTCGTCGCGGCCGGAAGCTTCCACGGGCGAACAATGGGCGCCCTCGCGCTCACCGCCCAGCCCGCCAAGCAGGACCCGTTCCGCCCGCTGCCAGGCGATGTCACAGTTGTGGCATATGGCGACGAGGCAGCGCTGCGCGAAGCGGTCTCGAATCGCACGGCCGGCGTATTTCTTGAGCCGATCCAGGGGGAGGGTGGAGTGATCGTTCCCCCTGACGGATACCTTGCGGCCGCGCGAGGCATTTGCGATACGTCAGGGGCTCTCCTCGCCCTTGATGAGGTCCAGACAGGTATCGGCAGAACCGGCTGGTGGTTCGCTCATCAGCGTGACGACATCGTCCCCGACATCGTGACCCTCGCGAAGGGCCTAGGGGGCGGCCTGCCGATTGGTGCCGTTCTGGCTCGCGGACCGGCGGCAAGCCTGCTGAAACCGGGATCGCATGGCTCGACGTTCGGTGGGAATCCCGTCGTGGCAGCAGCGGCCCTTGCGGTGCTCGACATCATCGAGGACGAGGGCCTCCTTGAGCGTGCGAGAACCCTTTGTGAACGGTTAACGGTCGAACTTGCCCGATCATCCGAGGGCCTCGTCGATCATGTGAGGGGCCGAGGGCTCCTCCTCGGAGCCGTCCTCACTGGCGACCACGCCGAACTCGTTGAACGGTCCGCGCGGGCTCATGGCCTGCGCGTTAACGCGATCGGGTCACGAGTCGTGAGGCTCGCTCCAGCGCTCACGATCACCGATGCAGATGTCGACGAGACGCTGCTCAGATGGGAGCGATCGTTCCGGGCTGCCTCGTCACATGCCGAGTCGACGTCAGGTGCTCGATGAGCTCACCGCAGACCATGACCGCGCGACGTGCCCAGATTTGTTCGCTACTCCTTGACACGATCGTCACCTCGCAGGATCAGCTGCGCACCCTCCTGCGTGAGCTTGGGGTTGATGTCACCCAGGCGACGTTGTCCCGGGATCTTGAGGCGATAGGCGCGGACAAAGGGATTTCCCCTGATGGGTCCGTTCGCTACGTCGTTGCTGAAGCCCCCTTGGCGGCGAGGCTCGGGCCAGCCGCAGGGCTTGATTCGATTGCCCGTGTCATCAGCGAGGTCCTCGTCAGCGCGGTCGCAGCCGAGAACCTCGCGGTGCTGCGGACCCCGCCGGGTGCAGCGATGTACCTCGCCGGAAGCCTGGACCGGGCGGGTTCGCCGCAGATTGTTGGAACCGTTGCAGGAGACGACACCGTTATCGTGGTGACGCCCGGGGCAAGCGAAGCGGCGGAACTCTGCGTCCAGATACTTGATCTGGCATCAGGAACCGGAGCCGAACCGACGACCCCGGCCCGTTCGCCGGGCGCGAGCTCTGTCAGTAGTGCCAGCAGGAGGAGATGATCGTGGACGCTGACGCGGGAGCCAGGCAGCCGGGCGTAACCCGACTATGGGGCGGTCGATTTTCCAGTGGCCCTGCTGACGCCATGTCGGCACTAAGCGCCTCCGTGCACTTCGACTGGCGCTTGGCCCCGTATGACATTGAGCAGACCCGCGCCCATGCCCGGGTGCTTGCGCGCGCGGGTCTGCTCTCCGACGCCGAACTCGTGCTCGTCGAGGAGGCGCTTGCTGATGTTGCGAACGGGGTGAGCAGTGGTGCGGTTGTTCCTGAGTCACAGGACGAGGACGTTCACACTGCGATCGAGCGCCACCTGATCGCGAGGCTCGGCGATCTCGGCGGGAAACTGCGAGCGGGCCGAAGCCGAAATGATCAGGTGTCGACTGATTTCCGGATGTACTTGCGGGCCCAGGTCAGGGTCATCGCACGTGAAGTGATCGAACTTGAAGTGGCGTTCATTGAGCAGGCGTCGCAGCACATCGGAACGTCATCACCGGGTTTCACCCACCTGCAGCATGCGCAGCCGGTGTCCTTCGGGCATGAGCTTGCCAAGCATGTCCATGCACT
>CAMAWO010000031.1 GCA_945861925.1 Bifidobacterium breve | reverse complement strand
AAGGCCGCGCAACTGCCCGATCTGCCGGTCGGAGAAGCCTTGGCGCTTGGCATCCCGGATGATGCCGGCGGTAAGCCCATCAGCCGAGCGCAAGCCATCGGCCATTTCGTTGATGAGGCAGATCTGGTCGAGAAACCAAGGGTCGATAGAGGTCGATGCATGCACCTGCTCGATGGTCGCCCCCGCCCAAAGCGCACGCTGCACCAAGGAGAGTCGGCAGTCGTGCGGCTTGGACATCGACACAAGGAGCGCTGCGAGATCAACATCGGACCGGTGCTCAGGCCAGAAGAACACGGCCTCCGGTCGCTCTAGTGAGCGAAGTGCCTTTTGGAGTGCCTCGGTGAAGTTCCGGCCGATCGCCATGGCCTCACCGACGCTCTTCATCGTCGTGGTGAGGATCGGGTCGGCCTGGGGGAACTTCTCGAAGTCGAACCGCGGTACTTTCACGACCACGTAGTCCAAGGTGGGCTCGAAGGATGCCGGAGTCTTCCTTGTGATGTCGTTGGGAATCTCATCGAGCGTGTAGCCGATTGCGAGGCGTGCGGCGATCTTGGCAATCGGGAATCCGGTCGCCTTCGAGGCCAAGGCCGATGAACGAGACACCCGCGGGTTCATCTCGATGACGATCATTCGGCCATCGCTCGGGTCGATCGCGAACTGGATATTGCACCCGCCGGTGTCGACTCCAACCGCCCGGATGATCTGGATCCCGACGTCGCGCATGTGCTGGAACTCGCGATCAGTAAGGGTCATGGCTGGCGCCACGGTGATCGAGTCACCGGTGTGTACGCCCATCGGATCGAGGTTCTCGATCGAGCAGACAACAACGACGTTATCGCGGTTGTCACGCATCAACTCGAGTTCGTACTCCTTCCACCCGAGGATCGACTCCTCGAGGAGCACCTCGGTGGTCGGGCTTGCCTGGAGTCCCGCGCCGGCGATGCGCCGCAGGTCGGTCTCGTCATAGGCAATCCCAGATCCGGCCCCGCCCATCGTGAACGAGGGACGCACAACAACCGGATATCGGAGGTCCTGGGCCCCAGCGAGGCAGTCCTCGAGCGAGTGGCACACCGCTGACCGAGCGCTCTCCGCACCGATCTGAGCAACAATCGTCCGGAAGAGCTCACGATTCTCGCCCCGTTCGATGGCATCGACGTCGGCTCCGATCAGTTCGACGTTGTAGCGCGCAAGCGCCCCATTCTTGTGGAGCGCGATTGCGGTGTTGAGAGCAGTTTGTCCGCCGAGCGTTGCCAGAATGGCGTCGGGACGCTCCTTGGCGATAATCCGCTCGACGAACTCCGGAGTGATCGGTTCGATATAGGTGGCATCGGAAAACTCCGGATCGGTCATGATAGTTGCCGGGTTCGAGTTGACGAGGACTACCCGAATTCCCTCATCACGCAGTACCCGGCATGCCTGGGTGCCCGAGTAGTCGAACTCACACGCCTGACCGATAACAATCGGCCCGGATCCGATCACCATGATCGTTCGGAGGTCAGCGCGTCGCGGCATCAGTTTCTCCTCTGCATGAGGTCGACGAACTCGTCGAAGAGTGATGACGCATCATGTGGACCGGCTGCGGCCTCCGGGTGGTACTGGACACTGAACGCCGGGACGTCGAGGCATTCAAGGCCCTCGACGACATCGTCGTTGCGACACACATGACTCACTCGCGCCGCCCCGAACGGCGTCTGGAAGATCCCTTCCCGCGGAGCATCAACAGCAAATCCGTGATTGTGCGCGGTGATCTCGATCTTGCCGGTTCGAAGATCCTGCACCGGCTGGTTAATGCCCCGGTGCCCGTACCTGAGCTTGTAGGTGCCTAGCCCCAACGCGCGCCCGAGGATCTGGTTACCGAAGCAGATACCGAAGACCGGCACCCGCGCTCCAAGGACCGCCTCCATGACGCCAACGGCGTGATCCGCGGTGGCGGGATCCCCGGGACCATTGGAGAAGAAGACACCATCGGCGCCAAGGCCAAGGACATCGCGAGCCGATGTCGCAGCCGGCAGCACGTGGACGTCGATACCCCGCTCGGCCATGAGTCGCGGGGTCATCGCCTTGATGCCGAGATCAATCGCGGCAACGGTGAGGCGGCGCTCTCCGACCGCAGGGACGAGATAGGCGGCGGGAGTGCTCACCTCACCAGCGAGATCGGCTCCCGTCATGACGGGACTGGCCAACACCTGTTCCAGAAGGTCGTCGACGGGCGCGTGAGCCTGGCCCCCAGAGAAGATGCCCATGCGCATTGCACCCCGCTCGCGCAGCCTGCGGGTGAGGGCCCGCGTGTCAACGTCGCAGAGCCCCACCACGCCCTGATCTCGCAGTTCGTCCTCCAGCCCCCTCGTCGCACGCCAGTTGGAGGCGATGCGGGAGGGATCACGGACGATGTACCCGCTCACCCAGATGCGCGTGGACTCCGGATCCTCATCATTCACGCCGGTGTTGCCAATGTGCGGGGCGGTCATCACAACGATCTGCCGGTGGTAGGACGGGTCTGTGAGGGTCTCCTGGTAGCCGGTCATGCCGGTCGAGAAGACCGCCTCCCCGAAGGTCGATCCGATGGCCCCGTATGCGGCCCCCCGCATCGTGGTTCCGTCCTCGAGCACGAGCACCGCCCGTTCGCGGCGGCTCATGCGAGCGCTCCATCGATGACGGTGGGGATGCCACCGAAGATGACATGGCAGACGGATCCGGGAAGTTCCATCGAGGCATACGGGGTGTTGCGGCTCTTGGACGCGACGACCTCCGGATCGACGATCCAGCGAGCGGAAGCATCGAGAACGCAGACATGAGCAGGCGCACCTGGCTCGAGCCCCTGCCCTTGCGTCGGCACCCCACCGATGCGTGCCGGGCGCACGGACATCCGGTCGGCGAGGCCTCGCCAGTCGAGGAGTCCCGACTCGACCAGCGTGTGCTGTGCGACGCTCAGTGCGGTCTGGAGCCCGAGCATTCCAACGGCGGCCGCCGCCCACTCGCAGTCCTTGTCCTCGAGCGGATGCGGTGCGTGGTCGGTCGCGATCGCATCAATGGTGCCGTCGGCTACGGCCATTCGAAGGGCCGCCACATCATCGTGGGTACGCAGGGGCGGATTCACCTTGTAAATGGGGTCATAGCTCGCGACGAGATCCTCAGTGAGGATGAGATGGTGGGGAGTCACCTCAGCGGTCACATCGATACCGCGGGCCTTCGCCCAGCGGATGACCTCGACCGAGCCTGCAGTCGAGACGTGGCAGATGTGCAGCCGAGACCCGACATGCTCCGCGAGCAGGACATCGCGCGCAATGATCGCCTCCTCCGCTACTGACGGCCAGCCGGTGAGCCCGAGCACGCCTGACAGGATGCCCTCGTTCATCTGAGCGTTCTCGGTGAGTCGCGGTTCTTGCGCATGTTGGGCGATAACGCCTCCGAACGCTTTGACATATTCCAGTGCCCGCCTCATGAGCACTGCGTCGTGCACACACTTTCCGTCATCACTAAAGATGCGAACCCGCGCCGATGAGTGGGCCATCGCCCCGAGCTCGGCCATCTGCTCGCCGAGGAGCCCGCTCGTAACGGCGCCGACCGGGCGCACATCGACAAGGCCGGCCCGCTGCCCTAGCCGCCACACCTGTTCGACGACACCGGCGGTGTCTGCGACCGGGTCGGTGTTCGCCATGGCGTGGACACAGGTGAAGCCGCCTAGGGCGGCTGCGCGGGAGCCCGTCTCGATAGTCTCGGCATCCTCGCGGCCCGGCTCACGCAGGTGCGTATGCAGATCAACGAGTCCGGGGAGCGCGACGAGGCCATCGGCGTCAACGATCCGGCCCGACGCCGAGCCAGCCCGGCTAATCTCCGCGATCACGCCGCCCTCAATGACAAGATCGACGGGATCCTCACCGTAGGGACGAACCCCTCGCAGTACCAGCGCGGTCATCAGCCTTGCCCCTTCATGTCGCCCCCGAGCAGCAGGTACAGCACGGCCATTCGTACGCTCACGCCGTTCGCGACCTGCTCGACAATGACCGAGCGGTCACTGTCGGCTACGTCGGCCGAGATCTCCATCCCTCGGTTCATTGGACCTGGGTGCATGACGATCGCATCCGGTCGCATGGCACGCAGCCTTTCGGCATCGAGTCCGTAAGAACGACTGTACTCATTGGCCGAGGGGAAGTAGGCCGCCCGCATGCGCTCACCTTGAACCCGCAGCATCATCACCGCATCGGCCTCGGGCAGCGCCGAGTCCATGTCGTAGGTGACGTCGCACGGCCAAGCACTGATTCCAAGCGGAAGGAGGGTGGGTGGGGCGACAACGGTGACGTGCGCCCCAAGCGTGCGGAGGAGGAGCACATTCGATCGTGCAACGCGGCTGTGCAAGACGTCGCCGATGATCGTCACGCGGATTCCCGCGAGGTCGCCCTGGCCCTCGCGCAGGTGGCGACGGAGGGTGAATGCGTCGAGCAGTGCCTGCGTGGGGTGCTCATGCGTGCCGTCACCCGCATTGATGACACTCCCCCCGATCCAGCCTGCCCGTGCGAGTCGGTGGGGCGCACCTGAGGAGCCGTGGCGGATGACGACAGCATCGGCCCCGATCGCCTCGAGGGTGAGAGCGGTGTCCTTCAGGCTCTCGCCCTTCGAAACCGATGAACCCTTGGCGGCGAAGTTGATGACGTCGGCGGAGAGTCGCTTTGCTGCGACCTCAAAGGAGATACGAGTCCGGGTCGAGTCCTCGAAGAACAGGTTGACCACCGTGCGGCCGCGGAGCGTCGGAAGTTTCTTCACCGAGCGGTCGGTGACGGTCGCGAGTTCCGCCGCCGTGTCAAGGATGAGGACGGCATCATCACGCGTGAGGTCCCCAGCAGACAGCAGGTGCTTCACCGCTGATGCCCAGGATCATCCGACGCACCAAGGATCGTCACCCGATCCACGCCATCGATCTCGGCCACCTCGACCCTCACATCCTCGACGATGGATGTCGGGATGTTCTTTCCGACGAAGTCCGGGCGAATCGGGAGCTCTCGATGCCCCCGGTCGATGAGAACTGCTAGGCGCACCGCGGCGGGCCGACCTAGGTCATTGAGTGCATCAAGGGCCGCGCGGACCGTTCGGCCCGAGAACAGAACATCATCGACAAGGATGACCGTCTTGGCATCGATGCCCTCGGGCGGGATCGATGTGTTCTCCAGTGCTCGAGCGGGCCGCAGCCTCAGGTCATCGCGGTACAGGGTTATGTCGAGAGACCCAACTGGAACTGACCTGCCCTCGGTAGACGCGATCGCTTCAGCGATCCGGTGGGCAAGTGGCACTCCTCGGGTCGGAATCCCTAGGAGGACGAGGTCCTCGGATCCGCGGCCTCGTTCGACGATCTCATGGGCGATTCGCCTGATGGCTCGACCGATATCAGCATCGTCAAGGACGATGTGCGAACGCGAAGTATCCACGAGGGACCTCCTTCCCCGTCTCTCCGGACGGGCTTAAAGGATGTCGGCACCGCGCCAAACCGGCGTCGCCACCATGAAGCAACGACAGCCTAGCCGATCAGACCCCGGCACCCGGTCCGGCGCTGCCGAGCCGATGCACCCGCATGCCGTTCGTCGTACCGGGCACCCCCGGCGGCACGCCGGCCACGATGACCACGCGCTCGCCGACGGTGGCGCGCCCGATCTCAAGGAGGGATCGGTCGACCTGCTGGACCATGTCGTCGGTATGCGTCACCTTTGGGACGAGGAAGGTCTCGACACCCCAGACGAGCGACAGCTGGCTGCGCACCCGCGGGTTCGGCGTGAAGGCGAGCAGGTTCGTCGCACTGCGCCAGCGGGAAATGAGCCGTGCCGAGAGGCCAGTCTCGGTGAAGGCGATGAGGTAGGACGCCTCGACATCAGCCGCCACGGTGACGGCAGCGCGGGTGAGCGCCCGTGCCGTTGAGCCTTCGCGCTCGTCGACGAGTGCTGGGAGGGTCGCGAGCGCCTCCTGCTCGACATGCTCGACGATCCGCGCCATCGTCTCGACCACGAGGGACGGATGCTCGCCAACGCTCGTCTCGCCGGAGAGCATGAGCGCATCTGCACCGTCGAGCACAGCGTTCGCGACGTCACTCACCTCCGCCCGTGTCGGACGGTTTCCCGTGATCATCGAATCGAGCATCTGAGTGGCAACGATGACCGGCTTACCAGCCTCGCGGCACATCTGCACCGCCCGCTTCTGGACGAGTGGCACCATCTCAAGCGGGAGCTCGACGCCGAGGTCGCCGCGGGCCACCATAACGCCGTCGAATGCCTCGACGATCTCCTCAAGGTTGTCGACGGCCTGTGGCTTTTCGACCTTCGCGAGCACCGGCAGACGGACGCCCTCCTCGTCCATGATCGCGTGTACACCGGCAATATCTGCGGCTGTTCTCACGAAGGACAGCGCGATCATGTCGGCGCCGATGCGCAGTGCCCAGCGCAGGTCTTCGACGTCCTTCTCGGACATCGCGGGGACGCTCACCGCGACCCCGGGCAGGTTGAATCCCTTGTTGTCGGAGACCCGCCCTCCTTCGATCACCTTCGTGATCACTCTCGGACCGTCAACCCTCACGACCTCAAGGGCGATGCGACCATCATCAACGAGCACCGAGTCTCCGGGGGTGACATCGCCGGGGAGGCCCTTGTACGTGGTCGAAACCATGTGCTTATCCCCGGGGACGTCGTCGATCGTGACGATGAATTCGTCACCGGGCTCGAGGAGCACCGGCCCGGCGGCGAATCGTCCGAGGCGGATCTTCGGCCCCTGAAGGTCAACGAGGATCCCGACACCACGTCCTGACTCGTCTGAGGCCTGACGAACGGCGGCGTAAGCGCTCGCATGATCAGCATGGTCACCGTGCGAGAGGTTGAGTCGGGCGACGTCCATGCCTGCACGCACAAGCCCGCGAATCGCCTCAAGGGAACTCGTCGTCGGACCCAACGTTGCCACGATCTTCGCTCTCCGCATGCTCCCGATCCTATCCCAGCCGCCATGCAAACGGTGTCATGGCAAAAGGTGTCCCGGCACATTCGTGACGGCGCCCTGAAGGTGCCGACGCACGCGGCCCGACTCGTCGATCAGCGAACCGTGAGCGGTCGAGCCGTCGGCAAAATTGGCGCTGGAAGCTGGGTGCTTCCGGTCAGGAACTCGTCTACCGCTGCCGCCGCCGCACGACCCTCAGCTATCGCCCAGACGATGAGCGACTGGCCGCGGCCGGCATCGCCCGCGACGAAGACACCGTCAACGTTGGTCGCGTAGTCATAGCCACGATCGAAGGTTCCTTTAGCGTCAAGCTCCACGCCGAGCTGTCCCGCGATCGAGCCGACCTCGGGGCCGGTAAAGCCCATCGCCAGCAGCACGACATCGGCTGGGATCTCGCGTTCAGAGCCTTCGACCGGACGGAATCCGCCCTCATGTGCCGCCACCTCGATCAGGCGAAGTGCGCGGACCGTACCAGTGCCGTCGTCGACAAACTCCTTCGTCGACACCGAGAATACCCGCTCGCCACCCTCCTCATGGGCGCTCGTTGTCCGGTAGATCATGGGGTAGGTCGGCCACGGCTGGCCGCCGGGCCTGATGGGCGGCGGGGTGGGAAGGATTTCCAGTTGGGTTACCGACGCGGCGCCCTGTCGATGGGCGGTTCCAAGGCAGTCAGCACCCGTATCACCGCCTCCAATGATGACAACATGCTTTCCTGCCACGTCCAGCGCCGACACCGACGTGTCGCCCTCGACGACTCGGTTCGCGAGCGGTAGGAACTCCATCGCCTGATAGATCCCGCGCAAATCACGTCCGGGAACCTCAAGC
Source organism: Bifidobacterium breve (assembly GCA_945861925.1). Lineage (GTDB taxonomy): Bacteria > Actinomycetota > Actinomycetes > S36-B12 > S36-B12 > WLND01. Next base: position 16,561 of record CAMAWO010000031.1, on the reverse strand, counting down.
TCCCTCCCGACCGTCGAGCCGACCGCGATGACCACGGCGTCGTATCTGCGACGTAGGTCGTTGGCGGTGATGTCAACCCCGATATCGGTGCCGGGGCGGAACTTCACCCCCTCTGCCTCCATTTGGGCCAGTCGCCGGTCGAGGTGGCGCTTTTCCATCTTGAACTCGGGGATTCCATAGCGCAGCAGGCCGCCGATACGGTCCGCTCGCTCGAAGCAGGCGACGGTATGCCCCGCCCTGGCGAGCTGCTGCGCCGCCGCAAGACCCGCAGGGCCGGATCCGATAATGGCGACGGTCTTACCGGACAGCCGCTCCGGACGCTGAGCCGTGACCCAGCCCTCCTCCCACGCCCGGTCGATAATCGACACCTCGACCTGCTTGATGGTCACCGCATCCGCGTTGATCCCCAGCACGCACGCGGTCTCGCACGGCGCGGGGCAAAGTCGGCCGGTGAACTCCGGGAAGTTGTTCGTCGCATGAAGCCGCTCACTCGCGGCCTGCCAATCGTGGCGATGGACAAGGTCGTTCCACTCCGGGATGAGGTTGCCGAGAGGGCAGCCGTTATGGCAGAACGGGATACCGCAATCCATGCAGCGTCCAGCCTGCTTCTCAACCCTCGCCTCGCCGAACTCCTGGTAGACCTCTCTCCAGTCTTGGAGCCTGATGTCCACAGGTCGCCTGGCTGGCAGTTCACGTTCCGTCGTTAAGAAGCCCTTCGGGTCAGCCACGGCCGCCTCCCATCACGAGAACCATTGGATCGAGCCCTTGCTCGATCGCCTGAGCGGTCAACTGCATCACGCGCTTGTAATCCTTGGGCATCACCTTCGTGAACCGGGCCCGCGCCGCGGGCCAATCGCTGAGGAGCACACCTACCAGCGTCGACTCGGTCTCCTCTCCATGTCGCATAAGAATTCCGTGGAGTTCATTGATGTCGTCCTCGTCGAGTGGATCAAGGTCGACCATCTCGGGGTTCACGCTTCCTGGATAGAGGTCAAGCACGAATGCAATCCCACCGGACATGCCCGCACCAAGATTGCGACCCGTTTCGCCAAGGATGACGACACGCCCACCGGTCATGTACTCGCAGGCATGGTCCCCCACGCCCTCCACCACCGCAGTAGCGCCCGAGTTGCGGACGCAGAACCGCTCCCCCGCCCGGCCTCGCAGGTAGATCTCGCCAGCTGTGGCACCGTAACCGATGACATTGCCGGCGATGATGTTGTCGTGGGCATCGAACACCGCGGCGCGGGACGGCCTGATGATGATTCGCCCACCCGACAGGCCCTTGCCCACGTAGTCATTCGCGTCGCCCTCGAGCCGCAGGGTCATCCCCCGGGGAATGAAGGCCCCGAATGACTGCCCGGCCGAGCCGATGAATGTCAGGTCGATGGTTCCGTCAGGGAGACCCTGCCCGCCATGCCGGCGCGTCACCTCCGATCCAAGCATGGTGCCGACCGTGCGATTGACATTGCGCACCCGCAACTGGGCCCGAACCGGCTCCGCCCGGTCAAGTGCCGGCTCGCACAGAGCAAGGAGTTCGACGTCCAGGGCACGATCGAGCCCGTGGTCCTGCGCAACCATGCGTCGTCGGGGAGCCCCAGCCAGCGCGGGAGCGTGGAGAATCGGCTCGAGATCAAGCCCCTGCGACTTCCAGTGCCGAACCGCTGCCAGCGTGTCAAGTGATTCGACCTGGCCGACTGCTTCCTCCATTGAACGGAAGCCGAGTGCGGCGAGGTACTCGCGCACCTCCTCAGCGATGTACTCGAAGAAGGTCTCCACGAACTCCGGCTTGCCGGTAAAGCGTTCCCGCAGCACCGGATTCTGGGTGGCCACACCAACCGGGCAGGTGTCTAGGTGGCATACCCGCATCATGATGCAGCCACTCACGACGAGCGGCGCAGTCGCGAAGCCGAACTCCTCCGCACCGAGCAGCGCAGCGATGATGACGTCTCGGCCGGTCTTGAGCTGGCCGTCTGCCTGCACCACGACCCGGTCGCGCAGGCCGTTGATCATGAGGGTCTGCTGAGTTTCAGCTAGCCCAAGTTCCCACGGGGTGCCAGCGTGCTTGAGAGAGGTGAGGGGTGAAGCCCCGGTGCCTCCGTCATGGCCCGAAATGAGGATGACGTCGGCATGCGCCTTTGCCACGCCCGCAGCAACCGTCCCGACCCCAACCTCAGATACGAGTTTGACGTGGATCCGAGCTCGCGGATTGGCATTCTTCAGGTCATGGATGAGCTGTGCAAGATCTTCGATCGAATAGATGTCGTGGTGCGGCGGGGGCGAGATGAGCCCCACTCCCGGCGTCGAGTGCCGGGTCTTCGCAATCCATGGGTACACCTTGTGGCCTGGGAGTTGTCCGCCCTCGCCTGGCTTCGCCCCCTGGGCCATCTTGATCTGGATGTCATCAGCGTTGACGAGGTATTCGCTCGTCACCCCGAAACGTCCAGATGCCACCTGCTTGATCGCCGATCGCTTCGAATCGCCACCTGCCATCGGAGTGAAGCGCTCCGGGTCCTCACCGCCCTCGCCCGTGTTTGACTTCGCGCCAAGACGGTTCATCGCGATCGCCAAGGTCTCATGCGCCTCTGCGGAGATGGAGCCGTAGGACATTGCGCCGGTCGAGAATCGCCTGATGATCTCGGCAGCGGACTCCACCTCCTCGATGGGGACGGGTGGACGCAGCCCCTCGCGGAAGCCGAACAGTCCGCGCAAAGTCATGAGACGGGTCGCCTGATCGTCGACGCCTGCGCTGTATTCGCGGAAGATATCGAACCGCTTGTTGCGCGTCGAGTGCTGCAACCGGAACACGGTCTCCGGGTCGAACAAGTGGGCCTCGCCCTCGCGTCGCCACTGGTACTCGCCGCCCACGTTCAGGGTGCGATGCGCAGGGGCGATACCCGACGGTGGGTAGGCCACCGCATGACGGGCCGCGACCTCTGCTGCGAGGACGTCGAGCCCGACACCGCCGAGCTTCGATGAAGTCCCGGTGAAGTGGTCCGCGACAAGGGACTTCGACAGCCCGACCGCTTCAAAGATCTGGGCACCGCGGTACGAGGCGACCGTTGAGACCCCCATCTTCGACATCACCTTGAGCAGGCCCTTGCCGAGGGACTTCACGAGGTTGCGCATCGCGCGCTCGGGAGTGGTGTCCGGGATGATCCCGCGCCGGGCGAGGTCCTCGACGGTTTCGAGGGCGAGGTATGGGTTGACCGCCGCCGCCCCATAGCCAATGAGGAGCGCCACATGATGCACCTCTCGCACATCGCCTGCCTCAACGAGCATCGAAACCATGGTGCGTGCCTTGGTCCGAACGAGGTGATGGTGCACGGCAGCGCAGAGGAGCAGCGAAGGAATCGGAGCCTTCTCGACGTTGCTGTCGCGGTCCGACAAAACGATGAACCGCTTGCCCTGCCGGATAACCGCATCGACCTCGTTGAAGATCTCTGCCAGCCGCCGCTCGAGTGCCTCACCACCGCCCGCGACCGGGTAGAGGCCGGAAATACGAACCCCGGCGAACCGCGGCTGGGTGCTGTCGGCGTTGATGTGCAGGACCTTCGACAGTTCATCATTGTCGATGACGGGGAACGGAAGTACCACCTGAGCGGCCTGTGCGGCCGTTGCCTCGAGGAGATTGCCCTCCGGCCCGACATGGCTCGACAGGGAGGTGACGATTTCCTCTCGGATCGAGTCCAGCGGCGGATTCGTCACCTGGGCAAACAGCTGCTGGAAGTAGTCGAATACCAGCCGGGGCCGGGCCGAGAGCACGGCGACCGGGGTATCCGTCCCCATCGAGCCGATCGCCTCAGCCCCCGTGCGCGCCATCGGTTCGAGGATGATCCTCAGATCCTCCTCCGTGTATCCGAAGGTCTGCTGCCGCCGCGCAACCGACTCTGGGGTGTGAACGATGTGCTCGCGCTCGGGAAGTTCCTCGAGGTGAACGAGGCCGGACTCCAACCAATTGCCGTAGGGAGCAGCAGCCGCGAGTTCCGCCTTCACCTCATCGTCTTCGATGATGCGTCCGGCGACCGTATCGACGAGGAACATCCGGCCCGGCTGGAGCCGACCCTTGCGCACGATTGTCGCGGGATCGAGTTCGAGGACCCCGGTCTCGGACGCGAGCACGACCAGGCCATCGTCGGTCACCCAGAATCTGCCCGGACGAAGTCCGTTGCGGTCAAGGACCGCGCCGATGATGCTCCCGTCACTGAAGCAGACATTCGCCGGCCCGTCCCACGGCTCCATGAGGGTCGAGTGGAATTCGTAGAACGCCCGACGGGCCGGGTCCATCGTCGGATTGTTCTCCCACGCCTCAGGGATCATCATGAGCACGGCGTGCGGAAGCGACCGTCCGCCTAAGTGAATGAACTCGAGCACTTCATCGAAGGAACCTGAATCGCTGCTCCCCGGGGAGCAGACCGGAAACAGTCGAGTCAGGTCACCGGGGAGGATGCCGGATGTGAGCATCGACTCGCGTGCCTGCATCCAGTTGCGGTTGCCCTGCACGGTGTTGATTTCGCCGTTGTGCGAAATGAATCGGTAGGGGTGGGCCAAGGGCCACGAGGGAAAGGTATTCGTCGAGAACCGAGAGTGGACGAGGGCGAGCGCGGACGCAACTCGGCTGTCCGACAGATCCGGGTAGAAGGGCTCGAGCTGCCCCGTCGTGAGCATCCCCTTGTAGACGAGGGTTCTAGCCGAGAGGGAGGGGAAATAGACGCCGGTCTCGTGTTCGGCCCGCTTGCGCAGGGCAAACACCACCCGGTCGAGCTCAAGGCCCCCTAGCGCGCCGGCGGAGACGAAGAGCTGCTCGAACCAGGGCATGACGCTGCGGGCAGTGGCACCGACCAGGCTCGGATCGATCGGAACGACCCGCCAGCCGAGCACCGTGAGTCCCTCATCGACCGCGATCGCCTCGATGGCCCGCTTCACCGCCCCGCGTGCCTGCGCATCGACCGGAAGGAATCCGGTGCCGACCGCGTACCTTCCGGGGCCGGGGAGTTCGAATTCGACGTCAGCCCGGAGGAATGCATCGGGAACCTGGAGCAGGATGCCGGCGCCATCGCCACTGTCCGGCTCACTGCCCGATGCGCCCCGGTGCTCGAGATTGCGCAGGGCGGTGAGGGCATCGGCAACGATGCGGTGCGACTGGACTCCGGTGAGGGTGGCGAGGAACGCGACCCCGCAGGCATCGTGCTCACGAGTTGGGTCGTACAGCCCTTGGGCCGCCGGGAGGTCGGGGTTGTGGAGTTCCATCGATCATCCAATCGTCGTCACAGCACCTGCCAAGGAAGGCTCCAAAGAGCCGAACCTTGAGTGAGCTGACGGGACGACGTTGGCCCATCGGAGGTTACATTACCAAATCGGGACGAACTAACCAATATCACCCCCAAATGACCACTCCCCCAGTCATTTCGACCGGAATCCGGCTCAAATGACGGGGGGGGTGGTCAGGTGGCTGTGTTTTTGGCTATTTCATCCGGTTCCGCTACCGGTTCATCTGGTTCGGTCGCCGGGGGCTCGAGCTTCTCCCTTCCCGGCCGTAATCGGGACGAGATGACTAGGTACGCGAGTGCACCGAGTGCGACGATAACTGAGGTCCAAATGTTGAGCCTGAGTCCGAGGATGGTGTTCGCCGAGTCGATTCGAAGTGACTCGATCCATAGGCGACCGACACAGTAGAGAAGAACGTATAACGCGAAGACTCGACCATGACCCATGGTAAATCTCCGGTCGGCCCAGATGAGGACGACTGCAACGCCCACCATCCACAGGGATTCATACAGGAACGTCGGGTGGAAGGTCTCGAACGCCTCGTATCCGCCGGGCCGGTGGACAACGTCGATTTCCAGACCCCATGGCACGGTCGTTGGTGCCCCGAAGAGTTCCTGGTTGAACCAGTTGCCCCAACGACCTATCGCCTGGGCCAGCGCAATCGCCGGGGCAATCGCGTCGCCGATAGGAGGGAGCGCAACATGGGCCCGACGGGCCCCAATCCAGGCGCCCACCGCCCCAAGACTCACCGCCCCCCAGATCCCTAGGCCTCCGTCCCAGATCCGCAGGGCAGCAACGAACCCCGCCCCGTTCTCGCCGAAATACAGCTGCGAATCGCTGAGGACGTGATAAAGCCGCCCTCCGATAATCCCGAAGGGCACCGCCCAGATCGCAATATCGGTGATCGTTCCAGGCGCCCCACCGCGCTCAACGTACCTGCGATTACCAAACCAGACCGCAACGATGATCCCGACGATGATGATGAGTGCATAGGCCCTCAGTGGTACCGGTCCGAGCAGCCATACCCCTTGGGACGGGCTTGGCAGGGACGCCGGGATCATCGCTGTGCTACTTAGCGGCGAGCGCGTCGGCGATGACCTGGTCGAGCGCCGCCTTGACTGCGAGCTTCTCCGTTGGCACGACCGTGCCGTCGAGCTTCGCGAACGGGGTCCCCGCGATGTCGTCATCGTAGAAGACCTGGGTGCTATTCGCGGCCCAGCGCAGGTAGGTGCCGTCTTGTACGCACGTGGCGAAGGTGGTCGCTGCATCGCCAGTGATTCCGGCCTCAGTGCCGAAGGCGATGAGTTGGTCCTCTGGATACCCACTGCCCTCGGTTGCCGGCTGGTTGGCATACACGGTGTCGTGATACTCGCGCGCCTTCCCTGCATCAACAGCGCAACCCCAGGCAGCCACAGCGCGCAGGGACGAGTCGTTGCCGAGGTTCTTATCGAGGAAGGTGGTCGGCCGCCACACCAACCTCACCTTGCCGTCCTCGGCCAACTGCGCGATCCCGTCGCCATTCGCCGCTTCGACGGCGCCACAGGACGGGCACTGGAAGTCCTCCCACACCTCAAGGATCGGCGAGCCAGCGGGCGCCGTGCCGTAGACCACGCCGAATTGATGTGGGTCTCCCGCCGGGAGCGCGCCCTTGGGGAGTGGTGCTGACGGGTCGGCGCTTGCGGTCACGACCTCCGATCCGGTATCCGTCGAGCGCGCAAAGACTGCGAGACCGATGATCCCGACGGCAACCACGAGGACTGTCGCCCCGCCAACGATACGAACCGTTCGCTCGCGCCGCCTCTCCCCTGCGTTTGATGCCTCCCGGGCCGCCGCCGCCTTCTGCCTGCGATTCGTTCCATTGTCAGACATACTGCTGCTCTCCTTGATTCGTGTTGGTTTCGAGAACGTCTAAGGCCTCTATAGTCGCATCGTCATCTTCGGGCACCACGCGACTCGTCACTTCGACGGGTGTTCGTTCGAGCCCCAGAGCGGTCTCCGGCCATGCGACGAGCCAGACGCCCATGCCGGTGAAGAGGAGATCACGCAGGATCTCACTCAGATAGCGCCAGTTCTTGCCCTCGCCGTTGATGTCGCCTCCACCGCCGAAGCTGCCACCGTCGATGTTGTAGCCGCGCATCCAGACGCTGGCAATCCCGATGATGAAGCCGGTCATGAGAAGCGCCGTGGCAAGGCCCGCCCACCGCAAGAAAAGCCCGACAAGGAGCAGGAGGCCGATGATGATCTCGCCGATCGGCAGCGTCCAGCCAAGTACAGAGGCTATGTCGGCGTCAAAGATTCGGTAAGCGAGAATGGCGTTTCGAGCGCCATCCGGTTCGAACACCTTCACGACACCCGCATAGATGAGAACAGCAGCGAGGATCAGGCGAAATGCCAGGACGATCCACGCATTCCCCCCGAGGTATCTCGCGACGTTCATGCGCGGACCCCATCGGCCATCTCTCGCGCCAGTGCGGCGACCGACTCCCGCGCCGCGTTCGAATCCGTGGCTTCGAGGACTCGCCTGATGAACGCAGAGCCGACGATGACCCCATCAGCGTACGTTGCGACCTCCGCCGCCTGCTCGCCCGTCGAGACTCCAAGGCCGACGGCGATCGGCAGGGCCGTCTGCCGGCGGGTGCGTGCAACCAGATCGCCCGCGCCGGTACTCACCGAGGTCCGGGCCCCCGTCACTCCCATGGTTGACGCGGCATAGACAAAACCTGAGGTCGACGACACGACGGTAGCGATACGTGCGTCGGTGGACGACGGTGCAACAAGGAAGATCCGGTCGACGCCGTGCTCGTCGGTCGCGTCGATCCAGGGGCCAGCCTCTTCAGGAGTGAGGTCCGGGGTTATCACGCCGACTCCTCCCGCCTTCGCCAGATTGGCTGCGAACCGTTGGACGCCGTAGCGCTCGATCGGGTTCCAGTAGGACATGACAACGGCGACGGCGCCCGCCTCCGCCACGCGGCGCACCGTGTCGAGCACGACATCGGTCGTTGTCCCGCCGATGAGAGCCCGCTCGACAGCCTCCTGGATCACGGCGCCGTCCATGAGGGGATCGGAATAGGGGAGCCCCACCTCGATGGCATCGACCCCGCTCTCCACCATCGTCGATATGAGATCGACGCAGGTATCGCGATCCGGAAAACCTGCCGGAAGGTACCCGATGAGCGCCGCCCGGTTCTCGGACTTGGCTGCGGCGAAGACGTCAGCGAGTCGACGGCTCAACGTCCCTCCGCCATCTCGACTGACAAGGCATCGGAGGCAGCTCCTCCCAGATCGATGCCGAACCACCGGGCGGCCGTTGCAACGTCCTTGTCGCCCCGGCCCGAAAGGTTGACGATGATGATCGAATCCGGACCGAGTTCGCGTCCAAGTCGCATCGCCCCGGCCAGCGCGTGCGCGGTCTCGATCGCTGGGATGATTCCCTCAGTCCGGCAGAGCACCCGAAAGGCCTCCATCGCCTCGTCATCGTTGATCGGCGTATAGGTCGCGCGCCCCGTATCGTGCAGCCAGGCATGCTCAGGGCCGACCCCCGGGTAGTCGAGGCCAGCGCTGATGGAGTGCGACGGCACAGTCTGGCCCCACTCGTCCTGCATCACATATGTGCGGGCACCGTGTAGCACACCGGGTGTACCAGCGGCGAACCGGGCGGCGTGCCTGCCCGTCTCGACCCCGGATCCGCCGGCCTCGTACCCACGCAATTGCACCTCGGGGTCGTCGATGAAGCCGCTGAAAAGCCCCATAGCGTTCGATCCCCCGCCGACGCAGGCAACGATGGCATCCGGGAGACGGCCCTCCGCCTCGAGGATCTGAGCCCGTGCCTCCCGACCGATGACCTGGTGGAAGGTTCGAACCACCTCGGGGAACGGTGCAGGTCCGGTCACGGTACCCAGCACGTAGTGGGTCTGGTCGACGGTCGTGACCCAGTCGCGCATGGCCTCGTTGATGGCGTCCTTGAGGGTCCTACTGCCCGTCGTGACCGGGATGACCTCGGCGCCGAGCAGTTTCATTCGTGCGACATTGAGCGACTGACGCCTCGTGTCCTCCTCGCCCATGTACACGACGCACTCGAGGCCAAGCAGTGCGGCGGCGGTAGCCGTGGCGACGCCGTGCTGACCGGCCCCCGTTTCGGCGATCAGCCTCGACTTGCCCATCCGCTCTGCGAGGAGTGCCTGGCCGAGCACGTTGTTGATCTTGTGTGATCCGGTGTGATTGAGGTCTTCGCGCTTGAAATACACGATGGCACCGCCGCAGTGCTCACCGAACCGGCGCGCGAGGGTAAGGGGATTTGGGCGACCGGTGTAGGTGCGCTCAAGCTCGCTCAGCCGATGGGAGAAGGACTCATCGGCGATGGCCGCCCGAAACTCACGATCAAGTTGGTCTAGCGCCGCAGTGAGCGCCTCGGGAACGAACCGACCGCCGTAGGGTCCGTAGTGGCCCGGGGCACTCGTAGTTTCGAGCATGACCGCCATCGGTCAACTCCGTCCGTGTCGTAGGGCTGGATGAGCACCGGCGGTGACCAGTTCGTGAACTGCGGTCCGAGGGTTCTTCGTCGTGACGAGACTCTCGCCGACGAGCACGGCATCCGCGCCGAACTCGGCGTAGGCGATGAGGTCGCGGGCATCTCGCACGCCGGATTCGGCGATCTTCACGCAACTATCGGGGATGAGTGGAGCAACCCGGTTGAACTGGGTTCGATCCACCTCAAGGGTACGAAGGTCTCGGGCATTGACGCCGATGATGGTCGCTCCCGCGTCAACTGCGCGGCCGACCTCGTCTGCGTCATGCACCTCGACCAGAGGCGTCAGGCCGAGGCTACGGGTGCGCTCAATCAGGCTCACAAGCGCCTGCTGGTCCAGCGCCGCGACAATGAGGAGCACCATGTCTGCGCCCGACGCCTTTGCCTCCCACAGTTGATAGCTCGTAACGATGAAGTCCTTGCGCAACACGGGTATTTCGACTGAGGCTCGAACTGCCTCAAGATCGGCGAGGCTACCGCCGAATCTGCGCTGTTCGGTAAGAACACTGATGCAGGCCGCGCCACCGGCCTCATAGTCAATCGCCAACGAGGCAGGACTGCTGATATCTGCGAGCACACCGCGACTCGGGCTCGATCGCTTGACCTCCGCGATGACCGAGACGCCTGCGCCTTTGAGGATCGGATACGGGTCGACGGCCGGCTTGGCCTGTTGGGCACGCACCTTGAGCTGCTCAATTGACACCGCGGCCATACGCTCCTCAAGATCCTCACGTACCCCAGTGAGGATGTCGTCCAATACCGTCACGTGCACAACATTAGCCACGTCTCGAGATTGGTGCGAGCAGAGGCCCGGCGGCGCAGGGACTGCGCATCACCCAAGGGATGAACCCGAGCCGAGGTAAGGGACGAAGTTCCGGACGATGCCAAAGGCGAGCAGAAGCACGAGGCCGATGACGAGGAGTCGGTTGCGCCTGCGGAATCGCCGGCGCGTCACGGCGGGGCGGATTCCGGTGCTTGCACGCTTGAGCCATCCCAGCCACAAAAGGAGCACGAGCGGCACGAGCACCGGAATGAGGAGATTGTGGTCCACGGCCCCAGCGAGGTTTCCGTGAAGGAGGTCGTGGGTACCTCGCATGAGCCCACAGCCAGGGCAGTCGATGCCGAGGAGCGCGCGGGTGGGGCAGATCGGATAGTGGCCGGGCTCATTTGGGTCGACGGCGAAGACGAGCAGGCAGCCAGCGACAGCTGCCGCGCCTGCAACCAGCGGCGCAAGGAGACGCCGTCGTCGTGGTCGCACGTCGATGACCATCGCTTCGACTATGTCGTCGTCGCAGGGGTGATCACCTCGATAATCGGGTGACTTGATCGGGTTCACGTTGAAAGACTACGTCGCAGGGGACTCATCGGGCGGCAGTCGAACGGTAAAACAGGCACCACCCTCAGGTGCCGTACCAACTTCGGCGAATCCCCCGAGTCCCGTTGCAAGGCGGCCGACCATGGCCAGACCCAGACCCGTCCCAACAGGGCGCACGCCCCGATACCGCTCGTGGAGCACCCCCGGCTCGAAGGCAACGGTGAGGTCATCGGAGGTGAGACCCGGCCCTGAGTCGCGCACTTCCACAACAGCCCAGCCCGGCTCGCGCCGAACCGCGAGCACGATGACAGATCCGGCAGGCGACACCCTGAGTGCATTCTCAATGAGGTTATCGATGATCTGACGGACCCGCATCGAGTCTGTCGTGAGCGGCAAGGCGGACGTCTGCAGCTCCGGCAGGAACCTGACGTTCTCGCGCGCACATCGATGAGCCCAGACAGCCGACGCCTCCGTACCTATCTCCACGAGGTCACTTGGACTCGGGTTCAGGCGAAAGGTGACCGCGCCGAGTCGGGCGAGGTCGAGGAGGTCCTTGACGAGGCGATCGAGTCGTTCGGCTTCGGCGCCCATCGTCGCACCGGTCCGTGCCACATCCTCCGGAGCTATGACTCCGTCGGCGAGGGCCTCTGCGTAGCCCTTCACCGCCGTCAGCGGGGTGCGTAGTTCGTGGGAGACGGACATGAGGAACTCCCGCTGGCGCCCCTCCGAGATCGCTAGAGCGGAACTGAGATGGTTGAGCGACATGGCAATGTCAGCAATCTCGCTCGGGCCCTCCGGCGCAAGCCGCACATCGCGGGACCCCCCGGCCATCTCGTTGGCCGCATCGCGCGCTGCGCGGAGTGGTCGTGTCATGCGCCGAGCCACGATGTAACCGATTGGCATCGCGATGAGCAGTCCGATGACAAGCGCGGCCGCGAATCTCAACAGCACCGCCAACGCGGAGCCCCCGACAACGGATACCGGCTGCTCGAGGACGACTGAAGAGCCGCTCTTGAGGGGGCGGCCCTCAATGAGGACAGCGCCCTGCGGGGTATCGCCACTAGTCGAGATCGACACCCCCTCGTTCAGGGCTTTCGTCTCTGCGGCGGTCATCCCCGGCGCCGACGGCCCACCAGGAACGACGTAGTATCCGAGGACCTGCTCGGCGAGAAGGGCCGCGGAGAGGTCCCTCGGGAGCAGTTTGTCGCGGCTACCATCCTGCGGACCGCGATCCAAGGCCGCTGCTGTGAGATCTGCCAGCCGGCCGAGGGTGCCCTGGGCCTGCTGTCGCGCCGACGAGGAAACCATCGGATACGAGACGATGCCTGCGACGATGACCACAATGGCCGCCACAATGCTCGTCATGAGGACCGTGCGGGTCACAATGCTCACGCGGGCCTTGCGACGGGGTGACTCGTCTGCAGGCGCGAAATCAGCCACCGAGGCGCTCGTCAACGCGGGGAACTCATCACCGCGGAGTCTCAGCCGCATAGCCAACTCCGCGTACCGTTCGGATGACATCGGACTCCGCGAGTTTGGATCTCACCTGGGCGACATGCACATCGACCGTCCGGGTTCCGACGACCGCCGCATAGCCCCACACCTCTGAGAGCAGTTGCTCCCGGCTGAACACCCGGCCCGGGTGTGACATGAGGTGCGCGAGCAGGTCGAACTCAGTGGCCGTGAGCGAGATGGCAACCTCGCTTGCTGTGACCCGACGGGTGATGGGATCGAGGACAATCGCCCCCATGGTCAATGGCCCTTCGCTCGCATTCGCACGCGATGCTCGCCGGACGACCGACTTCACCCTCGCGACGACCTCACGGGGACTAAAGGGCTTGGTGATGTAGTCATCTGCTCCGAGTTCAAGGCCGAGCACCCGATCAACTTCATCATCCCTCGCCGTGCAGAAGAGGATGGGGGTCCAGTCGCCGTCGGCACGTAACTGGCGGCAGACAGCGGTTCCGTCAATCCCCGGAAGACCCACGTCGAGGATGATCGCGACGGGGTGGAGGGTGCGGGCGAACGAGAGGCCGCTTGAACCATCGGAGGCGACATGCACTCCGAAGCCCTCCCGTGAAAGGTACATCCGGAGCAGATCTGAGATGGCGCGCTCGTCCTCGACAACGAGAACAAGTCCCTTGCCCTGATCGGATCTTGACTGCTCGGCTGATGGGCTCGGATTCATCACATGTACAGCGTGTCATGGACAAGTGCATCTGGGGTAAGGAGGCGTGCAGATTGTGTCAATTTCATGTAAGGATTCGCACGCGCGTGCTCAGGCGTCGATTAGCGACGGGCGATGGTCCCCAGACCAAGCATCTGCATGACCTTGCCCACGATGCCCGCCACCACGAGCAGGCCGACCGCGCCGAAGAACACCGGCCAGTTGGCGAACATGACGGCGAGGGTGCCGATTGTGAACGCGAGCGTGATGAGGACGACCGTGGTCCATGCTGCCGGCGTGTTGCCGTGGTGGACCTGCTTGGCCGGGGCGTTCGATTTTACTTCCAACATGACCCCATCTAAGCAGATTGGTCATCCAACGTCGGGTCCTGACCGTGGTCAATGGCATCCCACGGTGTCACCTGCCGCGACGGGGTCGCTCTCGACCCTTCTGGAGCCTCGTATCGGCGGCCAAGGCCAGGCCACCGGCGACCTCGCAGGAGGATCGCCCCACCCGCACATCCGATGGCAACGCCCCCAGCCACTGCGAGCACCCACCAGAGGTTCGAGTTCGAGTCGATACCTCCCGAGACGCTCGAGAAGATAATCAGCACGCCAGCCGCAATCACCACCACTCCAACGGCAACCCGTCCCCACGACTTGGTCGCAAGAACGGCGAGCACAGCCGCGAGCGCTACCCATGCGGCCGCAACGGCGAGTGGTGCGAGGTTCGATCCGGAGAGCGACTCGCTGCGCACCGGGCCGCCAGCATCGTCGAGCATCGGTACCGTGACGACCGACCAGGTCATCGAACAGGCCAGGAGTACGGCAAGTGCGCCTGCCGTGAGCACCAAGAGGCTGGCCTTCATATCTCGGCCAATGTGTCGGCAACGGCGACGGCGCGCAGTACGGCGGCCGCCTTGTTCCGGCATTCAGCGGCCTCGCTCATCGGCACGGAGTCGGCGACAATGCCCGCGCCGGCCTGCACGTGCGCGAGGCCGTCCTTGATGACGGCGGTTCGGATCGCGATTGCGGTGTCGATATTCCCCGCGAAGTCCAGATAGCCGACGCACCCCCCGTACAGGCCGCGCCTCGAGCCCTCGAGCTCATCGATGATCGCCATAGCTCTCGGCTTCGGTGCACCGCTGAGGGTGCCAGCAGGGAATGTCGCGGCCAGCGCATCGAATCCTGCTACCCCGCTGGCGAGATCACCGGTCACGGTCGAAACGAGGTGCATGACGTGGGAGTAACGCTCAACCTGCATGAACTCCACAACGTTGACTGAACCCGGCGCACACACCCGGCCGAGGTCATTGCGCGCAAGGTCGACAAGCATGAGATGTTCGGCTCGCTCCTTCTCGTCGGCAAGCAGTTCCTCGGCGAGGGCGGCATCGATCTCTGGCGTGGCCCCGCGAGGTCTCGTCCCGGCGATGGGGTGCACGACGCAGCGGCCGTTCGTCACGGTGACAAGAGCCTCGGGTGAGGATCCGACGATCTCGAAGGATGTGACGTCCGACAGCGTGCCATGCGCATCATTGGGGTTGCGGCCGTCATCGACCGGAATGCGCAGTAGGTACATGTACGGGCTCGGGTTCGTCGTGCGGAGGATCCGGTAGACGTCGAGGCCCGATGCCGCGCACGGGGTCGTGAAGCGCTGGGACAGGACAACCTGAAAGACATCGCCACTGCGGATGTACTCCTGCGCGGTCGCGACAGCAGACAGATAGTCCGCCTCCGTCGTCCACGCAGTGATGTCGGGGGCAGCAGTGAGATCGTATGAGCTCGCCGGGTGCGAGGGCCCTGCGGCGAGATCAGCCTGCATTCGATCCAACCGGTCGACGGCGTCTTGCCAGGCCTCATCGACGTGGGCATCGGTGTCGTCGTAGTTGATCGCGTTTGCGATGAGGATCACGGAGCCGTCGGCGTGATCGAGCACTGCGAGGTCGGTCGCGAGCAGGAAGGCGGTCTCGGGCACATTCGTGACATCAGGATTCGTGTCCGGGACCCGTTCCCAATGGCGCACCGCGTCGTAGGCCACGTACCCCACCATGCCCCCGGTGAGGGGCGGCAGCCCGGCTATCGGATCAGTGTGGAGGGCGGCAACGGTATCGCGTACGACGTCGAGGACCGACCCTTCCATCGGCAGGTTTCTCGGCGCCCGACCCAACCAGGCCGCGACACCGTGGCGATCAGTGATCATCGCCGCGCAGCGCACTCCGACGAACGAGTACCGCGACCAGGTTCGACCCTGTTCGGCCGATTCGAGGAGGAAGGTCCCGGCCCGATCGCCACACAGGGCGCGAAAGAGCCCGACGGCAGTATCGCCATCAACGAGTAGCCGGCGCACCACCGGGATCACCCGACGGTCCTGAGCGAGTACCCGGAAGTCCACCAGAGCTGGAGTCACCTCCCCCACCGGGATGGGGCTCACCGGTCGCCTTCAAGGTCCACGGTGATCGCATCGAAGCAGGTGCGGTCCCCCGTGTGGCAGGCGGACCCGAGTTGGTCGACGAGGATGAGAAGCGTGTCGCCGTCACAGTCGGCCATGACGGTCCGCACCTGCTGCCGGTGCCCCGAGGTCGCCCCCTTCACCCACTGCTGGCCGCGACTGCGCGAGAAGTAGGTGGCTTCACCTGTCGCGAGCGTGCGCTCGAGTGCTGGGAGGTCCATCCAGGCCATCATGAGAACCTCCCGTGAGTCCCACTGCTGGGCGATGACCGGGACGAGTCCATCGTCATTGAACCGGACGCTCTCGACCAGCTCACGTTGCGTAGACATGCGGCTATTGTGCCGTTCGTCGCGGAGCATTCGAATCCGAAGTCGTCCGGCCCTGCATGAGGGTCCTGACGGGCAGTCCAGCACCGCCGAGCGAGGCTTTCACGTCGTCAACGGTCAGCTGGCCAAAGTGGAAGACACTCGCCGCCAGCACCGCATCGGCTCCGGCGAGGACTGCCGGCACGAAGTCCGCGATGCTGCCGGCGCCTCCGCTCGCTATGAGCGGCACGCTCACCCGCTCCCTCACCACCTGAATGAGCGGCAGGTCGTAGCCGGCCTTGGTACCGTCGGCGTCCATTGAGTTGAGCAGGATTTCCCCGGCCCCACGCCTCGTACCCTCGGCCGCCCACTCGACTGCGTCAATGCCCGTGCCCTTGCGTCCGCCGTGGGTTGTCACCTCGAACCCACTGGCAGTCCGGACGCCATCGGGGCACCGGCGGGCATCAATCGACAGCACAATGCACTGTGAGCCGAACCGCTTGGCCGCCGAGTTCAGCAGGTCAGGGTTGGCC
>CAMAWO010000030.1 GCA_945861925.1 Bifidobacterium breve | reverse complement strand
GACGACGGCAACCGGGTACGTCCCCTCGCAACCGAATCAGGCTTCTGGCGACCGCGACCCCACAACCAGGTGGAGGTCCAACTCGCCCATCCGACCGGCTATTCGGAAATCTGGTACGGAAACATCGAGATCACCGGCCTAGAGAACGCCCGCATCACCGGTGCTAGGGCTGAGCTGCGCACCGACATGGTGGGGCGTACCGAGAGTGCAAAGGAGTACGCGGGCGGGCACCGGCTCTATGGCCTCGTTGATGACCGTCTCCTGTGGACCTTCGATATGTCGGCGGTCGGGCAGCCCATCACCAATCACCTCGCTGCCACCTTGAATCGCGCCGATGATGGCGCGCCACCCGCATGATCGTCGACTGGGACCGACGTCTGCGCGAGCACGGGTTCCGCATCACCCCACAGCGTCAACTCGTCCTTGAGGCGGTGGAGCGGCTGCGTCACGGAACGCCCGAGGAGATCCTCGTCGAGGTCCAGCGAACGGCGTCCGGCGTCAATCTGTCGACCGTCTATCGCACCCTTGAAGTCCTCGAGGATGTCGGCCTCGTCACCCACGCTCATATCGGCCATGGGGCACCGACATATCACGCGGTCGATGAGCATATGCACATCCATCTGGTCTGCGACCTGTGCTCGAAAGTCTCCAGCGTGCCAGCCGAGGTGGCGTCGCAATTCGTGAGCAACCTGAAGGCTGATCATGGCTTCGTCACCGATATCTCCCACGTGTCGATTCACGGCTGGTGCGTCGAGTGCATCGAAGCCTCCCGCGCCGACGCCGAGGAGAGCCCCCAGTGAGCGACGCTCCCCGCAGTGCCGTTCCACCGCCCGATGGCTCCGCCGATCCGCTCGTTGCGTGGCATTTCGGTGATCCGCATGGTGAGCAGCGCCGACTCTCGCAGGGCGAGGGGATCGTCGACCTGTCGAATCGAGGCGTGGTGACCGTCACGGGTGTTGATCGCCTCTCGTGGCTGCACAGCCTCACGTCGCAACACGTCGAGCACCTTGGTGCAGGGGAGTCCGCGCTCGCGCTCATCCTCAGCCCGCACGGCCATGTCGAACACGAACTGCACCTCATCGACGATGGGGAAACAGCCTGGATCATCACCCAGCCCGGCGCCGCCCCGGAACTCACCCGGTACCTCGACTCGATGCGGTTCATGCTCCGGGTCGAAGTAGCCGACGTCTCAGATGCCTTTGCCGTGGTGTGGGAGCCGTCCGCGCAGTCTGACGCGCAGGCGCCCACCTGGGTGGTGCCCGACCCCTTCGCTTCCCGGGGCTACGGAGGCCGGGAGGTCATCCTTGCGCGCGAGGCACTCACGGCCCGGCTCGACGAAGCCGCGCCCGCCGGCACCTGGGCTCTCGAGGCGCTACGCGTGGCGGCCGCGATGCCGCGGCTGGGCCAGGAGACGGACCACCGAACGATCCCGCACGAGGTGGGCTGGATCCCGGCGGCTGTGCATCTGCAGAAGGGGTGCTACCGAGGTCAGGAGACGGTGGCCCGCGTTCAAAACCTCGGGAAGCCGCCGCGCCGCCTAGTGCTCCTTCACCTCGATGGCTCAGATGAGGTGACTCTCGCTCATGGAGATGCCGTCTTTTGGGGCGATCGGGAGATCGGGTGGGTCGGCTCGTTCGCACGTCACTTCGAACTCGGGCCGGTGGCGCTCGCCATCGTCAAGCGGAATGTCCCGGTCGATGCCCCGCTCGTGGTGCGTCATGTGATCGGGGAGGGGACACCCTCAGAAAGAACCGCAGAGATAGCAGCAGCGCAAGAAACAACCGCCCCACCCAACTAACCCCCTCCATTCATCTGGCCCAGAATCCGGGTGAGATGAATGAATTTGTGTCGTTTCGAGGCTGATTCGTTCATCTGGCCCAGAATCCGGGTGAGATGGGTCGGGGGGTCGGGGGGTTAGCGGGTGGTGTCGAGGGTGATCGTCATGGGTCCGTCGTTGACGAGTTGGACACGCATATCGGCGCCAAAGATTCCCGTTGCGACCTCGGCTCCCCTCGCACGGAAGCGCTCGGCGACGGCATCAACGAGAGGCTCCGCCACTGGTCCGGGTGCAGCGGCGTCCCACGTGGGCCTGCGGCCCTTGCGAGTGTCGGCGTAGAGCGTGAACTGGCTGATGACGAGCACCGGGAGCCGGAGATCGGATGCGGAGACCTCCCGGCTGACATCAGGCGCGAGTGACACTCCTGCCGCTCTCGCGTGCTCGTGTCCGAAGACGCGCAGGTCGTAGATCTTGTCGGCGAGCGATGATGCGAGGACCTGATCATCGTCGTGGGTGATCCCGATGAGGACGACGAGCCCGGGTCCATCGAATGAGCCGACGACCGTGCCATCGACTGCGACCGAGGCCCCATCAGCCCGTTGCACCACCGCTCTCACGAGCCCAGCGTGCCATGATTCGGCCGTGACACAACACGGTCCCGTTGTAATCGCCGATGTCATGCGGAACGGATTCGTTGAGGGCACCCATGTTGGTCACGCCGTGATCGTGGCCCCGGACGGTCAGGTCGAGCGCGCTTGGGGTGAGCCAGGGGCTGTCATCTTCCCTCGATCATCGAGCAAGCCGGCGCAGGCATCGGCGATGGTCCATGCGGGCCTCGACCTTCCGCTGGAACTTCTTGCCCTCACCGCCTCCTCCCACAGCGGCGAGCAATTCCACCTCGACGCAGTGGCGCGGATTCTCGCCGGGGCTGGCCTCGACGAAGACGCCCTCCAGACTCCGTTGGACCTCCCCCTCGATCCGGTTGAGCGTGAGTCGTGGATTCGCCAGGGCAGGGCCCCGCGATCAATTGCGATGAACTGTTCGGGCAAGCACGCGTCGATGCTGGCGACCTGCCGAGCCAATGGCTGGAGCATTCACGACTACCTCGATCCGAGCCATCCCCTCCAGCAGGTGATCATGGTTCATCTGGCCGAACTTGCGGGCGAGCCAATCTCCCATGTCGGGGTCGATGGCTGCGGCGCCCCGGTTCTGGCCATGAGCATCGCGGGTTTGGCGCGTTCACTCTCGCGGATCGTCCAAGCATCGATCGGTTCACCCGGGCATCGGGTCACATCGGCGATGCGCGCAGAGCCGGAGCGTGTTGGGGGTTCTCGCAGGGACGTCACTGCCTTTATGCGACAGGTGCCGGGTCTCGTCGCGAAGGATGGCGCCGAGGGCGTGTATGTCGTGGCACTCGAGGATGGCCGAGCTGGGGCGCTCAAGGTGTGCGACGGGTCGGAGCGGGCTCGCATCGTGGCGGGCGCCGCCTTGCTGGTAGCCATGGGACTTGATGAGGAACTGGTCGCGGAGCAGCGTGAACTACCCATCCTCGGCGGCGGCCGCCCAGTGGGCCGGGTGCGCTCAGCACTCACCTGACAAAGGGCTGCTTGCTATTGCACGCAGCCCCGCTTGCAAAAGCAAGCGCGGTCAGGCACCATGGCGTCATGGCACGAATCGACGTCAGCGGCCTTGGGGATTACATCAGGGCACAGCGGGACCAGGCGCAGATGTCCTTGCGCCAACTCGCAAACGCTGCGGAGATTTCCAATCCTTACCTGAGTCAGGTGGAACGGGGGCTACGCAAGCCCAGTGCCGACATCCTCGCTCGCATTGCCCAGGGACTGCGGATCTCCGCTGAAACCCTTTATGTGCAGGCTGGGATTCTGGCCGAGCGGGAAGGCGATGAGACCGTCACAACGGCGATCGCATCCGACTCGACCCTCACCGAACGGCAGCGAACCACGCTGCTGCAGATCTACGCCGCCTTCCAAGCAGAGAATCGCGGCAATCGAGAGGACACCGATCAACATGACTGAGCAGACCACGAACCCGAAGGCCACCGCCAAACCGAAGACCGCGACCAAACCTAAGACTGCGACCAAATCGAAGACCGCCACCACCGCCAAGGAGACCGCTTCGCGGTTCAGCCTGCCCTTCGCGGTCCCGACTTTCGACCTGCCGAAGGTCGACCTTCCGAAGGTCGATCTCTCAAGATTCGATCCGCGCGAACTCGACGTCAATGCGTTGGCATCCACCGCGAAAGGCGCCGCCGTGACCGCGAAGAGCAAGGCAACGGCTGTATCGATTGACGTTCGCAAGAACATCGCCCACACGGTCACCCTGCTACGGGAGGCCGTAGGAATCTGACCGCCTCACGGTGGTTGCCCGGCGTGCGTTAGCGTGTTGGAATGTTTGGAGCCGTTCAGGGCCTTGTCATCTACGCGCTGTGGATCGTCCTTCTTATCGTCAAGGGCGCCGCATTCATTGATTGCGTCCGTCGTCCGCCGCAGGCGTTCCCGGCAGTGGGCCGAAAGTCCAAGGTGCTGTGGCTGGTCCTCACCGGCCTAGCCGCCCTGATCGGCCTGCTTCCGGGATTGACCTTGGAGCTCTTCGGGATCGCGGGAACGGTCATCGCCCTCGTGTACCTCTTCGACGTACGACCCAAAATCATTGACATCACCAGTCGCTGATCTACCGCTTTCCCTGGGCCGCCACGGCGGCTGACGCCGAGGCCGCGGCCTCAGGATCGAGGTACTCCCCCCCGCGGACGATCGGCTTGAGGGAGTCGTCAAGCCGATAAACGAGCGGGATGCCCGTCGGGATGTTGAGGCCGGCAATCTCTGCGTCGGAGATGCCGTCGAGGTGCTTGACGAGGGCTCGAAGGGAGTTCCCGTGCGCAGCGACCAGGACGGTGAGCCCGGCACGCAGGTGCTCGGCGACGATGACGTCCTCCCAGTAGGGGATGAGGCGGTGGACGACGTCGGCGAGGCATTCGGTCGTCGGGCGGGTCTCGGGCGGGAGCGCTGAGTAGCGGGCGTCATGGGTCTGCGCCCACTGGTCCTCCGGGTCGATGGGCGGCGGTGGTACGTCATATGAGCGACGCCACAGCATGAACTGCTCCTCGCCATACAGCTCCAACGTCTCCCTCTTGTTCTTGCCCTGGAGGGCGCCGTAGTGCCGCTCGTTCAGGCGCCAGTTTCTGATGACGGGGATCCAGTGCCGGTCGCAGGCGTCGAGAGCCAGCTGTGAGGTTCGGATGGCTCGACGGAGCAGCGAGGTGTGAACGACATCGGGGAGGAGGGCGGCCTGGGCGAGGAGCTCGCCACCGCGGATGGCCTCGGCGACACCCTTCTCATTGAGGTCGACGTCGACCCAGCCGGTGAACAGGTTTTTCGCATTCCACTCGCTCTCGCCGTGGCGGAGCAGGATGAGTGTGTACGGGGCATTCCTGGCTGACGTCATCGTCATATTCTGCCGGGGTCGGCGGAGCGGTCGATGAGGTGCTCGAACGCATCGAGGTTCTCGGTCGACTCCCCGCGGCTTATTCGCCACGCCCACTCACGCCGGATGGCGGACGCGAATCCGATTTCGAGCACCGTGTTGAACGCGCCGTCGGAGTACTCGAGGGCGGAGCCGAGAAGCCGGTCGAGTTCGTCATCATTGAGCGAGGTGAGCGGCACCTTGCCGGTCAGGTAGATATCGCCGAGGTGATCGATGGCGAACGCGACACCATACATGCGGCGGTTCTGCTGAAGGAGCCAGGCGTGAACAGCAGGCGCTTCCTCGTCTGGTTTTCGAGCGACGAACGCATTGACGGTGAGGGCGTGCGGGCCGACGGTGAGCGAGACGTTGGTCTTGAGTTTGCGGGTGCCGGGCAGTTCGACAACGAACGTGTCCGGGGTTGAGCGCTCGAAAACGATCCCCGCGCGCTCGAGAAACCCCTCGAGGTATTCGGACGGGGCAGGTGGCGTCATGAGCGACCGGAGGCGAGCGCGATTCGCCCCTCACTGCCCGCCATGGCACGCGCGTAGGTGTCGAGAAGTCCGGTCGTGGTGGCGGCCCACCCGAATGAGGCCGCATGCATCCGGGCACCGCGCGAGAGCTCAGCGAGCCGCTCCGGATTGTCGATGAGGTGGCGCAGGACGGTCGCGTAGTCGCGGGGATCGTGACCCTCGACGAGGACTCCGCTCGTCTCATGGAGGACCGCCGTGCGAAGACCGCCGACGGCAGCAGCGACCACGGGGGTTCCGCACGCCTGTGCCTCGACGGCCACGAGCCCGAAGGACTCGGAATATGAGGGAACGATGGTGATATCGGCGGCCCGGTACCAATCGGCGAGCATCTCACGATCCCCCGGCGGCTCGAATCGAACGATGTCGGCGATGCCGAGATTGGCTGCAAGGTCGCTCAGCGAGGTGGGGTGTTCGAGTCCGGTCCCTGATGGCCCGCCGCACACAACAACGAGCAGTCGTGATCGAAGCACAGGGTCGGTCTCGACTAATCTCGCTGCTGCGCGCAGCAGGATGTCGGGTGCCTTGAGGGGCTGGATGCGTCCGACGAACAGGAGGATCACGGAATCCTCCGCGAGACCGAGCCGACGACGGGAGACACCGGGCTCACCGGGAGTGAACTGCTCGAGATCGACTCCTGGGTGGACGACATCGACGACCTGGGGATCGGCACCGTAAAGGTCGATCAGTTGACGGGCCTCATCGGCAGTGTTCGCCACGAGCCGCGCGGCAACGGCAACGACCTGTTCCTCGCCGATAACCCGCACCATCGGCTCCGGGATATCGTCAGTCGCGAGTTCAAGATTCTTCACCTTGGCCAACGTATGCATTGAGTGTACGAGCGGCACGCCCCAGCGCTCTGAGGCCAGCCAGCCCACCTGGCCCGAGAGCCAGTAATGCGAGTGGATGAGGTCGAACCAGCCCTCAGGATGCGACGCCTCCACCCGCATGACGCCCGAGGTGACCGCGCAGAACTGCCCGGGGAGATCTGCTTTGAGGAGCCCCTCGTATGGCCCAGCGGTGACATGCCGAACGAGAACTCCCGGGGCGAGTTCAATTGAGGGCGGAAGATCGGATGAGGTCGCGCGAGTAAAGATCTCGACGGCGGTGCCGGTGGCAGCGATGCGTTTCGCGGTCTCGACGACGTAGACATTCATCCCGCCAGCGTCGCCAGTTCCGGGCTGGTCCAGCGGCGAGGTGTGGATAGAAAGAACGGCGATCCGAGCGGGGAAAGAACTCAGGAGGCGTTGCACGGTCACGGTTCACCTCACTCTCGCGCATTCCTCTAGGAGGACGATTTAACCCAGACTGACCCCGACGTACGGCTCCCCGGTCACGATCGTGACGACGCGACGAGTCACGGAGACCGCATGGTCAGCGTAGCGCTCGTAGTAGCGGGAGAGCAGGGTCACGTCGATCGCGGCTTCCACCCCGTGCAACCAAGAGGCAGAAAGGACGATGGTGAAAAGCTCTCGGTGCAGGCGGTCCATCTCGGTGTCATGATCGGCGATGTCGGCCGCGAGCGAGACGTCCTTTGTGGCAATGACAGACCCGGTCTTGGAGACGATCGCCTCGGCGAGACCGCCCATGACGGCAAAGGTTCCTCGAAGCTCCTGCGGAACGGCGGGCCGGGGGTAGCGCATCCGAGCCTGCTTCGCCACATGCTCAGCAAGGTCGCCCATTCGCTCGAGGGATGCGGCGATCCGTAGGGCCCCGATAACGACACGAAGGTCCCCCCCCACCGGCTGCTGAATGGCAAGGAGGTCAAAGCATCGTTCCTCGACAGCCCCGGTGAGCAAGTCGATCGCAGCATCGCCGTCGATGACGGCTTCGGCCACTGAGAGGTCGGCGTCGAGCAATGACCTAGTGGCCTGGTTCATTGCCGAGCCCACCAGTCGGGTCATCTGCACGAGGTCATTGTTGACCGACATAAAGTGGTCTTTATATCTATCTTCCATGGATACAGTTTAGAGAGGGTCAGCGGATGCGGCCGCCTCCAGCCCCTGAACATGTCGAGATCGCGAACGGCGGATGATGTGCGGGAAGACGACACTAACAGAGGATGAACCTCACATGAACCCTCGGTAGCAGCCCAGAACATTGAGTTCCGATCCCTCGGTCCGCCCGTAGGATTATCACGTGACTCGTAGACTCATCGCCGCAGATGCTCTGCTGAATGGCGTCTCCGATTCGGCATCCGGCAGACTCCCGATCGTTCCGGACGAGGTCGTTCGAGTCCTGAGCGTGCTTCCTTCAGCATCATTGGTCGTGAGCGCCGATGGCCTAGTGCTCCGGGCGAGTGCAAGGAGCCAGGCGCTCGGACTCGTCAGCCGCAGCCTCGTCACCGTGCCCGAGATCTCCCGGCTCATCGACAAGGTCGCACTTGACGGAGAGGCCCGCGAGCAGGAGATGCGCGTTCGTCGGCCACCCCTCGGGCGCGAACTTCTCGAACTCAGGGTGCGCAGCGCTCCACTCGGAACGGGTGCCATTCTCGTCCTCATAGACGACCTCGCCGAGGAGCGGAGAGTTGATGCGGTGAGGCGTGATTTCGTTGCGAACGTCAGCCATGAGCTCAAGACACCCGTCGGCGCGCTGTCGCTGCTGGCCGAGGCGGTGCTGGCGTCGAGTGAGGATGCAGACCAGGTGCGTCATTTCGCCGAGCGCATGCAAATCGAGGCTGCGCGCCTCAGTCATCTCATTCAGGACGTGATCGACCTGTCAAGGCTTCAGGGCAATGATCCCCACACCCATGCCGAAATCGTCGATGTTGACGACCTTGTCGACCGCTCAATCGACGAGGTTCGAACCGTCGCAACTGCCAACAACGTTGACTTCATCGTCGGGACGTCCTCGCGAGCCTCGATCTACGGCGACCGCGGGCAACTGCAGACCGCGATTCGCAACCTCCTTGCCAATGCGGTGGCCTACTCGCCGGAGGGCACCAGGGTGGCCATTGAGGCGCGCCTGACCGGCTCAATGGTCGAGATCATGGTCAAGGACCAGGGGATCGGCATCCCGTCGAACGATCTCGACCGAATATTCGAGCGCTTCTATCGGGTTGACCCCGCCCGCTCGCGAGTGACGGGCGGCACCGGTCTTGGCCTGTCGATTGTAAAGCACGTGTGCCAAAACCACGGTGGGGAGTGCACAGCGTGGTCCGAGGTTGGCGTCGGATCGACCTTCACCCTCAGACTGCCCCTGTACGGGGCCGATTCAGATGCCGTGGTGGAGGCGCAGCCGATGTCGCTTGAAGATGTTTCGATCCCGAATGCCGAGGTGCGCGCGTGACGCGTTTGCTCGTAGTTGAGGACGAGGAGTCATTCTCGGACGCACTGTCGTTCATGCTGCGCCGTGAGGGGTACGAGGTTATGGTCGCGGGCGATGGGCTCAAGGCCATGGATGAGTTTGACCGGCATGGTGCTGATCTGGTGCTCCTTGACCTCATGCTCCCTGGGATCTCGGGGACTGAGGTGTGCCGGCTCATTCGAGCAAAGTCCACTGTCCCGATCATCATGCTCACCGCGAAGGATGGCGAGGTCGACAAGGTCGTGGGGCTCGAGCTTGGCGCAGACGACTACGTGACGAAGCCGTTCTCGTCCCGGGAGTTGCTTGCTCGGGTTCGTGCCGTCCTCCGCCGCCACGGCGAGATCGACGAGTTGCTCCCCGCGGTGGTTGAGGCAGGCCCGGTTCGCCTTGACGTTGACCGGCATGCGGTCTCGGTTCGCGGTTCGACGGTGAGCCTGCCGCTGAAGGAATTCGACCTGCTGGAACTCCTCGTCCGGAACTCAGGAAGGGTCCTCACCCGTTCACAGTTGATCGACCGGGTGTGGGGGGCCGACTACGTCGGAGATACCAAGACCCTTGACGTCCACATCAAGCGACTGAGAGCCAAGGTTGAGACCGACCCGGCGAACCCGGTGCATATTCAGACCGTTCGCGGCCTGGGCTACCGATTCGAATCCTGACCCCTTGGCCGGTGGTGCTGCGGTCAGGCTGGCCCTCTATTGCTGGGGGGCGGACGCCGGATTCGGCGCGATGCCCTCGTAGCTGCCGGCCGCAGGCACACTCAATACTGAGAACGAGGTCGTTCCGGCCCGCTCGAACTGCATCGTCACCGGAACGAATGCACTCGACGCGATGTTGAGGTCGTACGTATTGAGCCAAAAGTCGCCGTCGTAGCCGAAGTTCACCGCCGCACCTGGCGCAAGTTCGCCGGCGCCGGGGGTGATGTAAGCGGGGACGCCGTTGATCGTGGCGGCGATCAGTTGGTCGCGCTCCCGACCGGTATTCACGAGGGTCGTGATGAGCGTGCCGCTCGCCGAACCCTCCGGGCCGGTAATGAGGGTCGCATTCTCGATGCGCAGATCACCGACGATCTGCTGCGTGCCGTTGCCGGAATTCATCGAGCTCTGCATGGTCGTCGTGGCGTTCGGACCATTGAAGCAGCCGGCTAGCAGCGGGACCGACGCGAGAGCGCACGCGCCGATGAGCAGGGCAGTTCGTCGGGGGGTCAGGTTCAGTCGTGTCGTCGTCACAAGGAGAGGGTAGCGGCAGGAATTCAGGCGTGTCGTCGCGTGGTAGTCTCAGCATTCGGAAAGGGGCTTCACTACATGGCTTTTAGCGTTGGCGACACTGTTGTTTACCCGCACCACGGGGCTGCACTCATCGAGGCCTTGGAAATTCGCACCGTTCGAGGTGAAGAACGCGAGTACCTCGTCCTTCGGATTGCGCAGGGTGATCTCACCGTGCGGGTGCCCTCGGACAACGTCGACCTCGTCGGCGTCCGCGACGTGGTGAACCAAGAAGGCCTTGATCGCGTGTTCAACGTGCTTCGCCAGCCCTACACCGAGGAGCCGACCAACTGGTCGCGCCGGTACAAGGCGAATCTCGAGAAGCTTGCCTCGGGCGACGTCATCAAGGTTGCCGAGGTTGTCCGTGACCTGTGGCGCCGGGAACGAGAGCGGGGCCTATCCGCAGGCGAGAAGCGCATGCTCGCGAAGGCTCGGCAAATCCTCGTGAGTGAACTGGCCCTGGCCGAGAAGACCGATGAGGACAAAGCCGAGGCGATCCTCGACGAGGTCCTCGCCTCCTAGGCCGCGGTGACAGCCGAACGGCCAACCGCGGCCATCGTGCCGGCAGCGGGGCGAGGCGAGCGACTCGGGCCGGGTGCCCCAAAGGCACTTCGGTTGCTCGGGGGCGCTCCACTGCTCGTGCACGCTGTGCGAGCACTGAGTGCCTCGCATGCCATCGACTTGATCATCGTGGCGGCACCCATCGATCAGCTTGACCTCATCCGCAACCTGCTCGATCAACCGGACCTTTCGACTGAGATCGAGGTGGTAGCAGGTGGCGAGTCTCGTCAGGAATCGGTCGCCCTCGCACTCCTGTCGCTCAGCCCGGATATCGAGTTCGTGCTCGTGCACGACGCGGCGCGGCCACTCGTCCCGGCGGAACTCGTCGCGTCAGTCGCTGCGGCCGTGCACGCGGGAAACCCCGCAGTCGTGCCGGGTCTTCCTGTTGTCGAGACGGTCAAGCAGGTAGACAGCGACGATCACGTGTTGGCGACTATCGATCGGCGCCCGCTGCGGGCGATCCAGACTCCGCAGGGCTTCACAAGGGCCGTGCTTCAGTCGGCGCACGCATTGACCGATCCGCATAAGAGTTCGGCGACCGATGATGCGGGCCTAGTCGAGCTCTCTGGCCAACAGGTGCTCGTCATTCCCGGGCACGAGGAGGCATTCAAGGTGACCCGGCCGATCGACCTCGTGCTGGCCGAGGCACTTCTCGCGCGCCGCCGGGCCTCAGGCATCGTTTCATGAGCGGCATCCCCCTCGTCGGGATCGGCATCGATGTGCACGCGTTCGCCGAGGGGAGGCCACTGTGGCTGGCCGGGCTCCTGTGGCCGGGTGAGACCGGACTCGCCGGACACTCCGATGCTGACGTCGCGGCGCATGCTCTTTGCGATGCACTCCTTTCGGCCGCCGGATTAGGTGATCTTGGCGAGGTGTTCGGGACCGAAGATCCGAGGTGGTCTGAGGCAGCCGGAGTCACCCTCCTCACGCACACTGCCCAAATTGTTCGTGGTGCGGGCTTCACGATTGGAAACGGCTCGGTGCAGGTCATCGGGAACCGGCCCAGGGTTGGCCTTCGGCGGGAGGAGGCGCAGGACGTCATGAGTGCCGCGATAGGTGCACCTGTCCGGGTTTCTGGCACCACCACCGACGGTCTTGGTCTCACCGGCAGGGGAGAGGGCGTAGCTGCGATCGCGGTGGCGACCGTGCTGACAGGGGTACGGTGAGCGTATGTTGATCGAGTTACCCGAACCAGCTTCAATGATCTTCGACTCGCCGGAGTTCGCCACCCTTGCGACCCTTCAACCGGACGGCCAGCCGCAACTGTCCGTCGTCTGGGTAGCGCGCGATGGCCACGACCTTCTCATGTCGACAGTGAGGGGTCGCCAGAAGCACCGCAACCTCGGGCGTGATCCGAGGGCGACCGTACTCGTGTATCCCAAGGCGAACCCGTACTCGTACGTCGAGGTGCGGGGCACGGTGACGATAACCGAGCAGGGTGGGCGCGAGCTCATCGACCGTCTGAACCTTGAATACACCGGCGGGGATCGCTACACGATGGACGACGGCACCGAAAACATCCGCGTTGTCATCCGGCTGACCCCGTCGAAAGTCATCCTCCTGTAGCCGCTGTCGCGTTCACGCCCACCATCAACACCGCCCGGCCAAGTATTCGAACCACGAAATCGACCAACGACGAGAAGATCGGTAACCCCCGCCGTGCCCCTATCCCTGTATGACACTGTTACGCGGGCCGCCCGCGAGTTCGTCCCCATCGTCCCTGGCAAGGTGGGGATCTACCTGTGCGGCGCGACCGTTCAGGCACCGCCGCACGTGGGGCACATCCGAAGCGGCGTCTCGTTTGACGTCCTTCGTCGTTGGCTCATTGCGCGAGGCTACGACGTGACGTTCGTCCGCAACGTCACCGATATCGATGACAAGATCATTCACAACGCAGGCCATGACGACGTGCCCTATTGGAACCTCGCCATGCGAAACGAGCGGGCGTTCAGCCGGGCCTACGAGGTTCTCGGCTGCATTCCACCGACCTACGAGCCACGCGCGACCGGTCACATCCCGGAGATGATCGCGTTGATGGAGCGGCTGATCGAGCGCAACCACGGCTACGCAGCGAAGGGCGATGTCTATTTTGATGTGCGGAGTTTTGACGGCTACGGTTCGCTCAGCGGCCAGCGCATCGACGACATGCTTGCCTCGCCTGACTCGGCAGCACAGCAGAAGCGTGACCCGCGCGACTTCGCTATGTGGAAGGCCGCCAAGCCCGGGGAGCCGGCATGGCAAACGCCCTGGGGGCCGGGACGGCCGGGTTGGCATGTCGAATGTTCGGCGATGGCAGGCAAGTACCTCGGGGAGCAGTTCGACATCCATGGCGGTGGTCTAGACCTCATCTTCCCCCACCATGAGAACGAGATCGCGCAGTCCAAGGCGGCCGGCTGGGCGTTCGCAAACCTGTGGATGCATAACGCCTGGGTGACGACCTCGGGTGAAAAGATGAGCAAATCACTTGGAAATTCGCTCCTCGTTGACGAGGTTGTCAAGCGGATCGCACCGGTGGAACTGCGCTATTACTTGGTAAGCGCCCACTACCGATCGATGCTCGAGTACTCCGACACATCGGTGGCAGAGGCCGGACAGGGTTATCGCCGGATCGAGGGTTTCCTCCGGCGTTCCTGGGAAATGATCGGGGATGGTCGAGCGGTTCCCGAGGTAGACCCGGCGCTGCGTCTCCAAGGTTTCGACGATGCAATGGACAGTGACCTGGCCGTGCCGCAGGCACTAGCCGTTCTCCACGAGGAGGTCCGTCGAGGCAATGCCGCGCTCACGGCCCAGAGCATCACAGGCGTGGAGGGAGCATTTGGCGCGACCCTCGCGATGATCGATGTATTGGGCCTGAACCCTTGGGACCCTTTGTGGGCGACCGGGGAGAAGGCGGGCACGCAGGCCACAGAGGTCATTGACGCCCTCGTGCAGGTGCTTATGGGGCAGCGGCAGGAGGCGCGGGCCCGCAAGGATTTCGCGGCCGCTGACGCCATTCGTGATGGGCTGGATCAGATCGGCATACGGATCGAAGACACCGCGCAGGGCGCGCGCTGGACGCTTGAAAAGTAGGGACTGAACATGGCTGGCAACTCTCAGCGTCGCGGTGCGATGCGCAACGAGGGCACGAAGAAGGGCGCGACCGTCGGGTCGGGCGGGCAGCGACGCAAGCAGTTGAAGGGCCGGGGCCCGACCCCTAAGGCAACCGAGCGCTCGTACCACCCGGCCGCTCGCCGCGAGCGTGCGGCGTCGAAGCGCGCCGAAGATGCGAAGGATCGACCGCCAGCATCGGCGCGGCGCCGCACTGCTCGTGAGGAAGCCAGCATGCTCATCGGCCGTAACCCGGTCGTCGAGGCGCTCCGCGCCAAGGTCCCGGCTAAAGCCCTCTACGTCCAGGTGAAGATGGAGAGTGATGATCGCTGGCGGGAGGCCCTGCGATTGGCGGTGGCTTTCAACATCCCGGTGCTCGAGGTGTCTCACACCGATATGGATCGGCTGACCGACGGTGGCGTCCACCAGGGTCTCGCCCTGGCCGTTCCAGCGTACGACTACGCCGACCTCACTGACGTGTCGACCGGTTCCCTGCTCGTCGCACTTGATGGCGTGACCGACCCACGCAATCTCGGGGCGATTGTGCGATCTGCCGCCGCCTTTGGCGCCGACGGCGTCATCATCCCTAGCAGGCGCTCGGCTGGAGTCACGGCAGGGGCATGGAAAGCATCAGCGGGCGCGCTCTCCCGGGTTCGGGTTGCGCAGGTGACGAACCTGACGCGTTCCCTTGAGACGCTCCAGCAGCAGGGCTTCACCGTGGTGGGCCTCGCGGCCGACGCGCCGCAGTCGGTGGGCGGCCTGCCGGCGGATGTCCTGACTGACAAGATCGTCCTGGTCATCGGTTCCGAGGGCGAGGGGCTATCGCGACTCGTCGGCCAGACGTGTGACTGGGTAGCCAAGATCGGTATGCGGTCTGATACCGAGTCGCTCAATGCATCGGTGGCCGCGGGTATTGCGCTTCATTCGGTCTTCGCTGCTCGAACCTGATCTGGGGCGCGACTCCGCTGCCCGATTGCCCCTACATTGAGTTCAACTGGCAGGATGCCATGCATGCCTCGTCCTGTCATCGGCCTCACCTGTTACCTCGAGCCGGCGAAATGGGGTGCCTGGAATATCGAGGCGGCCCTCCTGCCGCACTGGTACGTCGACCTCTTCCAGGAGGCCGGTGCGCACGTCGTAATCCTGCCGCCCGACACGGATCCGGATGTCGGGGTCCTCGATCGGCTTGACGGACTCGTCATCGTCGGAGGCGCCGACGTCAATCCGGCCTCGTACGGGGAGCCCGCTCACGAGACGAGCGATACGCCACGCGCGAGCCGTGATTCCTCAGAGACGAACCTCTATCGGGGGGCCCGCGAGCGAGACATGCCGGTGCTTGGTGTCTGCCGGGGCCTGCAGGTCATGGCGGTCGCTCATGGCGGATCGCTCCACCAGAACCTCCCGGACGTCTCCTCGCTCATCCACCGTGAGCGGCCGGGTGAATTCGTCGAGCACCCGGCCACGTTCACTGACGGCTCGATCATCGCCGCCGCGCTCGGTGCAACGAGCGTGGTCGTGAACTCCTCCCATCACCAGGCGGTGAAGGACCCCGGTGATCTCACCGTGACGGGATTGGCGCCGGATGGCACGATCGAGGTGTGCGAGGATCCCTCCTCCTCCTTCTGCGTAGGAGTCCAGTGGCATCCGGAGCATCCTGACCGCAGAATTGCCGACCTCGGGCTCATTACGAGGTTCCTTGAATCCGCGCGTCTCCATCGAGACGGCGAGTAGCGGTGCTCGCCTCCGCTGCTCAATTGAGGTTGAGTGTCGGTGACCTCGCCGGCAACCGTGCTGCTGCGCGGCGGGCGATCCAGGAGGCAGCGCAGGCCGGTGCCAGACTCATCGTCCTTCCCGAACTCACGGCGTCCGGCTATGTCTTCACGGGCAGGGCTGAAGCCGTCACCCTGAGCGAGGAGCTGACCGGCCCAACTGTGACCGAGTGGGCACACCAAGCTGCAGCGCTCGACATGGTGATCGTCGGGGGTCTGGCCGAACGTGGCGCGGCCGGAGCGATCTACAACACCGCGGTGATTATTGACCCAACGGGCCTGCGCGCCTCGTACCGCAAGGCCCACCTGTGGGACCTCGAGAAGGAGATCTTCATCGCTGGCGATGCGCCTGCGCCAGTCATCGAAACCACCATCGGCCGCATTGCCGCGATGGTCTGCTACGACCTTGAATTCCCAGAATGGGTCCGACCAGTCGCCGTCGGTGGTGCTGACATCCTCTGCGTTCCGACAAACTGGCCGCTCGCACCCAGGCCCGAGGGCGAGCGACCCGGCGAGGTCATCCGAGCCCAAGCCGCCGCCTCGACGAACCGGCTCTACGTCATCGCTGCCGATCGATGCGGGGTCGAGCGCGGGGTCGCGTGGACAGGTGGCAGCGTCATCATCGATCCAGATGGCTTTCCAATCGCCGGCCCGATAAGCGCCGACGAGCCCGCACTCCTGCTCGCCGAAATAGATGTCGCTCGGGCCCGTCACAAGTCCCTCGGAGAGCGCAACGACGTGCTCGGAGACCGGCGAACCGACCTCTACTGACCGAGGGCCACGAGCGACTACATCGGCGTGACGTAGGCCCCGGAGATCCCACCATCGATGAGGAAGTTCGATGCCGTAAGGAATGAGGAGTCGTCGCTGGCGAGGAATGCGACCGCGGCTGCAAGCTCGCTGGGCTCACCGAACCGCCCCATGGGAATATGAACGAGTCGGCGTGCCGCGCGCTCTGGGTCCTTCGCGAACAACTCCATGAGCAGTGGGGTATTCACCGGTCCGGGGGAGAGCGCATTGACCCTGATGCCTGAGCGGGCGAACTGGACACCGAGTTCGCGGCTCATCGCGAGGACACCGCCCTTGGACGCGGTGTAGGAGATCTGCGAGGTCGCGGCCGCCATCGTGGCAACGAAGGAAGCGGTGTTGATGATCGACCCCTTACCCTGCTCAAGCATGTAGGGGAGGACCTCCTTGCAGCACAGGTACACGCTCGTGAGGTTGACCTCCTGCACGCGACGCCAAGCGTCGATACCGGTCTCGAGGATTGAATCATCGTCGGGGGGTGAGATACCCGCGTTGTTGAAGGCGATGTCGATGCTGCCGTAGCTGTCCTTCGCCGTGCGGAACATCGTGGCGACATCCTCGGCGCTCGTTACATCGGTCTTGACGAAGATGCCGTCAACTTCAGAGGCGGCTGCCTCTCCGGACACCGGATCGACGTCGCCGATGACAATTCGGGCACCCTCGTCAGCGAGGCGCCGGACCGAAGCGAGACCGATTCCACTCGCGCCTCCGGTGACCACCGCGACGCGGCCCTCGAGCCGCCGGCACTTGCTTTCGTTCATTGAATCCTCTTTCGTCATTGAATGGGTGTGAGCCGAAGGTTCAGCGGC
Organism: Bifidobacterium breve; assembly: GCA_945861925.1. GTDB lineage: Bacteria > Actinomycetota > Actinomycetes > S36-B12 > S36-B12 > WLND01. The sequence goes on along the minus strand of CAMAWO010000030.1, from coordinate 7,070 downwards.
GTCAGTCTTCGGTGCTGATGAACACGTTCTTCGTCTCGGTGAAGGCATCGAGGGCATCCGGGCCGAGTTCTCGGCCGAGGCCTGACTTCTTGTATCCGCCAAAGGGCGTCCAGTAGCGGACCGAGGAATGCGAGTTGACCGACAGGTTGCCACTTTCGACCCCCCGCGCAACGCGAATTGCGCGGCCGACGTCGCGTGACCAGATGGATCCGGACAGCCCATATTCGGAGTCATTTGCCATGCGGATGGCGTCAGCCTCGTCCTCGAAGGGAGCGACGACGACGATAGGGCCGAAGATTTCTTCGCGGTAGGCGCGGTCTTGCTCTGTTGCAGTGAGGACTGTCGGGGGGAGCCAGTAGCCGGGCCCGGTTGGGCAGGTGCCTTGGAAGGCGATCGGCGCATCGTCCGGAAGGAACGTCCGAACCGTGTCGAATTGTCCCTTCGAGACGAGTGGGCCCATTTCGGTGCGCTCATCTGCTGGGTCGCCGACAACGACCCCCTTGACTGCAGGTTCGAGCAGCTCCATAAACCGGTCGTAGACGCTCCGCTGGACGAGGATCCGCGAGCGTGCGCAGCAATCTTGACCGGCGTTGTCGAAGACGCCATAGGGGGCGGTGGCCGCGGCCTTCTCGAGGTCGGCGTCGGCAAACACGATATTCGCGCTCTTTCCACCTAGTTCAAGGGTGACCGCCTTGATGTGGGCGGCGCAGCCCGACATGACGGAGGTTCCCACGGAGGTTGAGCCGGTGAAGACGACCTTGTGAACGTCCGGATGATCGACGAAGCGCTGGCCAACGACCGACCCCTTGCCCGGCAGGACCGTGAGGACATGCTCAGGGATACCGGCCTCGAGTGCGAGTTCACCGAGTCGGATGGCCGTCAGAGGAGTGAGCTCGGCAGGCTTCATCACGACGGTGCACCCGGCTGCGAGCGCGGGTGCGAAGCCCCAGCCAGCGATCGGCATCGGGAAGTTCCACGGGACGATGAGACCGACAACGCCTACCGGCTCCTTGAAGGTGATGTCGATGCCGCCGGCGACCGGAATCTGTCGGCCGAAAAGCCGCTCGGGAGCCCCCGAGTAGTACCCCAAGACATTGGCGACGTTGTTCGCCTCCCATCGGGCATTGCCGATTGTGTGACCGGAATTGAGTACCTCGAGCTGAGCGAGCTCCTCCACATGGTCGCGTACGACATCGGAGAATCGGCGGAGGAGTTGAGCGCGGTCACTCGGGGCAACCTCACGCCAGCTCTTCAAGGCGATGTTGGCGCTTGCGATGGCCTCGTCAACCACCTCGAGTGAGGTCGGAGCGATGCTGGCGACGACCTCTTCGGTCGCCGGGTTGATGACGGAGAACATGAAACTCCTGAACTCAGATGTGTTAATGGAAAAGACTCTTGCTGACTAGAGGCGCTCGAAACCGCGAAAGCGCTCCCAGTCTGTGACGGCCTTGCCATATGCGGCAATTTCAACACGGGCCATATTCGCATAGTGCGCCTGCACCTCTTCGCCGAAGGTGGCGCGAATCCAGGCGGAGGACTCCCACAGGTGCAGCGCCTCACCCATGCTGGAAGGCACGCGCAGGGAGTCGCTGGTGTAGGCGTTTCCTTCGAAGGGGGGCTCGAGCGGCAGGGCTCGCTCGATGCCGTCGAGTCCCGCGGCGACCATTCCCGCGACGGAGAGATAGGGATTGACGTCGCCCCCTGGCACTCGGTTCTCTAGGCGAAGGCCCGCGCCGTGGCCGACGAGTCGGAAGGCGCAGGTGCGGTTGTCATGGCCCCACCGGATGGCCGTCGGTGCGAAGGAACCGGGAACGTAGCGCTTATAGGAGTTGATTTGCGGTGCGAAAAGGAGGGTCAGCTCATTCGAGTGCTCGAGTTGTCCAGCGACGAAGGCCTTGCCCAGGGCCGACATGCCGGAGGGGTCCGCGGCGTCCGCCATGACCATCGAACCGTCGGCTCCCCGAAAGGAGAGGTGGATATGGCATGAGTTGCCCTCGCGCTCATTGAACTTCGCCATGAAGGTGAGCGACATCCCCTCCTGGGAGGCGATGACCTTGGAGCCGGTCTTGTAGATGACGTGGTTATCGCAGGTGCCGAGCGCATCGGTATACCGGAAGGCAATCTCGTGCTGGCCAAGGTTGCATTCGCCCTTCGCGCTCTCCACCACCATGCCGGCCTCGTACATTTCATTGCGAATCCGGCGAAGCAGCGGCTCGACACGAGCTCCACCGAGCATCGAGTAGTCGATGTTATAGAGGTTCGCCGGGGTGAGATCGCGGTAACCGGCGTGCCAAGCCTCCTCGTACGTGTCCTCGAAGAGGATGAACTCGAGCTCGGTTCCGACGAAGGCACCCATTCCGGCATCAGACAGGCGGCTGAGCTGACGACGCAGGATCTGCCGCGGCGAGGCGACGATGTCGGTGCCGTCCTCCCAGAGCGCATCGCACAGGACGCCGACGGCCCCGGGCTCCCAGGGCATGCGATGCAGGGTTGTGAAGTCAGGGCGCATGACGAGATCGCCGTAGCCGGTGTCCCATGATGACATCGCGTAGCCCTCGACGGTGTTCATGTCGACGTCGACGGCGAGGAGGTAATTGCATCCCTCGGTCCCATGGGCGAGCACCTCGTCGACGAAAAACTGGGCATGGATCCTTTTGCCCATTAGCCGACCCTGCATGTCGGTGATCGACACGGCGACGGTGTCGATGAGTCCCGCCTCCACCTCTAGTTTCAGGGTGTCGATATCGAGTGCCTGCCTGCGAGCCATCGCGTCTCCGTCCGTTCCTCGTCCAAGTCCATCACTTTTCGATCACAGCACCGACGGTGCCACTTTGCCCTATTGGATCGGCACCGCGATCAACAACCCCGATATTCCAATTCGCTGGTCGCTCACGCCGTCGGCTCGTCTAGGGTCGGCACTCGTGACGAGCATGCTCAGTGGCATCCCGCCGGCCGACGCCGCGCGGTTGCTCATTCTGCCCTGCATGGCTGAGGCCACCGGTATCGAGCAACTCGAGGGCGGGATCACGAACCGAAACTACCGGTTGCGCCGACCTGAGGGCGACCTTGTTGTGCGATTGTCTGACCCTGGGTCGTCCGACCTTGCTATCGATCGGGACAACGAGCACCTCGCTACCCGCGCGGCTGCGTCGGCCGGCGCCGGACCTGAGGTCGTCGACTACCGACGAGGCGAGGGGATTCTCGTCGTTCGCTGGCTCGAGGGACGTACCTTCACCCCTGACGATGTGGGAACGCCGGAGAACCTGCCCCGCATTGCATCCGCCTGCCTCACGCTTCACAACGGCCCGCCCTTCGCGAGTCGGTTCGACATGTTCGACCTACAATCCCGTTACCTGGAACTCGTCCGCGAGCGGGGCTACCGGCTTCCTGCGCGGTATGAGGAGTTCAGCCCTCTGGTCGAGCGGATTCGCGTGGCGATGGGGGCAGCGCCTGAACCCCTCGTCCCCTGCCACAACGATCTGCTCGCAGCGAATTTCATCGACGACGGAGCGCGAGTGTGGATCATCGACTACGAGTACTCGGGGAGCAATGAGGCAAGCTTCGAACTCGGGAACATCTGGAGCGAGTCGACGCTCTCGGATGACATGCTCGAACTACTCACCATGAGCTATTGGGGTGAGTACTCGGCGGAGAAGATCGCAAGGGCTCGCCTGTGGGCACTCATGTCGAAGTACGGCTGGACCCTGTGGGCGTCAATTCAGCAGGCGGTCAGCCCTATCGACTTCGACTACTGGTCCTGGGGCATGGAGAAGTACGAGCGAGCGGCGTCGGAGTTCGACGGTGCGCGCCTTGAAACGTGGCTGGACGAAGCGGCCGGGCGATGAGACTGACCGGGAATTGTGTGCATTTGCGCACGGAACGGGCCTGGTCTCGCTAGTCTCCGGGAGGAATGTGCCTTGGCGGCCGGTAGTCGGACGCTGTCGGAGTAATGAGGAGGTCTACGGTGGCTGAAGTTTCCACGATGCAAGACGATGATGAACGGCGTCTCGCCGAGTTGGGCTACAAGCAGGAACTAAGTAGGACGTGGAGTGGATTCTCCAACTTCGCGATCTCGTTCTCGATCATCTCGATCCTGGCTGGTTGCTTCACAACGTTTTACTTCGGCTGGAACAACGGAGGTCCAATCGCGATCTCCCTCGGATGGCCCGTCATCGCCGCGCTCATTCTCGTGATCGGTTTTTGCATGTCCGAACTGGTATCTGCCTACCCAACCTCGGGAGGCATCTACTGGTGGGCGTCAAAGTTGGGCGGCATCAAGGCTGGCTACTACACCGGCTGGCTGAACCTGGTCGGCCTGATCGCCATCGTTGCATCGGTTGCCTATGGTGCGGCGACCTTCTTCGACTACAGCATCTCAAGGTTCAGCGAGTCTTGGGCCGCGGGCTACTCCCTTGAGCGAGTCTTCGTCATCTTCCTCGTGATCCTCCTATTGACAGCGTTGGCGAATATCTTTTCCAGTCACCTTCTCGCCATCTTCAACAACATCTCCGTGTGGTGGCATGTCGTTGGCGCGGCCATCGTGGTCATCATCCTCGTGTTCTTCCTGAAGGAGGGCGCAACCCACTGGGGTGTCTCTGACGTCTTCACCGGCCGGGTGAACAACACCTTCGGCCTCCACGGAAGCACGGATGGGGCACTGAACGGCGCCGGCACGAGCGGACCGGGCTTTTGGTTCTACGTCCTGCCGCTCGGATTCCTCCTCACCCAGTACACGATTACCGGGTATGACGCGTCGGCTCACCTCTCCGAGGAGACTCACGGCGCAGCGAACAATGCGGCCAAGGGGATCTGGCGTTCGATCTTTTATTCCGCGATCGGTGGTTGGGTGCTCTTGCTCACCTTCCTGTTCGCGGTTCAGGATCCGATTGCTGTCTCCGCTGGCGGCGGCGGTGTTCAGGTGATCCTTGATCAGGCGCTCACCCCGCAGATGTCCGGAACTGTTCTGCTTATCGCGACCATCGGCCAGTTGTTCTGCACCACCGCGTGCCTCACCTCGGCCTCGCGCATGCTCTTCGCGTTCAGCCGCGATGGTGCTGTTCCTGGTGCAAAGCTGTGGGCACGAGTGAACAAGTCGAAGACGCCTGTATACGCCGTCATTGCGGTGACGGTCTCGGGCCTCATTCTCACCCTCCCGGCCCTGTGGAAGGTGAACATCGGCACCCCCGAGGAGCCGATCTACACCGTCACGGCGTTCTTCGCGGTCGTCTCTATTGGTGTTCTTGGTCTCTACCTTGCCTTCGCGATCCCGATCTACTACCGCTGGAAAGCTGGTTCAGCCTTCAAGCAGGGGACGTGGAACCTCGGCAATAAGTGGAAGTGGATGGCACCCATTGCTGTGTTGGAGATCCTCATAACGTCGGTCTACTTCATCCTGCCGCTCTATCCGGCAGGTGCACCAGGCTTCATGCGAGGCTTCCTCGGCGCACCTAGCGCGGAGGAAGTGCCGTTCGACTGGAAGTCGGTCAACTACGCACCGATCGTCTTGGGTGCCATATTCATCGCTCTGTGGATCGGGTGGCATCTGTCGGCCAAGAAGTGGTTCACCGGACCGAAGACGACCGTTGATCTGCCCGCTGGCGTCTCATCAGCAGATGAGATTGCCCTTGAGCGCGAGCACAAGGGCTAGCCACTGGCAGCCTGCGGATAGTGTCTGACGGACTTGCATCAGGGAGGGTACCCCCTACGGGGGGTACCCTCCAACACATTTGTCGCAGAACTGAAACGCCGCCGCAGGCGGGGGCGTTGAATCAGGCGAAGAGATCCTCGAGCGTGCGCCGCATGACGTGGCCGTCGACGTCGACACCGGTCCAGAGCTTGATCGCCACTCGGCCCTGATTTACGAGCATGCCCATGCCATCCAGCGTGGTGCAACCACGGTCGGCTGCGTCTGCGAGGAGCCGTGTCAGGGGAGGATTGGGGATGACATCAGCGACGACCATCGAAGGCCTCAGCGAGTTCGCTTCGATGTTCAGACGGGCATCGACGTGGGGAAAAAGGCCGACGGACGTCGCATTCACGACTATGTCCGTGGTGCCGGGTACCTCGAAGGTGTGATCCCAGTGGACGAGTGTGGCGGTGGCTGGGGTGTCGGCGTTGATACGATCGACGAGGTCCTGACCGCGCGAGACGGTGGTGTTGACGATCGTGATGTTCAAGGCACCGGCGAGTGCGGATTCGACGGCGATCGCTCGGGCGGCCCCACCGGCGCCGAGGATGACGAGATCCTTGCCTGCAGGATCAACGACCGTACGCAGTGACTCGACGAATCCCTTGCCATCGGTGTTCTCGCCGATGAGTCGCCCGTCCTTGATGACGACACAGTTGACAGCGCCAATGATTGTCGCGGAGGGAGCGAGTTCGTCAAGGAACTCAATCACCGACACCTTGTGCGGGAGCGAGCAGTTGAACCCGATGAAGCCCATCGCCAGCGCACCGCGAACAGCGCCGCCGAGTGCTTCGGGGGCCACCTCGCAATTGATGTAGCGCGCATTCAGCCCGTGGTGGGCAAAGACGGCGTCCATGACGGCAACGGTCGGGTTCTCCGCCGCCGGCATTGCGAATGACCCCGTCAAACCGCTCATAAAATCGTGTGCCAAAGCAACCAATCCCTCTCCGCGCCCAAAACTCCAAACCCCACCCCCAGTCACTTCATCCAGTATCCGGCTCAAATGGCCAAAAATCTGGCCAAATGACCACGTTTTTCGTCATTTCATCCAGGGTCTTGACCTCACCCTCGTACACCCAATCATGGCCCCTTTGACTCGCCACGTTGGGCAGCAAGGAGGAAGGGCCGTGCCTCCCGGCTGCGCTATGGCCAAAAACCAAAATTCACCTCATAGGGCCGTGAACAGTACGAGCGGGATGAAATGACCAGAATCCGGTTCATTTGACCAATAATTTGTAACTATTCAGGTCCCTTGACGGCGTGGCTCGCTGATCTTGGCCTGAGCCGCGGGAGGCTTCACCTGTCCGTACTGCGACTTCCCCCGCGGGTAGGTGTTTTCGTGTTCGATCCGTTGTCGGTGTCTGCTGTCCCGCCGGCTCCTTCG
>CAMAWO010000029.1 GCA_945861925.1 Bifidobacterium breve | reverse complement strand
TCATCACGTGCCCGCGCGAACCGGGTCTCGAGTTCGGCGAGCTCGACCGACTCGGGCAGGTTCTTGACCCGGTGCGCGATCTGGGCCAAGCGGGTGTCCTTCGCCTGGAGGTCGAGGAGGCGGTGCTGGGCAGAGGCTTCGGCGTTCAGTTGGTGCTCCCTAGGTGGGCGGTCCACGGATCGGTGGGGTGCGTTGAAACGTTCGTGGCTACGGTACCCCCGCGCACGGCCGCGCCGGAACGCAATGCCGTCGCGGCCTGCTCCAGCCATGGCCACTCACTCGCCCAGTGGGCGACGTCGATGAGGGCGCAGGCACTGTCGGCGAGGTGGTCCTGGGCACGGTGGTGGCGGAGATCGGATGTGACGTAGGCGTCGGCGCCGGCCGCCTCGCGCAGGAAAACATCCCCCGCTCCCCCGCATACGGCGACCGTTCGGATGGTCCGCTGGGGGTCGCCCGCGACTCGCACACCGTGGCGGGTAGCGGGCAGCGAGGCCGCCACCTGCCCAGCGAAGTGCTCAAGGGTGACCGGCTCGACGAGTTCGCACAGCCGTCCGGTGCCCACATCAGAAGCCTCGCCCTTCTGCCGCACCAGGGGCCGCACCACCATGAGGCCGAGCGCCCCGGCAAGGGCATCGGACACTCCGGGATTCGCGTGATCGGCGTTCGTATGGGCCGAGAACAGTGCGATGCCATTGGAGACAAGGCGATGGACGAGACGGCCCTTGGCATCGGTCGCAGCGACGGAGTGCACCCCGCGCAGGAACAGCGGATGGTGCGTCACGATGAACTGGGCGCCGATCTCAATCGCCTCGTCGACCACCAACCTCACCGGATCGACCGCGAACAGCACCCGCTCAACTGTGTCGTCAGGGTCACCGCATGTGAGACCGACCGCATCCCAGTCTGCGGCGAGGCGAGGCGGGTACGCCGTGTCGAGGGCATTGACGAGATCACGAACGCACAAGTCTGCCATGGCCGCGAGGGTACGCGCTGCCGCCTACTGCCCGCGGCTCAGGAGGTGAGCGACAGTGTGGCTGCGGCGATGAGCGCCAGAGCGACGCCGATCAACTGGACCGCATTGAGTCGCTCCTTGAGCAGCACCCAGGCGAGGGTGACGGTCGCCACCGGGTAGAGGGATCCCACAACGGCGACGATCGACAACATGCCCCGCTGGGAGGCGAGCTGAAACACCCCATTCGCGCACGCATCAATCACGCCCGACGCGAGGACGAGCAGCCAGGGGAACCCGCTGCGAACAAAGGGCCGGGCGAAGAAGATGAGCACGACGAGGAGGAGGACCGTCGAGGTCCACCGCCCGATGACCGCCGCCCACACCCCGGAGTCGACGGGCGCAAGACCTATCAAGGAGAGGTACACGCCGATGGCGGCCCCACTGCCGAGTGCGAGCCCGAGCGTCGACGCCCGAATGCGCGCCTGCTCACCATTTTCCCTGCTCACGAGGACAACTGCGAGACCCGCGACGAGAATCCCGACGACAGCAAGGGCCGAGAGGGATTCTCCACGCGACACACCAACGAGCACCGGGACAGCACCGGCCATGACCGCAGTCACCGGCGAGACGATGCCCATCGGTCCGCGTGAGAGAGCGGCGTAGAGGAGTCCGATCGCGACGGCTCCCACGACTCCCGCGCTCGCCCCCCACATGAGGACCTCGGTCGAGAGTTGGCCCGGGATGAGCAGGACCGCGATAGCCGTGAGCACGACGGCTCCGGCGGGGTAAGAGACGCTAAGGACGTGCACCGGGCCGGCCTTGCGCGAGGCGAGGCCACCCATGAAATCCGAGACACCCCAGGTGAGACTCGATAGGAGGGCGAGGAGCACACCCATACTTGGCAATCTCCCATCCGGCTAGCGATACCCGTCCCGACGAACGATCCTGTCATAGGACTCCGCCGGGCACGCGCTACCCTTCACAGCCGGGGCCGTTAACTCAGTTGGCTAGAGTGCCCGCCTTACACGCGGATTGTCGGGGGTTCAAGTCCCTCACGGCCCACAAATCCCGGCACGGAGAAGCGGCGTGAAGCCCTGCTTCTGCCACCGCGTGAACGTGTCCATCATTGTTTGACACACTGAGCCCATGCCAAGGTCCACGTCCACACCGACGAAGGATCGCCCGTATCACCACGGCGACCTGCGGGGTGCCCTCATCCTCCAGGCGATCTGCGAGGTCGAGGCCGTTGGTATGGAGCATCTTTCGCTGCGCAGCGTCGCGCACGAGGTTGGCGTCAGCCCGAGCGCGGCCTACCATCACTTCGCCGACAAGGACGCCCTCATCGCGGCTGTCGCCCTTGAGGGCGTCGCGCAGTTGAACGTCTCAATGACGAGCGCCATGGCCCGCTACCCGCGCGGGGAGGCCTCGTCGGCCCAGGAGCGCGCTAGCGCCGCCGGGCTCGCCTACATCACCTTCGCGGTCGACCACCCAAACCTGTTCCGTATCGCGTTCTCCGGGCATTGCCCGCGCCCGCCGGAGCGCGAGAAGAACCCGCTCATCGAGGAACTCTTCGACGATCTCGTCGCCACCGGCGCCCTGCCAGCCGAGCTTCGGGAGGGCTCGGAGGAGGTGATGTGGGCAGCCGTCCACGGCATGGCCACGCTTGTCCTTGAAGGGATGTTCACGGTCGATGAGGTCCCCCGATGCCTCGCAGCCCTCGAGCGCATGATGCGACTGCGCCCCTAACCACGATCGGAGGCAGGAGATGGCAACCCGCAGAATCATCGCCAGCAGCGGCGGATTCGTCTCGACCCCCGGCCTTTGGGGGGTGATGCGCCCCGGGGCGATCTTCCTCGAGGCTCTGCGCCTCAGTGGCAAGGATCGGCCGAGGGTGTGCCTTGTCTTGACCGCTAGCGGTGACAGCAGCCAGTACCTCTCATCGATGTACTCGGCGCTGAGCGACGCCGGCTGCGACGTCGATCACCTCGCCCTTTTCACCCAGCCGAACCGCAGGCCCGAGGAAGCTCTCGGCCGCGCCGATGTCATTTGGGTGGGTGGTGGCAGCGTCGCGAACCTGCTCGCCCTGTGGCGACTCCACGGCGTCGACACGGCGATGACCGACGCCTGGGAACGAGGGGCGATCCTCGGCGGCGTCAGCGCTGGATCGATCTGCTGGCATACCGGCGGGCCAACCGACTCCTTCGGGGCCGATCTCGAAGCGGTCACCAATGGCCTCGCGCTACTCCCCTACGGCAACGGCGTCCACTACGACTCAGAGGCCCAGCGACGCCCGCTCCTCCACCAACTCGTCGGTGACGGCGTCCTGCCACTCTCGTACGCGACCGACGACCATGTCGGGATTCTCTATGAAGGCACCCAACCCGTTGCCGTCATTTCCGATACGAACGCCGCCGGCCCCTCGAGTGAGGGACCGGCGGCATATCGGATCGAGCCAGCCGCCGGGGTGGTCGTCGAGACCCGGCTCCCGGTCGGACCGATCGGCTAGAGCGCCGCTAGGGCGGCCTTGTAGTCAGCCGACTCGCGCGCCTCGCCCGGGCCATTGACGACCGACCAGCGAACAACGCCCTCCTTGTCGATGATGAAGGTGCCACGCGTCGAGAAGCCCTTGTCGTCGAGGAACACGCCGTAGGCCTTCGAAGCCTCGCCATGGGGCCAGAAGTCGCTGAGCAGTGCATGGGTGAGGCTCTCCTGCTCGGCGAACACCTTGAGCGTGTAGGGACTGTCGCACGAGACGCTCAGCACAACGGTGTCGTCATTGACGAAATCGACGTACTGGTCGCGAATAGCGCACAGCTCGCCGGTGCAGGTGCCGGTGAACGCGAACGGGTAGAACATGAGCACGACGTTCTTCTCGCCGCGGAAGTCGGCAAGCGACACCTTCTCGCCGAACTGGTTGGACAACGTGAACTCGGGTGCGGCCTGGCCGACCTCTACTGACATGGGGGATCTCCTTGGAATTGGGGGAGGCGTTCGCTCGCGCGAACCTGAGACCGGAAGTCTACGTTTGCCGCGTCTGGAGTGCCTCGGCCGTGAAACCGCAGTCGCAGGTCTTTACCGCTTGGCGCGTGGTGCGACGAGTCGGGTGCCCTGCCAGTTCGAGCCGGCACTGATCGTGCTCGTCTGCTGCAGGCCAGCGGTCGGCGCCGCGTCAGCGATGTCCTCAGCCTCAATGTGACCGTCGCGACCCGGCTTTGGTGTCATGAGCCACACCACACCGTGATCTGCGAGTGGGCCGATTGCATCAACGAGTCCGTCAACGAGGTCGCCATCGTCGTCGCGCCACCAAATAAGGACTACGTCGACGACATCGTCGTAGTCCTCGTCCACGAGTTCGGCACCGATCACCACCTCGACTCCGGTTCGCAGGACATCATCGACATCCTCGTCCCAGCCAATCTCCTGCACGGTCAAACCTTCTACAAGCCCCAGACGCTGCGCACGCGCGCGTGCCTCATCCTGGTCCGCTGCGGCGGTCACCACGAACTCCATTCCTCATCGGGAGCGACCATCTCGCACCCACGTGCGTAGTCCACCGGAGGAATGGCTTCGGCGCAAGCCTCATGGCCGAATAGGTCGGGAATCTTCTGACGAAGGCGGCTTGGCTCCCCCGCTCTGCGACAGTCAACGGGGCCTGCGGAATACTGGATCCAACCCAGTTTCCACGCACCGGCCAATCGGCGATCCCGAGGCCGCCTTACCGAAGGGTTCAGCCAATGGCCCCCGGACGTGACCGTGACCCGCTCATCGCAGGCGGGCTGCCGACCCAGTACGTGGATGTCGACCCCGACGAGACTGCCGAATGGGTTGAGTCCTTCGACAACCTCGTCGATACCCAAGGCAACTACCGCGCCCGCTACCTCATGCTGTCGCTGCTGCGGCGGGCCGCCGAGCGCAATGTCGGCGTACCGAGCCTTCGCAGTACGGACTACATCAACACCATTTCCCCCCAGAACGAGCCCTGGTTCCCCGGGGATGAGGCAACTGAGCGTGAGATCCGCCGCATCAATCGCTGGAATGCGGCCATTATGGTGCATCGGGCACAGCGCCCCGGCGTAGCCGTCGGCGGTCACATCTCCAGTTACGCATCGTCCGCAACCCTGTATGAGGTCGGCTATAACCACTTCTTCCGCGGACCTGATCACCCCGGTGGCGGCGATCAGGTATTCTTCCAGGGCCATGCCTCCCCCGGCATGTATGCCCGGGCCTTTCTCGAGGGTCGGCTCACGGAGACCCAGCTCGACGGCTTTCGCCAGGAGGTGTCGCATCCGGGAGGCGGGCTCCCGTCCTACCCGCACCCCCGGCTCATGCCGTGGTTCTGGCAGTTTCCCACCGTGTCCATGGGCATCGGCCCGCTCAATGCGATCTACCAGGCCCGGTTCAACAAATACCTGTCGAACCGTGGCATCAAGGACACCTCCGAGCAGACCGTGTATGCCTACCTAGGGGACGGCGAGACCGACGAGGTCGATGCCGTGGGCGCGCTCACGCTGGCAGCACGCGAGGAGCTCGACAATCTCACCTTCGTGGTGAATTGCAATCTCCAGCGCCTCGACGGCCCAGTGCGCGGCAACGGCAAAATCATTCAGGAACTCGAGAGCCTGTTTCGCGGTGCCGGCTGGAACGTCATCAAGGTGGTTTGGGGTCGCCGCTGGGATCAACTCCTCGCTGCTGACCGTGATGGCGCACTCATCAACCTGATGAACTCCACCCCCGATGGCGACTTCCAGACCTACAAGTCGGAGGATGGCGCCTTCGTCCGGGAGCACTTCTTCGGACGCGACCCCCGAACGGCCCGGCTCGTCGAGACCTGGACCGACGACGAGGTCTGGAACCTGCAGCGCGGCGGGCACGACTATCGCAAGATGTATGCCGCCTACGAGGCAGCGTCCAAGGTGAAGGGTCAGCCCACGGTCATCCTCGCAAAGACGATCAAGGGCTGGACCCTCGGATCGCACTTCGAGGGTCGGAACTCCACCCACCAGATGAAGAAGCTCACCCTCGAGGACCTCAAGGAGTTCCGCGATCGGCTCCATATCCCGATCCCGGACTCTGCAATGGACCCGTATCTGCCGCCCTACTACCACCCTGGGGCGAGCAACCCGGTCGTGGAGTACGCGCTCGAGACCCGGCGCAAGCTTGGCGGCTCGGTGCCGTCTCGTCGCGTGAACAACACCCCCCTGAAGCTGCCGGGCGATTCGGCCTACGAAGCAGTGCGCCGGGGCTCTGGCAAGCAGCCCATCGCGACCACCATGGCGTTCGTCCGAATGTTCAAGGACCTCCTCAAGGACGAGAACATCGGACACCGATTCGTTCCGATCATCCCCGACGAAGCCCGAACCTTCGGGATGGATTCACTCTTCCCAACGGCGATGATCTACTCCCCGCACGGTCAGCAGTACATCTCCGTCGACCGTGAGCTCATGCTCTCCTACAAGGAGTCGGTCACCGGGCAGATCCTGCACGAGGGCATCAACGAGGCCGGATCGGTGGCGTCGTTCACCGCGGTCGGTACGTCATATGCCACGCAGGGCGAGCCCATGATCCCCGTCTACATCTTCTACTCCATGTTCGGTTTCCAGCGCACCGGCGATGGGTTCTGGGCGGCAATGGATCAGATGGCCCGAGGCTTCGTCCTCGGTGCCACAGCGGGCCGGACAACCCTCAATGGCGAGGGCCTGCAGCACGAGGACGGCCACTCACTGCTCCTCGCCTCCACGAACCCGGGCGTGGTCGCCTACGACCCGGCGTACGGGTACGAACTCGGGCACATCGTCAAGGACGGTCTGCGCCGCATGTATGGCGAGGACCCAGAGAACGTCTTCTACTACCTCACGATCTACAACGAGCCTTACGTCCAGCCGGCCGAGCCGGACGGGGCCGACATTGAAGGCATCCTGCGCGGGATGCACCTCATCAGCGAGGGTTCCGGCGAAGGAATTCAGGTGCAACTGCTCGCAAGCGGGGTTGGCGTCAATTGGGCCCTTCGCGCTCAGGAGCTCCTGCGCGATGACTGGGGGGTGCAGTCTGACGTGTGGTCCGTCACCTCATGGAATGAGCTGCGTCGCGATGGCCTCGCCGTCGATCGTCACAACCTCCTCCACCCTGACAGTGAGCAGCAAACCGCTTACGTCACGCAGCGACTTCAAGGCCGCCCCGGCCCGGTAGTAGCGGTCTCCGACTGGATGCGTGCAGTGCAGGACCAGATCAGCGAGTGGGTCCCGGAGGACTTCACCTCGCTCGGCACCGACGGCTGGGGCATGTCCGATACTCGCGGAGCCCTGCGGCGGCACTTCCTCGTTGACGCGGAGTCGATCACCGTTCAGGCGCTCACGATGCTCGCCAAGCGAGGCGAGTTCGACCGTGCCAAACTACACGCGGCGATCGAGCGATACCAGCTCCACGACCCGGCTGCAGCCGACGCCGGCAATACCGAGGGTTCTGGGTAGGGCGTTATGTCAAAGAGTGATCCGCGCAGATTCCTCGACTACCTCTCGGCCGAACAGAATGCGTCACTGCTCTACCGAGCCCTCGCTGACACAGTCGATGGTGACCGGCGCGAAGCGCTCCTCGAGCTCGCTGACATCGAAGACAAGCACGCCGAGCACTGGGCTGCCAAGCTCGCGGAGCACGGTATCGAGGCCCCGTCGCCGACAGGTGGCCTTGATCCGGGTGATGCCGAATTGCTCAGCCGTGCACGTGCCCTTGGCATTGATGGCATCCTCGAGACCCTCGAACAGACCGAGGCCGCCGCCGAGGGCATGTACGACGATGAGCCCGATGCACTGCCCACAATGTCAACCGATGAACGCGACCATGCAGAGACCTTCCGACAAATGAGGTCCGATCAATCGCAGACTGTGGTGGGACCGCGCCGCGCTCTGGGGTCCGGCGGAGAGGCTTGGCATCGGGTCGACCGCTCCGGAGCGGTGCGCGCCGCCGTCTTCGGCGTGAGCGATGGTCTCGTCTCGAACACCGCGCTCGTCATGGGATTCGCGGGAGCAGCACCCAACAACAGCACCATCCTGTTCGCCGGACTCGCGGGCCTGCTCGCCGGCGCCTTCTCGATGGCTGCCGGCGAATACGTGAGCGTCGCCAGCCAGCGCGACCTCTTCCGCCGCGAGATAGCCATGGAGGAGAGTGAACTGCGCGACAAGCCCGAGGAGGAGCAGAAGGAGCTCGAACTCATCTACCGTGCCAAGGGCCTCTCTCGTGAGCAGGCGGGCATGGTGGCTGCCCAGATCATGACCGATCCGAAAATCGCCCTTGAGACCCTTGCCCGTGAGGAACTCGGACTTGATCCCAATGAACTCGGAAACCCCATCAAGGTCGCCATCTCCAGCTTTATCTCCTTCGCCATCGGGGCTTCAGTCGTCGTCCTGCCGTACCTGTTCTTCACCGGCCCCACCGCGAGCACGAGCATCCCCCTGCTTCTCGCGGTCTCACTCTCCCTCATGTCAATGATCATTGTTGGGAGCGTGGTCGGGCGACTCTCCGGACGCGGCATGATCTTCTCTGCAGCGCGACAGTTGGCGTGGGGAGTCGGGGCAGCGGTAGTCACGTACGGTGTGGGCCGGATCATCGGCGTCAACATCGGCTGATCAGTGACCGACCAGCGTTCGCCTCGGCTCCCGCAGTCGACGGGCGCCCTCACGACCGCGGCAACGCGACTCATGGAGGAGGGTTTGCCGTGGTACCGCGATCTCGGTGCTCAGGAGCGCAGCTGGGTTGGGCTCGTCGCCCAGGCCGGCATCCGAGCGTTTGTCGACTGGTACAACGCCCCGAGCAGCAGGCGGACCCTCACAACTGACGTTTTCGGCGCCGCACCACGTGAATTGGCTCGGATCCTCAGCCTTGAGCAGACCGTTGCCCTCGTGCGCACGACCATCGCCGTCGTCGAATCAGCGATCGAGGAGCTGTCCGATCCTGCCGATCGCCCCGCGCTTCGCGAGGCCATCCTCATGTACTCGCGGGAGATCGCCTTCGCCGCAGCCGAGGTCTACGCGCGGGCAGCTGAGGCACGCGGTGCCTGGGATGCCCGGCTCGAGACTCTCATCATCGACTCACTCCTGCGCGATGATCTCGATGAGTTCGTGCTCGGCCGCGCCGCGGCACTGGGATGGACGGGGCGCGAGGGGATCGTCGTCCTTGCCGGCGAGGCACCCTCTGGCGACCCGGAGGGCGGACTGGCGATCATGCGCCGAGCAGCTGCTAACCATGATCTCGATCTCCTCGCCGGTGTCCACGGCACAACGGTGCTCGCCCTCGTCGGACGGGCCACCGATCCAGCGCGGGCCGCTCGGTTGCTTAGTTCGCACTTCGGTGCAGGCACGGTGGTGTTCAGCAGGCTCATCGGGTCTTTCGCCGAGATCCCCGAGGCAACGCGTTCAACCCTCCTTGGCCTGCGTGCTGCCCCCGGATGGGAGCATGCCCCTCGCCCGGTGAGCGCCGACGAGTTGCTACCCGAGCGGGCGCTGGCCGGCGATCTCGGAGCCGTCCGCCAACTCGTCGAGCAGGTGTACCAGCAGTTGAGCGCCGATCCGGCACTCCTCGTGACCGCAGCGACCTACCTCGAGCAGATGCCGTCCCTCGAGGCCACCGCGCGAGCCCTGTTCATCCACCCGAATACCGTGAGGTACCGGCTCAGGCGGATTGCCGAGATCACCGGCTGGAGCGCCACCGATCCGCGTGGTGCATACGCCCTGCGAATCGGCCTGACCCTAGGCCGGCTCGTCGCGAACCAGCCGCAACACCCAGCCCCAGATGAGCCGACCGCAGGAATGAACCAACGACAGGGATGAACTGACCAGTAATTCGGACATTTCCGACATCCCCTAGTCATTTCGACCGGATTCCGGTCGAAATGACGAAGGGGGTGGTCAGTTGGGGGTGTTTTTGGTCATCTCATCCTTACCCGCGCCTCGGAGCGCCGTCTGGGACTCCCTCCTGAACTTGTAGGATTCCTACAAGTTCACCCCCCATACGTTGGCTGGCGCGGTACCGCCCACGGGCCTTCTTATCGGAAGGCTTGCATCATGCTCGTCGTCGTCGCTCCGGGCCAAGGCGCCCAGTCCCCCGGTTTCCTCGCCCCCTGGCTCGAACTCGAAGGGGTACGCGAACGCCTCGATTGGCTGTCAGCGGTAAGCGGCATCGACCTCATCGCTCACGGCACCACGTCTGATGCCGACACGATCCGCGACACCGCGATCGCCCAGCCCCTCATCGTCGGGGCCGGGCTCGTCACCCTCCTCTCCCTCTTTCCCCACCCCGGTTCCGGCTTCAGTCAGGTCGCCGCCGGCGCAGGTCATTCCGTCGGTGAGATCACGGCCGCCGTCGGTGCCGGAGTCCTGAGCGCAGAGCAGGCCATGGTGTTCGTGCGCGAGCGCGGCAAGGCGATGGCCGCGGCGGCGGCCATCACGCCCACCGGCATGAGTGCTGTCCTCGGCGGCGAGGCTGACCAGGTCGTCGCAAAGGCTGAGCAACACGGACTCACCCCCGCGAACATGAACGGTGCAGGCCAGATCGTCGTCGCGGGAACGATGGAGCAGCTCGCAGCATTCGCTGCTGACCCCCCCGATGGCGCCCGCGTGCGGCCACTCGAGGTGGCGGGCGCCTTCCACACCTCGCACATGGCCCCGGCAACGGGCATCCTCGGCGGCTACGCGCGGTCCATTTCGACCCACGACCCGCGACTGCGCTTCATCTCGAACGCCGACGGTCAGGTCGTCCACGATGGCCGCGACGTCCTTCGTCGCCTCGTCACCCAGGTGAGCAACCCCGTCCGCTGGGACCTATGCATGCGCACGATGGGCGAGCTTGGGGTGACAGCGGTCATCGAGATCCCGCCCGCCGGCACCCTCACCGGTCTCATCAAACGGGCCCTGCCCGGAGTCGAAACCCTCGCGGTCAAAACACCCGATGACCTTGATTCTGCATGGGCGATGATCGCCGCCCATACGACCCACACTCCCATCGGGAGCCAACCCACGTGGCGCCTGCTCATCGCCCCGGCAAAGGGGACCTTCGTCCAGACCCTCACCACACCGGTGGGTGAATCCCTCGCCGTCGGTGCGACCGTCGGCACCATTGACACCCTGCGCGACAGCACGCCGATCCTCGCACCACACGGCGGCGTCGTCGTCGAGTGGCTCGTCCACGATGGCGACCCCGTCTCCCCCGGCCAGCCCATCGTCAGACTCCACCCGGAGTCACAGGAGTCGACCGGATGAACGTAGCAATCCGCGCCCAGCACGGCGCCGAGTTCGCCCGCATCATGTCAATCGGCGTTCATCGCCCCGAGCGCGTCGTGACCAACGCCGAGATCTGCACCTTCATCGACTCATCCGACGAGTGGATCCAGGAACGATCCGGCATCACCGAGCGGCGTTTCGCAGCGAAGGACGAGTCCGTCGTCGACATGGCCTCCTCGGCAGCGCACAAGGCGATCGAAGCTGCGGGAATCGCGGCCACCGACATCGGCATGGTGCTCGTCGCTACCGTCACCCATCCCTACCAGACGCCCTCGGCATCCACGGAGGTGGCTGCACGCATCGGAGCAGTCAACGCCGCGGCGTTCGACATTTCAGCTGCCTGTGCCGGCTTCTGCTTCGGCGTCTCGCTGGCGAACGACATGGTTCGCAGCGGCAGTTCCACCTACGTCCTCGTCATCGGCGTCGAAAAGCTCACCGACTGGATCGACCCCCATGACCGGAGCACCGCCTTCCTGTTCGCCGATGGGGCCGGAGCCGTCGTCATCGGCCCATCCGAGGTCCCAGCCATTGGCCCGACCGTCTGGGGAGCCGATGGTGGCCAGAAGGACGCCATCAACATGTCGCAGTCGCTCATCGAGTACCGCGACAACGGCGGCCCGATCTTCCCCGTCATCACCATGCAGGGGCAGCAGGTCTTCCGGTGGGCGGTGGGTGAGATGGCCAAGGCGGCTCAGCGCGCACTCGACGCAGCCGGAGTCGACGCAGGCGACCTCGATGCCTTCATCCCCCATCAGGCGAACAACCGGATCACCGATGCCATGGTCAGGGCATTGAAACTGCCCGCTCACGTGCCAGTTGCCCGCGACATTGTCACAGCGGGCAATACCTCGGCCGCTTCGGTTCCCCTCGCGATGGAGCGCATGCTTCGAACCGGCGAGGCGAAAAGCGGGGGCACGGCGCTGCTCATCGGATTCGGGGCGGGACTCGTCTTCGCATCGCAGGTCGTCACGCTCCCGTAGCACTACCCTCTCAGCATCACCATCAGGCTTTACCGGACGTCACACGCACGATCGCACGACAACCGCACCAACCACCGCGTTCACACCAAGCACACGAAAGGGAATCATGAGCCAGGACATTCTGAGCGGCCTTGCCGTCATCGTTAACGAGGTTGCCGGCGTTCCGGTCGAGGAAGTCACGTCGGACAAGTCCTTCGTCGATGATCTTGACATCGACTCGCTGTCGATGGTCGAGGTCGTCATGGCCGCTGAGGATAAGTGGGGTGTAAAGATCCCGGACAGCGAGGTTAAGAACCTCAAGACCGTCGGCGACGCTGTCACCTTCATCGCCGCCAACTCCTGATTCGCGCAGGCGGGGCCGCGTTCGACGAGCGTCCCCGCCTCGCATCAGGCCCCTCGAACCATCCGACCATCCCGTCATGACTGCAGGAGAATCAATGACCCGTCAGGTTGTCGTCACCGGCCTCGGAATGACCACCCCAGTTGGTGGCGATGTCGATTCGAGCTGGCAGCGAGTCCTCTCCGGGCAGCCAGGAATCCGGGTTATTGACGAACCGTGGGTCGATGTCCAGCCCTCGAAGATCGCCGGGATCATGGCCGTCGACCCGGCCGACGTCCTTGATCGCGTTGACGTCCGCAAAATGGACCGTTCGCAACAGGCCGCCCTCATCGCCGCGCGCGAGGCATGGGCGGACGCAGGCATCACGTCCATCGACCCGGATCGTCTCGGCGCGGTCGTCGCGTCAGGCATCGGTGGCATCACCTCGCTCATGAACTCCTACGACACCCTTCTCGAGCGCGGACCCTCGCGTATCTCCCCCCATATGGTCACGATGATCATGCCGAACGGACCTGCGGCAATCGTCGGACTCGAGGTCGGCGCGCGTGCCGGTGTCCATACCCCGGTGAGCGCCTGCGCCTCCGGCGCAGAGGCCATCTCCTACGGCGCCCGCATGATCCAGACCGGACGCGCTGACGTGGTGATAGCCGGCGGAACCGAGGCCTGCATTCACCCGATCACGATGGCTGGATTCGCCGCCATGCGCGCACTCTCCACACGAAACGATGACCCAACGTCGGCTTCACGACCCTACGATCTCGGACGCGACGGATTCGTCATGGGCGAGGGGGCTGGCCTCCTCGTCCTAGAATCCGCTGAATTCGCCGCCGCCCGTGGCGCGAAGATCTACGGGGTCTATGCGGGGGCCGGGCTTACATCTGACGGCCATCACATCGCCCAGCCCGACCCTGAGGGTCGGGGGGCCGCACGGGCAATCGAGTTTGCTCTCGAGGAGGCCGGTCTCACAGCGGCCGACATCGTCCACGTGAATGCCCATGCCACCTCGACGCCCCAGGGCGATATCGCCGAGGCCGTCGCAATTCGCCGCGCCCTCGGCTCAGCCGCAGATCATGCGGTGGTCACCGGTACGAAGTCGATGACGGGCCACCTGCTCGGTGGGGCTGGCGCAATCGAATCAATCTTCACCCTCCTCGCCATGCGCGACCGACTCGTGCCGCCGACCGCGAATCTCCAGGACAAGGACCCTGCGGTCGATCTCGATATCGCGACCGGTGAGCCGAGGCGACTGCCAGCCGGCGATATTGCCGCGCTCAATAACTCATTCGGCTTCGGCGGCCACGATGTCGCCCTCATTTTCAGGAGCGCCTGACATGTCTTCAGTGACCCCAGGCGTCATCGAACTTGATCCGCGCTCCCCTCGCGCCCGGCTCATGAACCTCTTCGACGGCGGCGAGTTCACGACGATCACCCCTGAGGACGATAGAGGTGTGCTCGCCGCAGTCGGCCGGGCGAACGGCACGAACGTCGTGGCCTTCTGCACCGACCCCACCGTGCAGGGTGGAGCGATGGGCAACGACGGTTGTCGAGCCATCATCACCGCATATGACCGCGCGCTAGCCGATTCATCACCGGTCATCGGGATCTGGCACTCAGGCGGTGCGCGACTACGCGAGGGTGTCCTGAGCCTTGATGGTGTCGGCCGAGTCTTCGCTGCCATGACTCGCGCCTCGGGCAAGGTGCCGCAGATCTCCGTGGTCGTCGGGCCCGCTGCAGGTGGCGCCGCCTACGGCCCCGCTCTCACCGACATTGTCATCATGGCGCCCGCCGGTCGCATTTTCGTCACCGGCCCGGAGGTGGTCCGCTCCGTCACCGGTGAGGACGTGAACATGGAGACTCTCGGCGGTGCCGAGCCACACGGACGCCGCAGTGGGGTCGTCCATATCACGACCGACAGTGAGCAGGAGGCCCTCGATCGCGCGCGGAGTCTGGCATCGCTCCTCGGCCATCAGGGCTCACTCGATATCGACTCCATCGCCGACGTCGACCTCGGGGCGCTCATGCCCGAGTCTGCACGCCGCGCCTACGACGTCCACCCAATCGTCGAGGCGTTCGTTGATGAGGGCACGTTTGTCGAACTTCATGAGCGCTGGGCTCCAAATATCGTCGTCGGCCTCGGCCGCCTTGGTGGCCGCACGACCGGCATTGTCGCGAACAACCCGATGCGCCTCGGCGGGTGCTTGGACTCCTCGAGCGCCGAGAAGGCTGCCCGATTCGTCAGGATGTGCGATGCGTTCGCCGTCTCCCTTGTCGTGCTCGTCGATGTCCCCGGCTACCTGCCAGGACTCGGGCAAGAGTGGGAGGGGGTGGTGCGCCGCGGGGCCAAGCTGCTCCACGCCTTCGCTGAATGTGTCGTGCCCCGAGTCACCGTCGTGACCCGCAAGTCGTACGGTGGCGCCTACGTCGCGATGAACTCCTCCTCGCTCGGCGCGACCCGAGTGTTCGCCTGGCCCGACGCCGAGGTAGCGGTCATGGGCTCGGTCGCGGCCATCAGGATCCTGCATCGCCGACGCCTAGCCGAGGTCCCTGACGATGCTCGCGCGCAGGTTGAACTCGAGCTCGCTGCTGAGCATGAGGTCATTTCGGGCGGCGTTGCGCGAGCGGTCGAGATCGGTGTCGTTGACGAGGTTGTCGATCCCAAGGTGACCCGCCGGGCCGTTGCTCGCGTGCTGCTCGACACACCCGGTGTGCGCGGACAGCACGGCAACATTCCGTTGTAGCGTTCACGGCGGCGACTTGCACGACCTCAGGCATCGGTTCGGCGGGTCAGTCGAGTGCGGCCATGAGATCCTCGAACTGATCAACGAGCATCCTGATGGGCCTGACGCATCAATTCGACGTTGGAGGGCAACTATCCACGTCCGCTGGCGGGTGTGATGCTTACTAGCTGGCCTAGATTCCCTGGGAACGCAGCGTTTCAGTTCGCAGACGCGTTTCGACGATCTCATCCCACCTGAGTTGATCGATTCGGCACGCCACCAGTTCACGAAACTCGCCGTTGCTCAGTTCGCATTGCTTGGCCATTCGGGCAACGAGGCTGATCCCTATGGTTCTTTCGCTGTGGCTGATCTTCGTACGGAGTTCCAAACCAGATGACGTTAACCTCGTGTAGTAGACGTGATCCCTCGAGGGATCAGCACTCATCCCCTTGCGGGTGAGCGCCTGACCTACTCTGCGGGCGTCAAGGCCGCTCACGGCAACAAGGCGTCCAACATCGAACGTGCATAGGCTGCTTGACGAAGGTTTATCTCGTGTGAGTCTTCGCCAATGGACCGCGTCAGCCAAGCAAGGCTGTCCTTGTAATCCTCCAGGGCTTCGGCGAAGGTGTCACCTACGCCGAAGGCGTTGGCGTCGTCATCATCGATGAGCCAAGCCCCGTCCTCGCAAATCAGGGCTAAGGTGCGGGGCAAGACGCGCGGCCCTTCAGCGTCGTTGATCGACCGCAATACCCACGAAATCGACGCACTTTCAGATGAACTTCCGCCGCCGATGGTCAGCGAAGTACTAGGGTGCGCACCCGCGCCGATTGGTGTTGGCGCGTCCGTCACTGTCATGACAAGTTTCCGATTTCAGCGGGTCCGGGGGTGGTCGCGCCTACGCCCTCTGACCGTAGCTTGGCGATCTTCGTCAGTTGCGCACCGAGTTCCTCAGCGAGTTGAGGACTCATAGCGATTGCTGCTCGCGGCTCCCGAAGTCCCACCCCCTCCTCGAAGTTTCGTCCAAAGATGAGATCGACCCCCCACGTCGACGAGGCGATTTGGAACGCGTCCGCATAAAACTCTGGTGTCTTCGCAGTCTGCCCCAAATCTTCCATATCACCACTATGCCATGCGGAGATGGGGGGTGAATCCAAAAGGCACTGTTACGTTGACGGTCCGGCCGGGGTGAGTGAGGGTCGCGCAATGAAGCGTATCCGCCGCGCCAAACCATTCGCACGGCCTCCTGCGGCATTCGCGGGGCTGTCTTTCCCACCTGATGTGGTCTTGAAGCTCGTTCGCTGGAACCTGCGCTACTGGCTCCTAGACATGGACATGAAGGGGATCCTCACCGATCGTGCCGCGGTCTGGCGAACGTTATTGGCGAGTTGATCACGGCTGGGCTGCGGCCCATGCGCAGACCGAAGACCGACCGAACGGCGAGCATCGTGATGAATGACCATGCGAACCCATAGAACCACCGCCGCGGCCACGACGATCTGGGGTGTGCGTCCCGCCGGCCTTCCGGCTAGTCCCTCACATAGTTGAAGATGAAATGCGCGACCGAGTGTTTGCTGATGAACGCTGCGACGAGGTCGAGCGGCAGGTCGTCCAATCCTCGAAATCGCCCGAAACCGTGTGCTCTTCCGGACGCATCGGTCACACGACTTGGGGCAACACGCGGACGGTCGAGCCTTCATGGGCGTACCGGAACGGCTCAAGTTCAGCATCCCATGGGTCGCCGATGAGCTTGGCAATCGCGTCTGAGAGTGAAGCACCCCGACCGGCTGACCGGGCCACCGCGTTTCGAAGGCGGTCCTCCGAGACCATCACATCACCATGCGGACCGATGTCAGCGCGGAAGAGCCCGAGGCTTGGCGTCGCACTGAACCGCTCGCCAGTTCGCCCGGGCGCTGCGTCCTCGGTCACCTCGAGGCGGACGGGAGTGAAGGCGACGAGCGCACTCGCGAGCCGCGCTCCCGTTCCAACCGGACCCTGCCACATGATCTCCGCCCGTAGGGAGCCCGGGGAAATCGGCTGCCCCGCCCAGTCGACGTCCACTTGGACTCCGAACACGCGGGCGAGCGCCCATTCGAGGTGCGGGCACAGGGCCCGGCTGGTGGAATGGATGAACACCACGCCATGGGCCTCACTGGCGTGGTGTTGAGCCTTCTTCACTTTCACGTGCGTTGCCATCGTCGCTCCCTCGTCGAGTTCGTCTTCCCCAACGACTCGGCGGGTGCTCAATAACTCCCCTATGGTAACCAGATAGTGTTCGTACGCGCGAACGGCTCGCGCGCTTCTTCCGAGGAGGACCCGTGGCTTTCGCTGCCCCGCAACCCCGAGTTATTGCCGACATCGTTCCTGTCGCGTGGGTTCGCAATGTTGTCCTCGTTGTGGGCGGCGCAGCATTCGTGGCCGCAAGTGCGCAGTTCGCCTTCTACCTGCCGTGGAATCCGGTCGTTCCCCTCACCCTGCAGACCTTTGCGGTCGTGCTGAGCGCTGGCGTGCTGGGCCAGTGGCGGGGTACCGCGGCGATGCTCCTCTATGCGGTGGTGGGGTCGCTAGGAGCTCCCATTTTCCGCCTGGGGGATTCTGGGTTTGGTGGAGCCACCTACGGCTACATCGTCGCCTTCATCATTGCCGCGTTCGTCGTCGGTCGGATCGCCGAGAACGGCGCGACGCGCACCTTCTGGCGCTCAGTCGCGCTCATGGTCATCGGCAACGTGATCATCTACGTGGTCGGCACCGCTTGGCTCAAGTACTCGACGGGGCTCCCCTGGTTCGGCTTGGAGTCCGCATGGTCCTACGGCGTCCGCGACTTCCTCGTCGGCGACGCACTGAAGATCCTTGCCGCCGCCGGGCTGCTTCCGCTCGCGTGGAAGGCACTGCGCAAGGCCGGTCTCACCGACTGATCGATTGACTCCACCTCTCCGTTTCCGTCGTCGTATACGTCGCGATAACTGGGGCCTACTACGACGAAGGAGCGGAACTATGCAGTCCACGCAGTCACAGACCTCACTCCGTCTGGATCGCACCACAGCGATCATCATGATCATCGGTGGTGCGCTGGGCTTGCTCGCTGCGGTTGAACTGACCATCGAAAAAATTCGGGTCCTCAGCGATTCAACGTATGTGCCCACGTGCGACATCAACCCAGTGCTGTCGTGCGGATCCGTCATCATCACGCCGCAGGCCGCAGCGTTCGGATTCCCCAATCCCATCCTCGGCATCATCGGTTTCAGTGTGGTGATCACGGTCGCGGTCACCCTCATAACCGGGGCGATACTCCCCCGGTGGATCTGGCTCGGCCTCAACACCGGCGCACTCCTCGGGTTTGCCTTCGTTCAGTGGCTCGTCTGGCAGAGCCTGTACTCCATCGGGGCCCTGTGCCCATGGTGCATGGTCGTCTGGACGGTCACGGCACCCATTGCCATCTGGGTGACAGCAGCAAACCTCGCGTCGGGGCGAATTCCCTCGCCGGAGTCATGGCAGGCGAATCTGGAAGCGATTGCGGGCTTGCGGGTGTTCGTGCTGGCCGCCTGGTACATCGCAGTCCTCGGTCTCATCTTCGTGCGCTGGCAAGACTTCTGGACAAACTCGATGTAGTTCGTTTCGATTATGCTCGATAGTTTCCTGAGCTCAGGGTGGCGAGTACCTCGTCGACCATTGCTGTGGTGGTGCCCGGGTGGAGGAACACGAGTCGGGCGACCGTCTCGCCCCGCCAGGCACTGTGCGTCACGAATGCGGTCTGGTCGCGCAGGAGTCGCTGACCCCACTGTTCATAGTCAGCGTGGAGCCATCCCACCCGGCGAAAGAGAATGACCGAGAGATCGGGTCGCCGCAGCAGGTGGAGGTCCGGATGCTCGTCAATGCGGTCCGCCGCGTAAGTCGCCATCAAGAGTGCATGGTCAACCGCGTCGCGATACGCATTGAGGCCGTTGACGGCCATCGAGAACCACAGGGCCATTCCTCGAGCGCGCCGCGTGAGATGGTACGCGAGGTCGCTCGGGTTGAAGTCGTCGTCGTCCTCGTGGATGACGTCGAGGTACGCGGCATCCTGGGTATGAACAGACTTGGCGAGGTGCGGCTCGCGGTAGAGGAGTGCCGCTGAATCGAAGGGGGCAAACCACCATTTGTGCGGGTCCATGACGAGGGAGTCGGCTCGTTCGACCCCAAGGTAGCGATCACGAATCCCCGCTGACAGCATTCCGGCGCCGCCGTAGGCACCATCGACGTGGAACCACCAGTCGTGCTCCCGAGCGACGTCAGCCGCAGCGACGAGATCGTCGATGATCCCGGCGTTCGTCGTTCCGCACGTTGCGACGATCGCGGCGATGTCACTGAGATCCGGATCTTCATCGAGCGCCTCGCGGAGAAACTGGCCTTCCAGCCTGCCATCGAGGGTCGGCACGATCAGCGCATCCATCCCGGTAATGTTCAGGGCGCTGCGAATCGATGAGTGCGCCTGATCACTCACGACGACTCGGAGTCGAATCTCCGGGAGTCCCTGCTCAATGCGCTTTCGACGGGCCATGTCGCGGGCCACGACGAGGGCCGAGAGATTACCGGCAGACCCTCCGGATACGAAGACCCCTCCGGACGATGCCGGCATCCCCGCGATGTCGGCCATGACTCGCAATGCCTGATTTTCGGCGATGACGGCTCCAGCCGCCTCAAGCCACGAGCAGCCCTGGAGTGACGCCGCTGAGACCACCATGTCGAACAGCAGTGAGGCCTTGGTCGGGGCGGCCGGAATGAAGGCGAAGAAGCGCGGGCTGTCGGCTGACAGGATTGTGTCGGCCATGTGCTCGACGTAGATGTCGAGCACTTCACGGGCATCGCGGGGATCATCGCCGATGAGGCCTGCTACTGCCTGCTCGAGGACCGCGCGATCGCCGAGTCCGTCAACCGGGGTCTCGACGATTGCAAGGCGCTCCTCGACATACGCGAGGATCATCGCGGTCATCTCGGGATCAAACCGGTGCATCCGGTCGGCATCGACGGGGAATCGGATAGCTTGGGTTTGCTCAGCAGTCACGCCAAGGGCCTTTCGGCTGGCCCGCGAGCCACATTCGCTCCTCGCGGGTTGGCGCGCCGACAGTCGACCTGCCAGCGGGCGCCGGTACGCCGATGGTAGGCAACCCCCACCGCCCGGCACAACTCGGGCCCGCCTGCCAACCAGTTCCGGGCCAAGCCCGACCGCGACCTACCTGCCGCGGCAGTAGATGCTTGCCGGGTCGCCATTCGAGAAAGGGAGAGCTTCCGCGATCGCCCGGTCGCTCGCCGCGAGGTACTCGGCCTCGGCCCAGCAGACGGAGTACGACGCGTACTCCTTGGCCGCGTTCGTCGCGATGGACGCGGCGGGATTCGGTGCCCGCAGGTCGACGAGCCCGAAGTCGGCGAAGGTGCCGAGGCCGTCCGGGTTGGCCGGATTGGGATCGCCGACCTCAGTGGCGATTACCGTGCCTGCCTTGACCGGTACCGGCGGGTTCAGGAGGGTCTCACGGGAGTCATCGGGCGCGGCTGGCGGCAGGGTCGCCAGAATCCTGCTGAACTCCGGGGACGGGGTTCGCAGGTGCCCGAGCCGCACCATGAATCCGCAGGGGCTGATGATGTTAACGCCGAATTGATACGTGCCATCAGTCGTGTAGTGCGAGGCCTTCGTCACGACACCGTCGAATGGCACCGTGATGCGAACTCCGGACACGTACTGCCCGTAGTTGGACCAGCGAATGCCCCCGTGCGGCTTGAAACTGCCGCCGCGGGTCTGGCCCGGCTGGACCATCGAGACGGCGCTGCCGAAGTCGAGGAGGCTTCCCGCCGGAATGATCGGGTAGGCGCATTTCGGTGGCGTGCCGCTGGGAGCCCAGACGGACCTGTCGTGAACCCATGCCCAAGAGACCGACGATGATCCAGCCGATGGCTGTTCGGCTGCACCGCCCACGTTGGCACGGCGCCATACGAGTCGTCCGCTCACCCGGGTGCAGACGAGCGCGACCGTGCCGCTCTTCGTCTTCGCTCCTGCCTTCGTGCACGAGCCGCCCGCCGTGGCCGCATGGGCAGGGGCCTGCGGCACAAAGGGGATGACGATGATGACGCAGGCGAGAGCCCTGCCGGTGATGCGCTTCCACTGCCTCGTCATGGGGGAATGTTACGACTTGAACCCCTGAGGCGGCGCGTTATCTCGTGGGCACAACGCCGGGCCGCGACTGCTAGCGCAGCCCGCGCCGCATCATCAGCCTGGTCCGAGCGGAACGTCAGCCCGACCGAGGCAGCAGGGCGCCCATCATGATCATGCGACGCAACGGCCACCGAGGCCAGACCGGTGGTGATAAACCCATCCTCCTCGGACCACCCTCGAGCTCGCTCCTGCGCCAGCACCGAGTTGAGCGCCCGAAGCGTCATCGGCCCGCGCCCCGTCCGGTCGATGAAAGTGTCATTGCGTGGGAAGAGTGCTCTTACCTGAGCTTGGGGCAGGTCAGCCAGCAGGGCTCGACCCGACGCAGTGAGTGATGCCGGAAGTCGCACCCCGACCTCGGCCACGATCGTCACGGGATTCGATGGCGCCTCCTTGAGCAGGTACAGCGTCTGACTCCCATGGAGGACGCCGAGGAGGGCCACCGATGGGGTGATGTGCGCGACCTCGGCCGCAAGTCGCCGGATGGGTGCGCGTGCGAACCGCTCCAAGGGATCGTGACGAAGGTAGGCCGCGCCGACCTCGAAGGCGGCGACCCCTAGACCCCAGCGACCCTCCTCGGGGAAGTGTGCGACGAAGCCTGCGTCCTCCATCGCAGCAAGCAGGTGGTACACCGATGAACGTGGCAGGCCCAGGTCCCTGGCGAGGCTCGCGGCGGTGAGCGGCGAGGCGGCGGAGGCGAGCGCACGGAGCACAGCCAGCGTGCGGGTTGCCGCTGGGACATTGCCTGCCACGTCAGTCCTCCTTTCGTCCTAGAATCTCGTATCTGAGACACTAATCCACCCGACGACCTATCGAAACACTTGACGCAGCGGTGGAATTGGCCCATGACCGGACCGCGCCCCGTGCGCTCACCCATCGGCACCACCCTCACCGCCCAGAACTGGCAGACCGAGGCCGCCTTGCGGATGCTGCAGAACAACCTCGACCCCGATGTGGCGGAGCATCCCGATGAGCTCGTTGTCTACGGCGGCACCGGCAAGGCGGCCCGCAATTGGGCGAGCTTCGATGCCATCGTCCGCACCCTCACGAACCTGAAGCGGGACGAGACTCTGCTCGTGCAGTCCGGCAAGCCGGTCGGGGTCATGCAGACCCACGAGTGGGCGCCGCGCGTACTCATTGCGAACTCAAACCTCGTCGGCGACTGGGCCACCTGGCCTGAGTTCCGCCGACTCGAGCATCTCGGCCTCACGATGTACGGGCAGATGACCGCCGGCTCGTGGATCTACATCGGCACCCAGGGGATCCTCCAGGGCACCTACGAGACCTTCGCGGCTGTCGCAGTAAAGCGCTTCGGAGGCACCTTGGCCGGCACCCTGACTGTCACGGCGGGGTGCGGTGGCATGGGCGGCGCCCAGCCGCTGGCCGTCACGATGAACGAGGGTGTCTGCCTGATGATCGACATTGATGGCACTCGGCTGAAACGCCGGGTCGAGACCCGCTACCTCGACGAAATCGCCGACAATCTCGACGATGCAATCCATCGAGTACTCAAGGCCAAGCAGGACCGCAAGGCGCTGTCGGTCGGCGTCGTCGGCAACGCAGCCGTCATCATCCCCGAACTGCTGCGCCGCGGACTGCCCGCCGACATCGTCACCGACCAAACCTCTGCCCATGATCCGCTGTACTACGTGCCAGAGGGCTTCGAGGTCGCCGAGGCCCGCGAGTACGCCGACCGCAAACCCGAGGAGTTCACCGAGCGCGCGCAGGAGTCGATGGCCAAGCACGTCGAGGCGATGGTCGGATTCATGGATGCCGGCGCCGAGGTGTTCGACTACGGCAACTCGATCCGTGACGAGGCACGCAAGGGCGGTTATGGACGCGCCTTCGCCTTTCCCGGGTTCATCCCCGCCTACATCCGTCCGCTGTTCTGCGAGGGCAAGGGGCCATTTCGCTGGGTTGCGCTGTCCGGTGACCCCAAGGACATCCACCGCACTGATCGTGCCGTTTTGGAGCTCTTCCCCGAGAATGACCACCTGCGCCGCTGGATCACGATGGCCCAGGAACGTGTCGCGTTCCAGGGCCTGCCCGCCCGCATCTGCTGGCTCGGCTACGGCGAACGCGACAAGGCGGGTCTGGCCTTCAACGAACTCGTCGCCAAGGGCGAGGTCAGTGCGCCCATCGTCATCGGCCGCGATCACCTTGACTGCGGTTCAGTCGCCTCCCCATACCGTGAGTCCGAGGCCATGCTTGACGGCTCCGACGCCATCGCCGACTGGCCCCTTCTCAACGCGATGGTGAACATTGCATCGGGAGCCTCGTGGGTCTCCATCCACCACGGCGGCGGTGTCGGCATCGGCCGATCCATCCATGCCGGTCAAGTGAGCGTCGCCGATGGCACTCCGCTGGCCGCGCAAAAACTCGCGCGCGTCCTCACCAACGACCCGGGCATGGGCGTCATCCGGCACGCAGACGCCGGCTACGACCTCGCAGTCGACGTCGCGCGAGAGAAGCATGTGCATGTGCCGATGCTGGACACCGAGGGTGAGTGAGACCACCGCTCTGCTGAACATCGGATCCCTCGTCACGAACGACCCGGCACTCGGCGAGGGTGACCTCGGTATCGTCACCGGCGCCGCAATCGTGATTCAAGACGGTCGAGTTTCGTGGGTTGGCCGTAGCGCGGACGTGGACCCGACCACCACCGTCATCGACCTCGAGGGTCGGGCCGTGCTCCCGGGTTTTGTCGACTCGCACGCCCATCTCATGTTCGCCGGCGACCGGGCCGACGAGTTCGCCGCGCGCATGAGCGGCGAACCATACGCGGCTGGGGGTATTCGCCGCACGGTCACCGCCACTCGCGGCGCAACCGACGAGCAGCTCGCCGCCAATCTCAGGCGGCTCGCAGCCGAGTTGAGGCGTAGTGGCGTCACCACCTTTGAGACGAAATCCGGCTACGGTCTCACCACCATCGACGAGGCCAGGGCGCTGGGAATCGCGAGGTCGGTGACGGATGAGACGACCTACCTTGGTGCGCACGTCGTGCCCGCCGAGTTCGAGGGTCGACCCGACGATTACGTCGCACTCGTTGCCGGAGACATGCTCGACTCCTGCGCCCCGAACTCCAAGTGGATTGACGTCTTCTGCGATCGGGGAGCGTTCGACGTCGACCAGGCTCGAACCGTGCTTCTCGCGGGTATCGCGGCCGGGCTCGCCCCGCGCCTGCACGCCAATCAGCTGCAGCACGGCGGCGGGGTTCAACTGGCCGTCGAACTCGACGCCGCGTCGGCCGACCACTGCACCTATCTCGACGACCGTGACATTGAGGCCCTCGCGGCAAGCAACACCGTCGCCACACTGCTGCCGGGGGCGGAGTTCTCCACCCGTTCCCCCTACCCGGATGCCCGCCGGCTCCTCGATGCCGGCGCCACCATCGCCCTCGCGACCGACTGCAATCCAGGCTCGAGTTACACCACGAGCATGTCGCTCATGATCGCCCTCGCGGTTCGAGATATGCACATGAC